>NZ_JARBDC010000093.1:0-39594 GCF_036577625.1 Paenibacillus sp. GYB003 | reverse complement strand
TAGAGTTTTATAACCATGAACGCTTTCAGAAAAAACTCGGCGACCGCTCTCCGGTTGAGTACCGAATGGCGATCGCCGTATAAATTAACCTCTTTTTTTACTGTCTACTTGACGGGGGTAAGACCAAGCTCTCGTTAGCGGGGGCTTCTTTTTTTTCGAACGAATCCTGCAATCGCTATATGCGGCAAAAGGAACGGTTTTCTAAGCGCAACGAATCGAGCGGGTCTTATTTCTTGAAAATGGGGACGATTTCAAGCACCGCGAGACGAAATAACGTTACTTCGATTCGTTAAACCGAGCCGGACATGAAATGAGGCGGTTTAAGGTTATGACGGTTCGTTAGCGTATGTATCGACATCGGTTGAAGGGCGTCTCCGTTTCCGCCGAACCAATCCTCTCCCAATCGCAACGCAATCCCAACGCAATCCCAACGCAATCCCAACGCAATCCCAATCCCAATCCCAATCCCAATCCCAATCCCAATCCCAATCCCAATCCCAATCCCATCCCAATCCATAACCCGGACACTCCCTGCGCGCAGACGCATTGGCTACTGTCCGCATTCCGGACCGGCCCGCTGCGGAAACTGGCCCGATCGGGCCAGCATGAAACGGCGCCGCCGCCCATATACATGGGATGTAACGCTTGTCAATCGAGGTGATGACGATGAGCCAAAGCCCCGCTTTCCATTTGGAGCGATCCACGTTCAAGGTGACCGGCATGACGTGCGCCGCCTGCGCCGCCAGAATCGAAAAATCGCTGTCCCGCATGGACGGCATCGATAACGTAGCCGTCAATTTGGCGCTGGAGCGCATGTCCGTCGCCTTCGACGCGCGAATAATCGGCGCCGAGCAAATCGGCGACAAAGTGCGGCAGCTCGGCTACGGCATGGTCCCGCTCGTACGCGAACAAAACGAAGGCGGCGACGACGAGCGCACCCGGCTTCGCAACCGTTTCTTAGGGTCGGCGCTGTTTACGTTTCCGCTGGTGTGGACGATGTTCGGCCATTGGTCGTTTACGTCGGGCGTATGGGTGCCGGCGCTGTTCATGGACCCCTGGTTCCAGTTCGCGATGGCGCTGCCGGTGCAGTTCGTGTTCGGGCTGCAGTTTTATATCGGCGCCTACCGCGCGCTGCGCGGGCGGACGGCGAATATGGACGTGCTGATCGCGCTGAGCACGACGGCCGCTTTTTTGTACAGCCATTATTTGACCGTCACCGGGACGGCGCCGCACGGAGCGATGCACGGCTCCGCGATGCACGAGGGCCATGTGCCGCTCTATTTCGAAACGAGCGCGATGATCATCACGATCGTCCATTTGGGCAAATGGCTCGAAGCGCTGGCGAAAAAGCGGACGCTCGCCGCGATCCGCCGGCTGCACGAGCTGCAGGCGAAAACGGTGACGCTGCTGAGCCGCTCCGGCGAGTCGGAGGTGCCGATCGAGCAAGTGAAAGCCGGCGATACGGTGCTCATCCGCCCGGGCGAAAAAATTCCGGTCGACGGCCGCGTCATCACCGGCAGCTCGACCGTGGACGAATCGGCCGTTACCGGGGAAATCGCCCCCGCCGACAAACGCGACGGCGACCGCGTCATAGCCGGAACGATCAACAAGACGGGGGCGCTGCGCGTGTTCGCGCTGGCCGCCGGCGATCAAACGACCGTATCGAAAATGGTTCGGCTGCTGGAGGAGGCGCAAAGCTCCAAGCCGTCGATCCAGCGCATCGCGGACCGGATCGCCTCGGTGTTCGTGCCGGCGATCGTCGCGCTGGCCGCGGCTACGTTCGCCTATTGGATGTACGTCGCGGAGCCGGGCGATCTCGGGACCGCCTTGATCCGGGCGATCTCGGTCCTCGTCATCGCCTGTCCGTGCGCGATCGGTTTGGCGACGCCGACTTCGGTGCTCGTCGGCACCGGCAGGGCGGCCCAGCACGGCATTTTGTTCAAGGAAGGCCGCCATTTGGAGCAAATTCATACGATCGACACGGTCATTCTCGACAAAACCGGAACGATTACGGAAGGGAAGCCGAAGCTGATCGATATTCGCGCCGCCTCCGGGACGCGGGAGCAGCTGCTGCGCCTGGCCGCCGCCGCGGAATGGAGCTCCGAGCATCCGCTGGCGCAGGCGATCGTGCTGAGCGCCGTCCGCGAAGGGTTGGACGTGCCGCGCACGACCCGTTTCGAGGCGATTCCGGGCTACGGCATCGGCGCGACGGTCGACGGCAGGCAAGTGTACGTCGGCACGAGGCAACTGCTGAGGCAGCAAGGGATCGAGCCGGAGGAAGATCCGCAGCGGATCGGCAAGCTGGAGGCGCAGCGGGTGTCGGTGCTGTTCGTGGCCGTCGACGGCAAATACGCCGGCTACCTCGCTTTGCAGGATACGATTCCGGCCGCCTCGAAGGAAGCGGTGAAGCGGCTCGGCCGGCTCGGTCTCGACGTCATTATGATGACCGGCGACAACGAAAGGACGGCGAAGGCGATCGCGTCCAAGCTCGGCATTCGCCGCGTATACGCCAACGTGCTGCCGGAAGGAAAGGTGGCGGTCGTCCGCGAGCTGCAGCAAGCGGGACGCAAGGTGGCGATGGTCGGAGACGGCTTGAACGACGCCGCCGCCCTCGGCGCGGCCGACATCGGCATTGCCGTCGGCACGGGCACCGACATGGCGATCGAGGCGGCCGACGTGACGCTGCTGAAGCGAAGCTTGACCGGCGTGCCGACCGCAATCCGGATCGGCCGCAAGACGCTCGGCAACATCCGGCAAAATTTGCTGTTCGCCCTCGCGTACAACGTGATCGCCATCCCGTTCGCGGCGGCGGGCGTACTCGAGCCGTGGATGGCCGGAAGCGCGATGACGTTAAGCTCGATTTCCGTCGTGGGCAATTCGCTCCGATTGCACCGGACCGCCAAATGACCGTTCCGTCCGAATAGGACGGGGCTTGAACGGCGAAGGGACCGTACCCGGCATCCGAATCGGGGCGGTCTTTTTTGCCGGCTTGCGGCCGAGTGCGGCGGTGCGGGCGTGCGCAGCCGCCAGTCTTTTTTTCGCGAAATCTTGGAAAATCGTTCCCCGGACCCGGCAGGAAAACCCGGTTTCGTATCGAATGAATCCACCAGCGTGCATAAAACAAGCGCGTAAAACAACCGGTTAGGAGATGAACGAGATTAAGAGACAACACGTATGGCGGTACGGCAAATGGCTATTGCTCGTCCTGCTCGCAGCCGTCGTCGGCTGCCAGTCGCTCGGCGGACTCGATCTGAACAAAGCGCTGCTGTCCGGGCTGGACACGAACTCCATGCAAGGAAGCGCCGTCGTATCGCTTCATTTCAAGACCGATCCGAACAAGCAGCCGGACGGAAACGCGAAAGCGATGATCGAGCTGCTGAACGACGCCAAATTGGAGCTGAAGCAGATCAAGATGGAGAGCAAGGAGCGGATGTCGGTTTCCGGTCAGCTCACGCTTGCGAAAGGGTCCATCCCGTTTCGGCTGTTCGCCGCGGCGGACCGGATGCTGCTTCAAGTCGAAGGCGCATCCGAAACGATCGAATTCCCGTTCGGCTTGAACGGCATGGTGCCGGTTGACGACGCCGACCGGATGGCGAACGACGTCGCGCAAAAAATCGCGGCGAAGTACAAGGAGAAAGGAATCGACAAAACGTTCGCGTCCCTGATCGTGAACAATTTGCCGAATCCGAAATCGATCGCCGTAACGAGCGGAACCGAGACGATCCATAACGAGCAGGTGAGCGTGTACAAGCTGGAGACGACGCTCAAAGGAAACGAGCTATTGCCGCTGCTCAAAACGTTCATCCGCAATTTGACGAAGGACGATCAAGCGTTCAAGCAGCTCGTCGGCCAGCTGTACGACGTCGTATGGCCGGTTGTCGAGCCGTACGTCAAGGACGGGGCCTTGTACGACTTGCCGATTTCCCCGGCCGACCGGTACGGGATGGTCGGCGGCGTTATGGAGAGCATCGTCGACGCCGCGTCGGACAAAGAGCTGGCGGTCGACATCGTCCATACGTTTTTGAAACAGGCGCTGTTTTACGCGCTTATCGCCATCGACAGCCTGGACAAGGCGGAAGGCAATCCGGTTAAGGACGTGCTCGGCGATAAAACGTACGTCAAATCGAAGCTGTATTTCGATCGCGAGCTCGCCTTGCGGAAATCGGATACCGAGATATCCGTCAGTCCGCAATCGGGCGATACGGACGGCATCGCCGCCGTCGTTCTGAACGTGCAAACGGAAAACTGGGATCGCAACAAGCCGGTCAAGGCCGACGCGATCGAGGCCGGAGCGAACCGGTTTATTGTGGACCGGGACAGCTCGTTCTACGACTGGGCGCAGACGGTCAATCCGAACTCTCTGCTCGGTCAATTGCTGGAGGACGAGCTGAACCAATATTCGGCAACGACTCCCGTTCCCGAACCGGCGATCTTTACGATTCCGGTCGTCCCGGCCGAGTCGGCGAACGCGGAATCCGCGTATATCGAAGAAGGAGTCGGCTATGCGCCGCTCGATCTGCTCGCCGCCCTCATGGAGGCCGATGTCGATTACGACGGCGAGACGGCCACGATTGTGACGGCATGGGATACGGTCATCGAGCTGAAAGTCGGCAGCGAGGATGCGGTCATTGACGGGGAGGCGTACGAAATGGGCGGAGCCCCTCGGCTGCACGGCGATGCATGGTTCGTGCCGTGCCGGTTTGTCGCCGAAGAGCTCGGCGGCTTCGTATCGTACGACGCGGAGCGCGAACGGATTGAAATCGAAATGATCGAATAGTCGGCGGCAACGCAAAAACGCCTCGGATTTCCTGAACGGGAAATCCGGGGCGTTTTTTGGAGATTACCGGCTCGAGCCGGCCGATTGCAGCCGAAAGGCCGCGTGATTCGTCGGGCCGATGCCGCCGCCGATGTCGAGCGCGGAGCCGATCGCCGCCGTAATGAACCGCTTCGCCTCGGCTACGGCATCGACGACCGAAAGCCCTTTGGCGAGACCGGCGGCGATCGCCGACGCGGTCGTGCAGCCGGTGCCGTGCGTATGCTTCGTGCGGATGCGCGGAGAGGCGAACAGCCGCACCTCCGTTCCGTCGTACAGCACGTCGATCGCTTCGTCGCCTTCCATATGGCCGCCCTTCAGGAAAATGTAGCGGGGGCCCAGCTCGTGGAGCCGTTTGGCCGCTTCGACCGCTTGATCGGCGGTGCGGATTTCATCCGCCGAGCCGAGCAGCGCGCACGCTTCCGGCACGTTCGGCGTCAGCACGGCGGCGACGGGCAGCAGCTCGCGCCGCAGCGCCTCGACCGCCTCCCGTTGCAGCAGAGCCGCTCCGCCCTTGGCGATCATGACCGGATCGACGACGAGGGGGATCGGGCCGTAACGTTTCAGCTTTTCCGCGACAAGGGCGATAATGTCGGCCGAGAACAGCATGCCCGTCTTGATTGCGTCCGCCCCGATATCGGAAAGGACGGAATCGATTTGGCTGCCGACCGTGTCCGGGGGAATCGGGAACACGCCTTGAACGCCGAGCGTGTTTTGGGACGTCAGGGCGGTAATGGCGCTCATTCCGAACACGCCGAGCTCCTGAAACGTCTTCAGGTCGGCCTGGATGCCGGCGCCGCCGCCCGAATCGGAGCCGGCGATCGTCAGCGCTTTGTATACGTTCATACGGTGCCTCCTTGGTCGGTCGGTATTCACGGGTTGACGCCGAATCGTTCGGGAGAGAACGGCTCGAGCGGCAGGCCGCTGGCGTTGCGGCCTTCGAGCAGGTCGGCGATGACGTGCGCGGTGACCGGGCTGAGCAAAATGCCGTTGCGGTAATGGCCGGCGGCAAACAGAAGCGAATCGGACCCGAGCGCCCTGCCGAGCAGCGGAAATCCGTCGTGAGTCGCCGGGCGGAGTCCGGCCCATTCGTGAAACGGGGTCATCCCGGATAAAAACGGAAACAGCTTGCCGTTCCAGCTCGTAAGCCGCTCGATGCCGCGTCTCGTGACGGACGTTTCGAACCCGGCGATATCTTCGGACGCTCCGCAGACGAGCGTGCCGTTCCGCTTGCCGACGACGTAGCCTTGGCTGCAAAACACCATGTGCCGAACCGGCATGTCGGGCGTTTCGTATGCGCAAATTTGTCCGCGGATCGGATAAATCGGGATCGCCATGCCGAACTGCGCTTCCATCAGTCCGGCCCACGCGCCGTTGGCGACGAGCAGCGCGTCGCCGCGAAACGTCTCGCCCGCGGCGGAGCGCACCTCCGCGCCGTCCTGCCAGCGTACGGCGTCCGCGCGCTCCAGGCCGTCGCGAATATCGACGCCGCTGCGCCGGCACGCCTGCTCCAGCGCTTTGACGTATCCCGGCGCGTAGACGTGCGACTCGCCGGGATAGCGCAAAGCGCCGATCGCCTCCGGCGCGACGTGCGGCTCCAGCCGGCGCAGCTCCGCGGCGCCGAGCAGCTCGCTGCGGGCGCCGTGCTCGTCCTGCCACAGCCGCCGCGACTGCATCGCCTGCACGTCGGCTTCGTGGTACATGACGTACAGGCTGCCGGTTTCGGAATATTCGAAATCGAGTCCGGACGTTTCCTTGACCGCGCGCTGCCATTCCGGGTACAGCGCCAAGCTTTGCAGGCACAGCCGGAAAAACGGGTCCGGCTGCTCGACGTTTTCGGAGTACGGGGCGAGCATGCCGGCCGCGGCGCCCGACGCTTGGCCGCCGCATTTGCCCTGCTCGAGCACCGTGACGGCGAAGCCGCGGCGGCGCAGCTCGAAGGCGCACGACAAGCCGATCACGCCGCCGCCGAGCACGAGGATGCGTAGTGTCATGAAAAAGACCAGCTTTCTTGTAGTTAAATGTTCACGCACAAGGAACCGAATGTTCCTGTTAAGAAGCTTGATTTGCTTATTTGCCGTTCCTGATGACGAATTCCGATGATTGCGAATCAAACCTCGTTATTTGCGAACCTGTATTCGGCAAAAGTGAAACGACGTTCACTCCGCGCAAAGATCCGAGCGTTTCGCCCCAAACAGCGCCGTCCCGTTCATTACGAATGAAATTCGGTTCGCGATCGTCGCGCAGCCGCGCGAAGTTTCCGGCTGGCGATGCCGGTGCGATAAACCGCCCCGGACGAGCCGGTTACCCGTGCGGCTTGGAAACGAGCTGCTCCAGGCCGCTGCTGGCCGAAGCGTACCGCTTCTTCGGGATGCGGCCGGCCAAATGGGAGAGACGGCCGGCTTCGATCGCCAGCTTCATCGCCAGCGCCATTTTGACCGGGTCTTTCGCTTTGGCGACCGGCGTATTCATCAAAATGCCGTCGACGCCGAGCTCCATCGCCTGCGCGACGTCCTGGGCCGAGCCGAGTCCGGCGTCGACGATAACCGGTACGCCGGCTTCCTCGACGATCAGGCCGATATTGTACGGGTTCAAAATGCCGAGCCCGGTCCCGATCGGGGCCCCTCCCGGCATAATCGCAGCCGCGCCGGCTTCCTCGAGCCGTTTGCACAGGATCGGGTCGTCCGATGTGTACGGGAGGACGACGAACCCTTCGGCCGCGAGCCGCTCCGTCGCCCGGAGCGTTTCGATCGGGTCGGGCAGCAGCGTTTTTTCGTTGGCGCTGATTTCGACCTTGATCCAGTTGCCGATGCCGGCCGCGCGGGCGAGCCGGGCGATGCGGACCGCCTCGTCGGCGTTGCCCGCGCCGGACGTATTCGGCAAATACGTAAACGATTTTCCTTCAAAATGCTGCAAAATCGCGTCGTCCTCCGGCGCGTCCAGATTGATCCGGCGAATGGCGAACGTCAGCACCTGCGCGCCGGACGCTTCGATCGCCGCGTTTTGCACGAACGGGTTCGGGTATCTTCCGGTTCCGAGAAAAAAGCGGGACGTGAGGGTCGTTCCCCCGATTACGAATGGATCGTTCGGCATTTGCGTCATGCGCGTCATCCTCCTCCTACGAAATGAACGAGCTCGATCCGCAAGCCGTCCTTCAGCGCGGTCTGCGCCCATTGCTCCTTCGGCACGATGGCGCCTTCGATTTCGACGACGACCATTTTGCGCTCCAGGCCGTACTCGCTCAGCAGTTCGAGCACGGTTCCGGCTTCGGTCGAACGCGATTGTCCGTTTACGACGATGTTCATCGGGCTGTGCCTCCCACGATTCAGGTTGACGGCGCCGGACGGGAACCGGCCCGGGCGGCGGCCGCCGCGTCGATTTTCGCGATAAACGATTCGCATGTCCGTTTCACGTCCGCGCTTCCGACGATTTCGCTGATGGCGCAAATGCGCGTTGCGCCCGCCTCGAGCACTTGATCGACGTTGTGCAGCTTGATGCCGCCGATCGCCACGAACGGGATGCGGATTTCCGCGGCGACCTGCCGCACGTATTCGGTCGTCACCGGCGCCACGACGTCTTCTTTGCTTTTCGTCGGAAAAACGGGGCCGACGCCGATATAATCCGCGCCGTCACGTTCCGCCTGCCGCGCTTCCTCGATCGCGTGCGTGGAAATGCCGATGATTTTGCCCGGAGCGATTTTGCGCGCTTCGGCAAGCGGCAGGTCGTCCTGGCCGAGATGGATGCCGTCGGCGTCGACCGCCAGCGCGACATCGATATGGTCGTTGACGATGAACGTGACGCCGTATCGCCGCGTCAGCTCGCGAAGCGTTCGCGCCTTCGCCAGCACGTCGCGCTTCGCGCTTTTTTTGTCGCGCAGCTGGATGATGTCGCAGCCTCCGCGAATCGCTTCCTCCATCACTTCCGCGAGCGGCCGGCCGGGGTGGAATTGTTCGCCGGTGATGGCGTACAGTTTGAAGTCTTTCATCGCGCGTTCCTCCTGTATGTCGGTTATTTACATGCCGATGTAGCGGGCGTACAACGTTTTCGCCCGGACGGGGTCTTCGGTGCCCTGCACGAGCGTCCGCCCGTCGGGAAACAGGACGAGCCGCTCGCCTTCGGGCAGCTCGGCTTTCAGCAGAAACGGGTTCGCGCGCACGTCCGCGACTTGCTCCAGTCTGATGCGCCATTCCTCGAGGTCGAACGAGCCCCGCGCCCTGATCTGCACCGTCTCCCGTCCGCACAGCGACGTCGCGTCGCCGGCCTCTTCCGTCATATCGAGCGCCGGGTAATGCGTTCCGCCGCATACGGGACAATCCGGGCGGGAAGGAGGGAGCTTCATTTCATAATAATGGTTATGCCAAACGTCGAGCGTCGCTAATGACGGCCGACGCGACTTCGAATCGCCGACCAAATGCTTGAGCGCTTCGACGGCTTGATACGAGGCGACGATGTCGACGATCGGAGCGATGACGCCGATCGTATCGCACGTTTCCCCCGCGCTTTCCGTCGGCTCGATCAGGCAGCGGAGGCACGCCGTTTCGCCCGGCACGAAAATCGCGCTCATTCCGCGAGAAGCGACGGAGCCGCCGTAGACGAACGGGACGCCGTATTTGAAGCACGCGTCGTTCAGCAAATAGCGGGTTTGAAAATTGTCGGTGCCGTCGAGCACGAGATCGATTCCGTCCATCAGCTCGTCGATGTTGCTTGCGGTCGCGTCGGCGACGACGGCCTCCAGCTTGACGCCGGAGTTGATGCGCGACAGCCGCCGCTGCGCCGCGATCGCTTTCGGCGTCAGAGAGGCGGCGTCGTCTTCGTCGTACAGCATTTGCCGCTGCAAGTTGCTCGATTCGACGTAATCCCGGTCGACGAACCGGACGGTTCCGACGCCGGCCCGCACCATATGATTCGCGAGCACGGTGCCCAGCGCCCCCATGCCGACGATCAGCACCGCGCGTTCGCCCAAGGCGCGCTGGCCATCCGGGCCGATCGGCTTAAACAGCATTTGCCGGGAATACCGGCTCGTCCTTTCTTCCGTATCCATGGCCGTTTTCCGAGCCCCCTTCCGTACGAGTGGTGCGAGATAAAGAAAAAAACCGCCGGCAAGGGCGGTTTCGCGTTCGATGCTCGATCGAATAAGGTCAAGTATCGGATGGCTCGCCACTTCCCTTCGCTGGTATCGCTCCAGATCAGGTTCGAAGGGTCCGAAGGTCGCTACCTTCGTCTCAGCCCGCCGCACGGGCACCCCTAGTGTTGCTGCGATTCGGTTCTCTTCTCACATTACAATGAACCCGTTCGATTGTCAACTTGGCGCTTTGGCGGCAAAGCGGGGAGAAGTTCGGCGGCGGACCGGGTCTAGCCCCTTTGATAAATATGACACAATAATGATAAATAAAACCTATTTAAAACGTACTAATTTATGATATAGTATGTATTATAAAACGAACCGGGAGGATGAACATATGTCAATAGGCGTTGGCGTAAGCGGATTGGGGAGAATCGGCCGGCTGTTGATACGGCGCGCGTTCGGCGAAGGCGGCGTGACGGTTCGGGCGATCAATACGTCGCATCCGGCCGATACGATCGCGCATTTGCTCAAATACGATTCCGTTCACGGCCGCTGGGATGCCGAAATAACCGCATGCGACGGCAATCTCGTCATAAACGGAAGCACGGTGCGCGTGTTCGCGGAACGAAATCCGGAAGCGATCGACTGGCAAAGCGTCGGCGCAACGGTCGTGCTGGACGCGACGGGGAAATTTACCGACCGCGCCGGAGCGGCGAAGCATATGGCGGGCGGAGCGGAGACGGTCATCGTGACGGCTCCGGGCAAAGATCTCGATTGGACCGTCGTCATGGGGGCGAACGACGGGCAGTACGATCCGCTGCGTCACAAGCTGATATCCGCCGCTTCGTGCACGACGAACTGCGTCGCCCCGGTGCTGCGCATGGTCGACGATTTGTACGGCGTTCGCCGGGCATGGGTGACCACGGTCCATGCGTATACGAACGATCAAAACCATCTGGACAATCCGCATAAAGATTTGCGGCGGGCGAGGGCGTGCACGCAGTCGATCGTTCCGACGACGACGGGGATCGGCAAAGCGCTGGCCGGCGTGCTGCCGCATCTGGCGCCGGTTGTGGAAGGCGTTTCGCTGCGCGTGCCGGTTCCGAACGTATCGCTCGCGGACATGACGCTCGAACTTCGCGCCGACGTCACGAGAGACAACGCGATCGCCGCGCTGAAAGCGGCCGCGGCCGGCGAAACGTTTCGTCCGTACGTCGGCTGGAGCGACGAGCCGCTCGTGTCGTCCGATTATATCGGCGCAGACCGTACCGCGACGATCGACGGCTTGTCGATCGCGGCGAGCGGCGGTCAGCTGAAGCTGCTCGCGTGGTACGATAACGAGTGGGGCTATGCGTGCCGCGTGATCGATGTCGCCCGGATGGCCATACGGGCGGTGGAGGAACGGGCCGTCACGGAAGCGACTCCCGTCCGGGAACGGTCCGCCGAACCGTTTTCGTCCGGTGCGGAAGACGCAGTCGCGTTACGGTAAATAGGCCGAAGGAATGAGTCCGAATCGCCTCCGACCGTTTCGCCGTAAGCGGCGGGTCCGGCGCATGCGGCAAGCCGCGCGCGTCCGCGACCCGTCGGTACGGTCGTGTCGGTTTGTGCGCGAAATTGCGCGAAATGACGGAATTGTTGAAATAAAAGTAGATTTCTTGCCGATTACGTGGTATAAATGTTGTATACAGCATTAAATACATGTATTATACAGTTAAATAATGGTTTATTCGCGTTCGTCCGAATATAACCGTTAACCCGATTCGGGAGGTGATGTGTCCTTTCGGAATTTGAACGACTTCGCATCGCTATTTCGGCAATGAAAACGCAAATATTTTTTATTGGTATTATGCAACCGGTTGCAGACATGTTTCCAATCGGCACCAGTTCGACACTCGCACAGGGAGGTCCACGTATGAAAAAATTAAAGCAATTGGCAGCGCTTTCGATCGCATCCGCACTCGTATTGTCCGCATGCGGCAACAAAGAAGACGAGAAGCCGGCGGACTCGGGCAACGGAACGAACAACGGCAAAGAAAAGCTGTCGCTCAACTGGCTCGTTATGGTCGGCAATTCGAGCGCGCAGCTCCCCGATAAATCGAAAGATTTCGTCCTGAAAACGATCGAAGAGAAGTTTAACGTCACGCTCAAGCTCGATTATATGTCGCCGGGGACCGACTACGTGTCCAAGCTGAATACGAGAGTCGCGGGCGGCGATATTCCCGACATTTTCCAAATCGACGGCACCGCCTCGAACAAATTCATTCTCGACAAAATTCCGGCCGATATGACCAAATGGGTAACGTCCGCCAAAATGCCGAACTACTTCAAATATTGGATCAACGATGTCGAAATGCAGCGGTACCAAATCCAAAACGTCTTCATGCGGGCGCCGATTCCGTTCAACCGCGAGCAGTTCGCTTCGCACTACGTCCGTAAAGACTGGATCGACGCGCTTAACAAAAAGGATCCGAACCTGAAGCTGAAAGTGCCGACCAACTACGAAGAGTATCTCGCCGTCGCCAAGGCGTTTACGTTCAACGATCCGGACGGCAACGGCAAAAACGATACGTTCGGCATTACGGCCGCGGCGAACGGCAACGCGATTCCGCGCGATTTTCCGGAATGGATCAAAAACAATCTCGCTCCGGGATTTATTATCGAGAACGGCCAATTCATCGATACGGCCAGCGACATTCGCCTGAGCAACGTACTGAGCGATTTGAAAGCGCTCATCAATTTGAAGGTCGTCGATCCGGACTGGTTCCTCAACAAGCCGGGCCAACAGTTTGAGAAGGTGCAGCAAGGCAAAGCGGGCATTTTTTACGCAACCGCGCGCGACGCCGTCTTCGAAAATACGCCGAACAGCGTTCAGAAAAAGACGCGGGACGTCACCGGCCAGCCGGCCGAATTCGTGCCGTTCAACATCGCGCCGAACAATCCGATCGGCTACGAGGCGCTCCCGGGCAACGCATGGATGATCAGCTCGAAAGCGTCGGAGGCGAAAATTCAGCGTTCGATCGAAATTCTCGATTGGCTCGCCGGCGAGGAAGGATTCCTGCTTACGCACTACGGTCAAGCCGGCGTCCATTACAAGAAGGAAGGCAACAAAGTCGTCGTCGACCCGGCGGCGTACAAAAAAGACATTACCGACAACGGCAGCTTCCTCGACATTTGGGGCTCGGTGTTCAGCGCCCCGACGATTTCGCCGAGCAAGCTCGGACTCGAATACGTGAACCCGAACGAAACCGAGCGCGACCGTCAAATCGCGAACACGGTTAAAGGGTACAAATATACGCTGCTCGGCACGAACTTGGCGCCGATTCCGGGAATGGACCTGTCCGCTTTCCGCAAGCAGCTGTATTCGTACCAAAACAAAATTTTGTTCGAAGAGAAGGACGTGTCGAACTGGCCGAAATACCGCGAAGAGCTGATGACCAAATACCAGGGCAAAGGATTGTTCGAAGGCTATGCGGCTCAAGTGGCGGCGGCTTTGAAGCAGGACTTGAAGTTCAAGGCGGAAAACTGACCGGCCGCCGGCTACGGAGAAAGGTGCGCTCGATGGCGCGCCTTTCTTTTTTTATAATGGTATAGAGTTTACTTCTTTTCGGGTTCTTATCCTAATCCTGCCGGGCGGTTGGAACCGATTATCGAACGAACGGGAAAACCTCCCGTTAATCGCTCTTCTAGTGGCGTCGTGTCGAGATACCGGGAAAAGCTCCCGATAAAATGGCGCCGAATCGGCAAAATGCACGGTATGGACGAATGTAGCGGGATGTTTTCCCGTTGTTTTGCCCGGAAACGGGAAACGATCGAAATTAGCGGGAGCATTTCCGTCTCGCTCCTGCTCCGCTGCCGTTTCGGCACAACTATTGCACAGAATAGACCGTCCGTCCCGATCTACAAAGCCGGAGCGGGTTTCCAGCTGCCGGCGGCGGGTAACGGCGATACCGGCTCGGTTGATCTGCGCCGGCGTCGTCGGGAATTGGAGCGGACGGCAAGCATGGGGCGGAGGCGGGACGGGTCCAAGTTCCAAGTGTCTAACGGACATGGCGGCCGGAAAACGGCCGATTTTCGCGAAATAAGCGCCGTGGCGTCCGTTACGTTGCGGAGGCCGACGGTTTTCGCTCGTCAGCGCCGCCCGTTTTCCGCGCTGCCGGCAGGAGAACGGGCGGCGCCGTCGAAAAGGGATCATGGACATTTTCGCGTCCGAAAGGAGGTATCCGCCGCAAATGATCAAGCCGCTTAAGCCGCCGCGCAGAGCCGCCGTCGCCGTGCCGCTGCTCGCCGCCGCCCTGCTCGCGCTGTCCGGCTGCGGCGAATCGCCGCCGCAGACCGCCGAGCCGGCCGGTCAGGCGCCCGAGCCGGCGAAGCCGCCGCCGGAGCAAAAGGAAGACAAGCTTAGCTTGCACTGGATGATCGCCATCCCGTCGAGCGGTCCGAGCCTGCCGACCGGGGGCAAGGATTTTATCAAAAAAGCGATCGAAGACAAATTCAAAGTCGATATCAAGCTGGACTATATGCCGATGGGCGACATGTATACGAGCAAGCTGAACGAGCTGCTCGCCTCGGACAACGCGCCGGATCTGTTTCACGCCGACGGCTCGAAGTCGTACGGCTACATCGTCGACGGCGACGCCGCCGATTTGAGCTATTACGTGACGCCGCAAAACATGCCGAACTATTTCAAGTGGGTGACCCAGGACGAGCTGAGGCGGTATCAGGTGCACCATACGTTCAAACGGGCGCCGGTGCCGTTTTCCAAAGCGTATTACGGCGCGTACTACGTGCGCAAAGATTGGATCGACGCGCTGAACCGGAAAGATCCGGCCCTGAACTTGAAAGTGCCTACCAATTACGACGAAATGATCGCCGTCATGAAAGCATTCACGTTCGGCGATCCGGACGGCAACGGCAAAAACGACACGTACGGCTATACGACGACCGGCTCCGGCATGGCGATTCCGAACGATATGCCGCAATGGTTCAAAAACGGCTTGACGCCGGGCTTTTTCATCGACGAGGTGAACCGGTTCGTCGACAGCGGCACGAACAAGCGGACCGCGAAGGTGCTGGACGACATTCGCGACATGATGAATATGAAAATTATCGACCCCGATTGGTTTAAAAATAAAGCGGGAGAAAACATCAGCAAAGTGCAGCAGGGGAAGGTCGGCATTTTTTTCAGCAACGTGCGCGACATCGCCTTCGATCATTCGAACGGCAGCGTGCAAAAGAAAATGCGCGAGATGACCGGCGGCGAAAACGTCGCCTTCGAGGCGTTCCATATAGCCGGAGATATCCCGGTCGCCTACGCCCCGCTGCCGGGAATCCCGTTTTTGATCGGCGCGAAAACGTCCGAGGCGAAGGCGCGGCGCACGATCGAAATTTTGGATTATTTGGCGAGCCCCGAAGGCTGGCTGCTGGCGAACGTCGGGAAGGAAAACGTCCATTACAAGAAAGAGGGTAACCGGATTACGCTCATTCCCGAAGCGATCCAGAAAGATATCGTCGCGAACGGCCATTTTACGGAAGTATGGGGGAGCGCTTTTTCCTACAAAGTGAAAGATCCGTCCCCGATCGGCCTGGAGCTGGTCGATCCGCGCGAGACGGAGCACGATAGGGCCATTTTGCGGCTGTTCAAGTCGCTCAAGCTGTACGAGCTCGGCACGAACGTGGCGCCCCCGCCGGGGCTCGATATCGGCGCCTACCGCAAAGAGATGCGGGCGATGCACGTAAAGACGCTGTTCGAGGATCAAAATTCGGCGAAATGGCCCGTCTATATGGCCGAGCTGCTCGAAGCGCACAAAGGGAAAGCGATTTTCGAAACGTACGCGCAGCAAATGACGAACGCGCTCGGGCGCAAAATTACGTTCAGTCCGGACTGACCGATCTTCCTCCGAAAATGTCCGGCGCAAGGCATCGTTTGGCAGGCGCGAGCCGTCTCCGCGGCGATATGATGTGGGCATAACGTATCAGGATTCGACGAGGAGGAGATTGCGCATGATTGTGGAAATCGGGACCGCCAAGACGGATATTACGCCGGAAAAGCCCGTGCCGCTGGCCGGATTCGCGGTCAGGGACAACAAGCCGATGGACGGCGTACAAAGCCGGCTGTATTTGAGGGCGCTTTATATGAGGCAGCGGGGGGACGACGGGGAAACGCGCAGCGCCGTCGTCGTTTCCGCCGATTTGCTGTGGTGGGGCTCCGACCGGGTTCCGCATATTCGGGCCAAGCTGCGGGAACGGTTCGGTTTGGAGCCGGGGGCGATTTTGCTGAACGCGACGCACAGCCATTCCGGTCCGCAGACGAGCTTCCGCTTTCACCGGCTGCTCGGTCGGGCCGACGCCGACTATGTCGAGTTTTTGGAAAACAAGCTCATCGAGGCGGTCGGGCAAGCCGCGGCCGATGCGGAGCCGGCGACGCTCGAACGCGGCTCCGGCCGGTCCGCCATCGGCGTGCAGCGCCGCAAATACGAAAACGGCCGCGTTTTCGGCGGGCCGAATCTTGACGGGCCGATGGACCCGGAAGTAACCGTGCTGCGCGTCCGCGGCCGTTCCGGAGCAACGAAGGCGGTCGTCGTCCATTACGCCTGCCACCCGGTGACGACGACCGTAAACCGCGCGTCGTCCGAATTCACGGGGGCCGCGATGGAAGCGCTCGAGCGGCGGCTCGGAGGCGGGGCGGTCTGCTTGTTTTTGCAGGGCGCCTGCGGCGACATCAACATTTTCAAAGCGAGCGCTCCGCCCGAATTGACCGACGATTACGCGATCATCGACTACTTCGGGGCCAAGCTGGCCGATACGGTCGCCGATGTGTTGGACGGCGGGACGGAGCCCGTCAAGCCGGCCGCGCTGCAGTGGAAAACGGTGTCGGTGCCGCTCCGGCTGAAGCCGCTCCCGGACCGCGGGCAGCTGGAGCGAACGGCGGCGAAGGGCGAGCCGCCGTACGACGAATGGGCGGCCGCCATGCTGGCGATGCTGGACGAAAGAACGGACAAGCTGACGCTCGAGATGAGCCGGCTCGATATCGGCGACGGGCTGTCGCTGCTCGCCATGAACGCCGAAGTCGTCGTCGAGTACGGCCTGTTCCTGAAGCGGATTTCCGGCAATGCGGTGCTGCCCGTGCCGTATTCGAACGGAATGATCGGTTACGTTCCGACGAAGGAGCAGATCGGATACGGCGGATACGAGCCGGTATTATCGACATACTATTTCCATATGCCGAGCACGTTCGACGAAAGCGTCGAAGAAACGGTTCGCGGACATATGGAGCGAATCGTACACGAATAACTAGCGGCAAACGCATCGGAAGCGGCCAAGCCGAACGGATCGAATAAACGTTGACAGAAGCAAAATGAGGTGATACAGTTAATTCATAGTAAACACATAGGAATTATAAGTTAATTTTCGGGGGCGCTATTCGAAGTCGAACGGCGGCCGCCAAGGAGGTAGCGGACAGATGGAACGGGCATTAACGATCGGATACGGTTCAAACGAGCTGAAAGCGACTTTGCATTACCCGGCCGCGGCGGGGGAAAACAAAGGGAACCAGGGGGGACAATGTCCGCTTATCGTTATATGTCACGGCTTCATCGGCAACCGGATCGGCGTCGACCGGCTGTTCGTCGGCGCTTCGCGCAAATTTGCGGCCGCCGGCTACATGGTGCTGCGGTTCGACTACGCCGGATGCGGCGAAAGCACGGGCGATTACGGCGAAGGGGGCCTCGACTCGATGATCGAGCAAACCCGCACCGTGCTCGATTACGCGCTCGATATCGACTATGTCGATGCGGGCCGGGTGTCGCTGCTCGGCCACAGCCTGGGCGGAGCGGTCGCGCTGCTCACGGCCGCGCAGGATCGGCGCGTCAAGACGCTGCTGCTCTGGTCGGCCGTCGCCCATCCGTTCAACGACATTTTGCGCATCGTCGGGCAAAACACGTACGACGACGCGGTCCGTTACGGGTCGGCCGACTATATGGGCTACACGCTGCGCCCCGCCTTCTTCGACTCGCTGTCGGCGCATCAGCCCTTCGCGCAAATCCGCAAGTTTTCCGGCGACGTTTTCCTGGCGCACGGCACGTCGGACCGGGTCATTCCGGCCGATTATTGCTCGCTGTACCAGAAGCTGTTCTGGATGCGCTCGTACGGACAATGCGACATGGAGCTCGTGTTTCAGGCGGATCATACGTATTCGTCCGGCGAAAGCAAGCGCGAGCTGTACGACAAAACGCTTCACTGGCTGAATTTCAGCGAGAAACGGAAGCGGGAATGGCACAATTGGGAAATCTAACATAGACGTGAGGGAGACGATCGGAATGGGGAGCGAATTTTACGGCTTGTCCAAAACGTTTCTGGAGCATAAGTTCGCCGATATCGGCAAACGGCTCAAGGCGGCGATCGGTCAGCTGAGCGACGAGCAGCTGAATTGGCGCCCGGGGGAAGAGGACAACAGCATTGCCAATCTGGTCGTCCATCTGGAAGGCAACGCCCGCCAGCGCATATTGTCGAATCTATTCGGCGAACCGGATACGCGCGATCGGGACGCCGAGTTCGATATCGGCGTTGCGCTCTCGAAGCCGGAGCTGCTCGAATCGGTCGACCGGACGATCGGTCTGCTGCAGGAAGCGCTCGAGAAGCTGAAGCCGGAGGAGTGGCTGCGCGGCGTCGACGTTCGCGGCAAGCAAACGACCGTCTTCGAAGTGCTGAACCAAATCGGCTGCCATTTTTCCGAGCATTTGGGACAGGTGCTGTTCATCGCCAAGACGCAGCTGAAGGATCGGTACGTTACGACGTCGATCCCTCGGGCAAAACGTTAGTCGCATAAAGAACCGGCGAAAGCGGTCAAGGGTAACGGACGTAAATTTCCTTATACCCCGAGCCGCTTTTTTTCGTAAGCCGGACATACAGCGCCCGGTCGCGATAGTCCGCCTCCATCGACTTGAGGACGACGGGGGCGGGCAGCGGAAACGTCTGCCTGTTGCCGAGCGGCCCTTCGATTTTCAGCGCCGCGCCGTTGACGAACAGCTGCAGCTTGCGCGGATCGACGTAATCCGGTATCCGGATGCGCACCTTCACGTACCGCCTCGTTTCCGTCATTTCCGCTTGAAACAGCCCCGTCTTTTTGGCGCTCCCCGCCACGGGCGCCGCCGATTCGCCGGGCACCGCGCGGTCCATGACGCTTCGCACAAACTGGCCGATTTTCGAAAACGAACCGTCCTTCAAACCGGGTATCGCATTCGGAAACAGGTCGTCGAACAGCTGCTCGAACCGTCTCCAATCGAAACCGGGCTCCGCGTCTCCGGGCGACCTCCGCCTTTTTTCCCCGTTCATGCATCATCTCTCCCGTTATGGTCTTATCTTATCTGTATGTGCGTTCGCCCTCCCGCGTTCGCGTCCGCTTCGTCCGATTTCCGATCCGTTCATATTCAGTTCATAGTCGGCCTGTAAGCTGTCCGTAGAACACAAACGACAACCAACAGATAGGAGAACGGACATGAAATCGAACCCAATCCGCCCGACGAACCCTACGAACCCGACGAGCCCGACGAGCCCGTCGAACGAAACGAACGCTTCGAACCCGGCGACCGGCAACTGGCGGCAGTTTCTCGCCTTGATTCGCGGCGCGAACCCGCCCAAGCTTCAGCTGGCCGCCGCCCTGCTGCTCAGCCTGGCGAGCACCGGCGTCAGTCTCGTCATTCCGCTGTTTACGAAAAACTTGGTCGACGGCTTCTCGCTCGACCGGCTGCAGCCGGCCCACATCGTCATGCTCGTCGTCGCCTTTTTGCTGCAAAGCGCGGCGGGCGGCGTGTCGATCTATTTGCTGAGCCGGTCGGGTCACGCGATCGTCGCCGGCATTCGCGACAAGCTGTGGGGCAAGCTGCTCAAGCTGCCCGTGTCGTATTACGACAACAGCCAAACGGGCGAGCTGACGAGCCGCATGACGAACGATACCGGCATCGTGCGCGGGCTCATTGCCGAGCATTTGTCCGGGACGCTGAACGGCGTCATCTCGATGATCGGCTCCGTCGTCATCTTGCTCGCGATGGATTGGAAAATGACGCTCGTCATGCTGCTGGCAATCCCGGTCACGGTCGCGATCATGGCTCCGCTCGGCCGGCAAATGTACAAAATCTCGAAAGGGATGCAGGATGAAACGGCCGGCTTAACGGCCGTATTGAACAAGGTGCTGTCGGAAATCCGGCTCGTCAAATCGTCGAACGCGGAAAGCCGCGAATACGCCGGCGGCAAGGAAGGGATCGAGAAGCTGTACCGGTACGGCGTGCGCGAAGGCAAAGTGCAGGCGTGGATCACGCCGGTCATGATGCTCGTCGTCATGGGGCTCGTCGTCGCTCTGATCGGCTACGGCGGGGTGCGCGTGTCGTCCGGACTGATGACGGCCGGCGAGCTCGTGGCGTTTTTGCTCTACTTGTTCCAGATCGTCATGCCGGCGACGCAAATCTCGCAGTTTTTCACGCAGTTTCAGAAGGCGATGGGGGCTACGGAACGAATCGTCGCCACCCTCCGATCGGACGAGGAACGGTACGGAACCGGCCGAGCCGTCGCGGACCGGGAGCTGCCGATCGCGATCGACCGCGTCGGGTTCGGCTACAAGGAAGGCGAGCCGGTGCTGCGCGACGTTACGTTTACGATCGAGCCGGGCCAAGTGACCGCCATCGTCGGTCCGAGCGGCGGCGGCAAAACGACGCTGTTTTCGCTGCTGGAGCGCTACTACGAGCCGCAGCGGGGAACGATCCGGTTCGGCGCGGAGCCGATCGGCGAGCTGTCGCTCGAGGGGTGGCGGGAACGGATCGGCTACGTTTCGCAGGACAGCCCGATCGTGGCGGGAACGATTCGCGACAACATTTGCTACGGAACGGACCGCGAAGCGTCCGAGGCGGAAATCGAGCACGCGGCGAAAATGGCCTACGCCGACGGCTTTATCCGCGACCTCCCGAACGGCTACGAGACGGAAGTGGGCGAGCGGGGCGTCAAGCTGTCGGGCGGCCAGCGGCAGCGCATCGCGATTGCGAGAGCGCTGCTGCGCGATCCGAAGCTGCTCATGCTGGACGAAGCGACGTCGAGCCTCGACAGCAAGTCGGAAATCGCCGTGCAGCAGGCGCTCGACAATTTGATGGCCGGGCGGACGACGCTCGTGATCGCCCACCGGCTGTCGACCGTCGTCGACGCCGACCGCATCGTATTTATCGAGAAAGGCGTCGTGACGGGAATCGGCACGCACGCCGAGCTGATCGCCTCGCACCCGATGTACCGGGAATTCGCCGAAAATCAGCTGCGCATTCACGCGGATGCGGAAGCCATTCGCTA
This sequence comes from Paenibacillus sp. GYB003, assembly GCF_036577625.1. NCBI lineage: Bacteria > Bacillati > Bacillota > Bacilli > Caryophanales > Paenibacillaceae > Paenibacillus > Paenibacillus sp. GYB003. Next base: position 18,391 of record NZ_JARBDC010000093.1, on the reverse strand, counting down.
ATATGACGTCATAATGGATCCGGACGGCGGCGGCCGTCCGGCTATTTTTTTGTGTGCGCGTTCTGTTTTGCCGCCTTGCTGCGTATAGATGGGAATGATCCTCGCGCAAAAAACCGGCGCAAATATATATTGCGTCATATTTATTTATATGGTATGTATTATATAAGGTTTTTTTAAGCTTTATCGAAAGCAGTATATCTTAATTCAAATGACGGAGGCGAACCGGCATGAAATCGATCGGTCAAAGCGTGAAGTTGGGACTCATCATTTGTCAGCATTGCGGTCGTTGGATTGATGAAGTCGAAACCGAAAAGGTAACCGTCTTGTACGGCTGCTGCCGGGAAGATTCATGCCGGAAAGGGCCGCGACAAGGAGAGACGGAGCATGATTGACGGCAAAGCAAATACGAGCCGCGGCGGCACCGCCGGTGCGGGCGAAAGCGGTATACCGGCCGGCGCGGGCGCCGGCTGGGTGAAATCGTTCGAGCAAGGCAACGCGGGAATGAAGGCGGAGCTCGGCGGCAAGGGAGCGAACCTGGCGGAGATGACGAACGCCGGGCTGCCCGTTCCTCCGGGCTTTACGATTACGACGGAGGCGTGCCGCGCGTACTATGCGTGCGGCGGCATGCTTCCGGACGGATTGATGGCCGAGACGGAGTCGGCGCTGCGCGAGCTGGAGCGCAAGCAAGGGAAGACGTTCGGCGACGCGGCGAACCCGCTGCTCGTCTCCGTCCGCTCCGGCTCGGTCACCTCGATGCCGGGCATGATGGACACGATTCTGAACGTCGGACTGAACGACGAGACGGTGCGCGGCGTCGCGGCCGCGTCGGGCAACGAGCGGTTCGCCTACGATTGCTACCGGCGGCTCGTTCAGATGTTCGGCAACGTCGTCTTCGGCATCGAGCCGATCCGTTTCGAGAAGCTGCTGCACGAGCTGAAGCGCGAAACGGGATCGGAGCACGACCGCGACGTCCCCGCGGAAGGCTGGAAGCGGCTCGTCGACCGGTACAAGGCGCTGATCACGGGCGAATGCGGGAAGCCGTTTCCGCAGTCCGCTTCGGAGCAGCTGCGGCTTGCCGTCGAAGCGGTGTTCCGTTCGTGGAACAACCAGCGGGCGAAAGTGTACCGCAAAGTGAACCGGATTCCGGACGAGCAGGGCACCGCGGTCAACGTTCAGGCGATGGTGTTCGGCAACAAGGGCGACGATTGCGGGACCGGGGTCGTGTTCACGCGCAATCCGTCGACCGGCGAAAAGACGCTGTTCGGCGAATATTTGACGAACGCGCAGGGCGAAGACGTCGTCGCCGGCGTCCGTACGCCTCTGCCGATCGCCGAGCTGGCGAGGCAAATGCCGGACGTGTACGCAAGTTTGCAGCGGACGGCGGAGCGTCTGGAGCGCCATTACCGCGACATGCAGGATATCGAGTTTACGGTCGAGCACGGGAAGCTGTATTTGCTGCAAACGCGCGGAGGGAAACGGTCCGCCCAGGCGGCGATGAAAATCAGCGTCGATCTCGTCGAGGAAGGACTGCTGACCCGGGAAGAGGCGATCGCGCGCATCGAGATCGGGCATCTGGATCAGCTGCTTCATCCGGCCATACCGGAAGGCGAACGGCTCGACGTCGTCGCAACCGGCCTTCCGGCCTCGCCGGGCGCCGCTACGGGCATCGCCGTCTTCGACGCCGATACGGCCGAAGCATGGGCGCGCGCCGGCCGCCGCGTCATCCTGGTCCGCGCGGAAACGACGCCGGAGGACATTCACGGCGTGCTGGCGGCCGAAGGCGTGCTCACGAGCCGCGGCGGCATGACGAGCCACGCGGCGGTCGTCGCCCGCGGCATGGGCAAGCCGTGCGTATGCGGCTGCGAGGAGGCGCGCATCGACCTCGACGCGCGCGAGTTCCGCGCGGGAGACGCGGTCATTCGCGAAGGCGAGGCGGTGTCGATCGACGGCTCGAGCGGCCGGGTCATCCGCGGCGAAGTGCAGCTCCGCGCGGCGGACATGTCCGCCGAGCTCGCGAAGCTGCTGGAGTGGGCCGACGGCATCCGCACGCTGCGCGTCGCGGCGAATGCGGACAACCCCGCCGACGCGGCGAAAGCGCGCGAATTCGGCGCGGAGGGGATCGGACTGTGCCGCACGGAGCATATGTTTTTGGCGCCGGACCGGCTGCCGGCCGTGCGCGAGATGATTTTGGCCGAGACGAAGCGGGAGCGGGAGGCGGCGCTCGCCAAGCTGCTGCCGATGCAGCGGAGCGACTTCGAAGGGATGTTCCGGGCGATGGACGGGCTCCCCGTCACGATCCGGCTGCTCGATCCGCCGCTGCACGAGTTTTTGCCGAACGCGGATGAGCTGCGCCAGCGCATCGCCGAGCTGTCCGCCGAAAACGCCGCCGCCGCGGACGTAGGGGCCGCCGCGAACGATCGCCGCGAGTCGCTGCGCGAGCTCGAGGCGATGCTGCGCAAGGTGCGCTCGCTGCACGAGGCGAATCCGATGCTCGGCCAGCGCGGCTGCCGGCTCGGCGTGCTGTTCCCGGAAATATACGACATGCAGGCGGAGGCGGTGTTTCTCGCGGCGCTGACCTGCTTGCGGGAAGGCGTCGCCGTCGTTCCCGAGGTAATGGTGCCGCTCGTCGGGCACGTCAACGAGCTGCGCTTTTTGCGGGAACGGATCGAGCGTACGGCGGAGCGGGTGCTCGGCGGCGAGGCGGACCGGTGCCGTTTCAAGGTCGGCACGATGATCGAGGTGCCGCGCGCCGCCTTGACGGCCGGACAAATCGCGGAATGCGCCGATTTCTTCTCGTTCGGCACGAACGATTTGACGCAGATGACGTACGGCTGCAGCCGCGACGACGCCGAAGGCAAGTTTTTGACCCATTATGTCGACCATAAGCTGCTGCCGCACAACCCGTTCCAGACGCTGGATCGCGAAGGCGTCGGCCGGCTGATCGAATGGGCGCTGCATCAAGGGAAGGCGGCGCGCCGCGAGCTGAAAACCGGCGTTTGCGGCGAGCACGGCGGCGATCCGCAATCGATCTTCTTCTGCCACGCCGCCGGCCTCGACTACGTCAGCTGCTCGCCGTACCGCATTCCGCTCGCCCGCATCGCGGCCGCGCAGGCGCGCCTCGCGCTCGGTACGGCCCCGCGGCCGGGCGAAGCGGAGCGCGAGCCGGCTTGGACCGCCGGCAGGGACGCGTCCTGATCGCCGTCCGGCCGAACTTTTCGCGGCGCACTGGAAATGGATCGAAATCCGAGCTAACATAATAGATAACAATGTCGAACGAGCCGAAAGCGCAAACCGCTTTCGGCTTCCGTTCGGAGAAGGGGGCTGTCATGCAGTTATCGCCACGCCAGTTGGAAATCGTTCGGCTCGTGCGGCTGCACGCGCCGATCACCGGCGAACAAATCGCGGAAATGCTTCAGCTCAGCCGTCCGACGATTCGTTCCGATCTGGCGCTGCTCGTCATGCTCGGCCATTTGGACGCGAAGCCGAAAGTCGGATATTTTCCGGGGCAAGCGTCGACCCGGGACGAGCCCGGCGCCGCCGGCATCGCCATGATGAAGGTGAAGGACGTCCAGTCGCTGCCGGTCGTCATCCGCGAGTCGGCGACGGTGAACGACGCGGTCGTGACGCTGTTTATGGAAAACGTGGGCAGCCTGATCGTCGCCGACGATTCGGGGGCGCTCGCCGGCGTCATCTCGCGCAAAGATTTGCTGAAAGTGACGCTCGGCAATCCCGGCGCCTCCGCGATGCCCGTCGGTCTCGTCATGACCCGGCATCCGAACGTCGTGACCGTTTCGCCCGACGATACGGTGCTGGACGCCGGACGCAAAATGATTCACCATCAGGTCGACGGCTTGCCCGTCGTCGTCCGTCATCCGGACGATCCCGCCAAATGGGAGGTCGTCGGACGCATTACGAAGACGACGATGACGAAGCTGCTCGTCGGCATGACCGGCGCCATCGATACGTAAACGTGGGAGGAACGGAAATGAGCGTGGAACGACAGCAGTTCATCTACATTTGCTCGGATGCGGTCGGCGAGACGGCGGAAGCGGTTGTCATGGCGACGATCCGGCAGTTTGACGCGCACCAGGTGAAAATCAAGCGGGTCAGCCATATCAAAAACGAAGACGAAGTGAAGGCGGTCGTGGAGGAGGCGGCGCGAAGCGGCGGCTTCGTCGCGTTTACGCTCGTCCAGCCGGAGCTGCGCGAGATGATGAAGGAGGAATCGATCCGGCTTTCCGTACGCGCCGTCGACATTATGGGGCCGATGATGCAGGCGTTCATCGATACGTTCAACGATTCGCCGAAGCGCAAGCCCGGCCTGCTGCACGAAATGGACGACGCCTATTTCCGGCGCGTCGAAGCGATCGAGTTCGCGGTCAAATGCGACGACGGCCGCGACTCCAATTTGCTCATGCAGGCGAACATCGTGCTGATCGGGGTGTCGCGCACGTCGAAAACGCCGCTGAGCATCTTTTTGGCGCACAAAGGGTACAAGGTCGGCAATTTCCCGCTCGTGCCGGAGGTGAAGCCGCCTCAGCAGCTGCTGCAGCTTCCCGGCAACCGCGTCGTCGGTCTGACGATGGACGCGGACCAGCTGCTCAAAATACGGACGGAGCGGCTGCGCGCCGTCGGATTGCCGTACGGGGCGAAATACGCGACACTGGCGCGCATATCCGAGGAGCTCGAATACGCCCATGCGATCATGAAGCGGATCGGCTGTCCGGTCATCGACGTGACCGACAAGGCGATCGAGGAAACGGCCGGCGTCATTTTAGGGTATTTGTGAGCAAATAAAGGTTGTCTCCCTTCCGCATCTCCGCTATCCTAGAGAAGGATATTCGAATTAGCATGCCTAAAGGAGTGCGAGGGATGAGCAAGCTGAAAGTAGGGGTAATCGGGGCCGGTTCGATTTCCGAGCTGCATATGGGCTCCTATAAAAACAACCCGAACGTCGACATGTACGCCGTCTGCGATCTGAACGAGCAGCGCGCGAAAAACTTGGCCGAGAAGTACGGCTTCGCCAACGTGTACACGAGCATCGCCGACATGATGGCCGACTCCGAGCTGGAAGCGGTCAGCGTCTGCACGTGGAACAATACGCACGCCGATCTGGCCGTCCAGGCGTTGAACGCGGGCAAGCACGTGCTGGTCGAGAAGCCGCTCAGCACGACCGTGGAGGAAGCGCTGCGGGTGCAGGAGGCGGTGCGCCGGACCGGCAAGCTGGTGCAGGTCGGCTTCGTGCGCCGGTACGCGTCCAACACGCAAATGCTGAAGCAGTTTATCGACAACGGCGACTTCGGCGACATTTATTACGCCAAGGCGTCCTGCTTGCGCCGATTGGGCAATCCGGGCGGCTGGTTTGCGGACAAGGCCCGCTCCGGCGGCGGCCCGCTCATCGATCTCGGCGTCCATATGATCGACGTATGCTGGTACTTGATGGGCCGTCCGAAAGTGAAGTCGATCAGCGGCAATACGTACAACCGTCTGGGCAACCGGGCGAACGTGAAGCATTTGAACTTTTACAAGGCGGCGGATTACGACGCTTCGAAAAATACGGTGGAAGATTTGGCGAACGCGATCGTCCGGTTCGAAAACGGCGCCTCGCTGATGGTCGACGTCAGCTTCACGCTGCACGCGAAGCAAAACGAAGTGTCCGCCAAGCTGTACGGGACGAAGGGCGGTTGCGAAATCGAGCCGGAGCTGGCGATCGTCACCGAGAAATACGATACGATTTTGAACGTGACGCCGCAGGTCAATTCGCTCGGCTTGAACGTGAAGGAAGCGTTCCAAAACCAGATCGACCATTTCGTCGATTGCTGCTTGACCGGCAAAACGCCGATCAGCCCGGTCGACGACGGCGTCGAAATGATGAAAATATTGTGCGGCATTTACAAGTCCGCCGAGCAAGGCAAAGAAATCGCGTTCTGATCCCGTTCTTCATTCAAACGCTCCGTCCCGTCCGGGTTCGGGGCGTTTTTTCGTTCGGAGTCGCGCTTGCCGCATGAAGGGAGCCGGCCGGGCGGCGGCGAAGCTGCGGGGATTCGGAGTCATTCGGCGCCGTCTTCGGGTTTCGGGCCGGGGGCGATCATGCCCTGCAGCAGGTTCAGCTCGCGATGGATCCACAGCAGCTCGGCTTCCTTCTCGAGCAAAAGCCGGGACAGCTCCTCGATTCTCGACTCCACGTTCGGGTCGCCGGTCTGCGGCCGTTCCCCGGCGAACTTGCGTCCGCGTTCGACGATCGCCTTGCGGCTGCTGCCGAACGTCAAAACGACCCATTCGTCCGCGCTCTCCCGTCCGTATTTCCGATAAATTTCGATATATGCTTCAAAGATGGCGTTTACCGTTTGGCGGCGTTCCCAGCTCAGGTTGCCCATAACGTCTTTCGAGCAGGCGGCCGCGCGCATCAGCTGAAATTCGCTCAGCTTGCCGCGGGTCGCTTCGATCCGGTCGACCTCTTCGATGAATACCGGATAAATCGCTTGAAACAGCGCCGCCTCCTGAATCATATGCTGTTCCGTGATCGTATGTCGGTTCATTTGGACGCATCCTTTCCGGTCGTATCGGCATCCGTTTTTCGACTGCCTTCTATAAGCTTTCGTAACGGGAACGGGTTTTTGTTCGATCTTTGGCTGCATCACAAAGAAAACGCCCGCCCGCTCGATCCTTGACTCGAGCGGGCGGGCGTTCGTATGCTTCGATCCGATTCATTTGGCCGATCCCGTCCTGCGCCGAACCGCAACGACTCCGACGACGGCGCAAAGCGCGGCGAGCACGAACGGGAAATACTTGATGCCGACCGGACGGTCGAACAACAAAAAGCTGACGATGCCGACGATTTCGGACAACACGATTCCGAATACGTATCCGCCGATCAAGCCGAATAAAACGACAAGCAGCGTCTTCACGGCAATCACCTCCGTCACGAAGATCGTTTCGCCCGGTCCATCCGGGTAAGCTCACCGGCTTGCGCCCGTTTCCGCGGACTTCGCGCAAAAGCCGGCGGCGCGTCTCGCGACCGATACCGACAGCCCGAACAGCGCGACCGCGACGACGGGATGCAGCGCACCCGCGCCGGGCAAGTTGGCCGTCATGTATTGCGAGAAAACGAGCAGAAACAGTCCGAAGCTTTGCCATTTCGGCGCGGCCGGCAGCTTTCCGATGAAAGCGAACAGAAGCATGAGCAGCGGGATATACTCGAACAGATGCACGAAGACGACGTGGCTGTGCCACTGCGCCGGATCGCCGAATACGGCCATGCCGGCGATGAACGCTTGAACGACGATGCAGGCGACGAATCCCCAGGACAAGCCGAGGTATATATAGCGCGAGACGGGTACGCGCCCGCTTTGGACATGGTTGGTTTCCACGATCATACGTCCTCCTTCGAATGGCGACGGCATCGCATCGTCGCTGTATACCGGCTATTGTAGCAAAGCGATGTTGCGAACTTTTGACGAACCGTTGCGCTTTCATTGAACTTTTCGCCGAACATGTTGCGATCGTGTTGCGATCGTTTGCGTTTCCCGTGAATTTTCCCTATTGCCGGCGAAGACTATGTATAATGAATGGAAACGAGGCTGCCGGAAAGAGGGGAACGAACGTGAATCATACGCTGCTGCTTGTGGACGACGAGCAAAAGGTGCTGGAATTTATGGAGCCTTTTTTGCGCCAGGAAGGGTTCCATACGGTCACGGCGAGCACGGGGAAAGAAGCGCTGCGCAAGGCGAAAGAAACCAAGCCTTCCGTCGTGGTGCTCGACTGGATGCTGCCGGAGATGAGCGGCATCGAGGTTTGCCGGGAGCTTCGGGGCATAAGCCGCGTCGGCATCATTATGGTTACCGCCCGCGCCGAGGAAAGCGACAAGGTGATCGGTCTGGAGGTCGGGGCCGACGATTATTTGACCAAGCCGTTTTCGCTGAGGGAGCTCGCGGCGCGAATCCGTTCGGTTTTGCGTCGCATGGACGGCTACGAGGCGGCCGGGCAGACGCTGGAACGGGGGGAGCTGTCGATTTCCGAGTCGCAATGCCGCGTTTGGAAAAGGGGGCGCGAAATTCAGCTGACGCCGACGGAGTTCAAAATGCTGCTGACGCTGGCCGCGAGGCCGGGCATCGTATACAGCAGGCTGCAGCTGCTCCAGTCGGCTCTCGAAGACGACATGCTGAACGACGAGAGGACGGTGGACGCCCATATTAGCCGGATTCGCAAAAAAATCGAGGACGATCCGGCGAATCCCGGATATATTCAAACCGTGTACGGCTTCGGCTACCGTTTCGGTGACCGGACATGAGCGTCGGAAGGAAGCTGTTTGCGGCGATGGCTTCGATCATCGTCGCGATGAGCGTCCTGTTCGTTCTGGTGACGCTGTTCGTCGTGCAGGGGATTCTCGAGCATGTGCAAATTATCGATAGAAGCGAACAAACCCGCGAATGGTCGCGGCTTTTCGCCGCCTATTACGAACAAAACGGCGAATCGTGGGACGGGGTGGGACAATCCGAGGCGGTTAACGAGATGATCCGGCGCAACCCGACCGTCACCATTTTGCTCCTGTCGCCCGATGGCAGGAAGCTGTTCGGGGCGGGAGACGCCGTCGACGAAGCCGTATACCGGTTGGGCATACGCGCCGACGTGGAGGCGGGCGCCGAAACGATAGGTCTGCTCTATTATCACGACCCGGAGGCGGCCTCCGTTTCGATCATGCGCATCGGGATCAGCCACTCGGTTACGTTTCTGCTTCTTGTCGGCGCGATCGTGATCGCCGGCGTTTCGCTGATCGTCGCCTATTTGGTATCCAAGCGGCTTACGGCGCCGCTGCGGCAGCTCATTCCCGTGCTCGATCGGCTCGGGAAAGGCGAGCTGGGCATCCAGGCGCGGGTGGCGGCGAAGGACGAATTCGGAACGGTCGCCGAGTCGTTCAACGCCATGTCCGGCCAGCTGCTGCGCACCGAGCAGGCGCGGCGAAATTTGGTCGCCGACGTCGCGCACGAGCTGCGGACGCCGCTTACGATCATTCGCGGCAAGCTGGATCTGTTCCAGCAGCGCGGCGAGCCGGTCGAGCCGGAACGCTTGCTCCCGCTGCAGGACGACCTGATCCGCCTGACGCGGATGGTCGACGAGCTGCATCAATTGTCGCTGGCCGAGGCGCGAAAGCTGCCGCTCGAACGGAATCCGACGAATATGCGCGCCTTGCTGGAACGGATCGCGGAGCGAATCGCCCCCGACGCCGAAGCGAAGCGGATCAAGGTGGCGATCGACGGGACGGACGGTCAACCGTTGGCGGACGTCGATCCGAACCGGATGACCCAGGTGTTTCTGAATTTGCTCGTCAACGCGGTTCGCTATACGCCGGAAGGCGGGAAGGTTCGGATCGTCGTCGAGGAACAGCCCGGCCGAAACGGGAAGGGCGGCCAAGTGACAATCGTGATCGCCGATAACGGAATCGGGATCGAGAGCAAGCATTTGCCGTTCCTGTTCGACCGGTTTTACCGGGCGGAGGAGGCGCGGACGCGTTACGGAGGCGGCATGGGGCTCGGGCTGGCGATCGCGAAGGAGTTCGTATCGGCCCACGGCGGCTCGATCGAGGCGGCAAGCGCCCCGGGGCTCGGGACGACGTTCACCGTTACGCTGCCTCGGGCATGAGGCGGGGCGATTCCATTCGCGGCTGACTACAGCAAGAAAAGGAGCCTTCCGATATGGAAGGCTCGCTTTGTTAAACCGGACGGGCTTTCAGGATGAAGCGATGCTGAGTCGCATCGAAAAAGCCTTTCCGTTCCATGCTCCGATGGATGTCGTATAGCGATTCGGCGTACGCTTCGGGAGCGAAACCGGGAACCTGCCACGGAATCGCCGACAAGTACGATAGCAGACATTCGATGTCGAAAAAGCGCTGAACCGGAAATTCCTCTTTCCGCATCAAAATCTCGAAGCCGTTCGCCTCAAGCTCCGCCGCCGCCGTGTCCGAATCCCACGGCTGAAACTCGGGATTGAGCGGAACGCCCAGCGCTGCGTTGATTTCGCGGCAATCGAGCCCGCCGGATTGCTGCGTGAGAAACAGGCCGTCCTCCGCGACGATTCTTCTGACTTCCCGCGCCGAGTAGGATTCGTGCCGATTCAAGATCAGATCGAATCGGCCGTCTTCGAACGGCAAAGCGTCGTCGTTCTCGACCGGCACGACGACCGCGCCAAGCGGCTCCAGCCGTTTTCGGGCGATCGGAACGTTGGGAGGATAGCATTCCGTCGCGAACGTTCGTTCGGGAAACGGGGCGAGCTTGGACAGCAGCTCTCCGCCCCCGGTCCCCATGTCCAGCAGCGTCTTCGCTTCCCGGACGAGGGGGAGGGCCATGCTGCCGTAGGACCAGGAAAGCGGCCCGCTTCCCATACGTCCGGTCTCGGTTAAATACGAAAAATCCCATCCGGCGAACGAATGCCTGCGTATATTCGCCAGCATTTGTCGAAATCGTTTATCCGTTGTCACGGCAAAACCTCCTGTACGAATCGAGTCCGGAAACCTTGTCGTTCCGACCGTTCGCCGGGAGGTCCTCTAATGCGGGGAAGCCGAAGTTATATGTCGGGTATCGGCAATTTCATTGGCGAATCTCCTTAAGCGGATACGCCCGCCTTCGCTCCGGAAGCGACGCTCCGACCTCTTCCGAGCGGAATGCAGGTCGGCGTTCCGAATATCGGGTCCGGCACGACCCGGCATTCCATGTCGAACACGTGGCGGATCAGATGCTCGTTTACGATATGCTCCGGGCTGCCGCTGGCGTAAACGGTTTTGTCTTTGACGGCGACGATATGGTGCGCATACCGGCACGCCAAATTGATGTCGTGCAGCACCATGACGATCGTGCGGTTTTCCAGCTCGTTCAGCTCGAACAGCAGGTCGAGCACTTCGATTTGATGGGTCAGGTCGAGATAGGTCGTCGGTTCGTCGAGCAAAATCGTCTTCGTCCCCTGCGCCAATGTCATGGCGATCCAGGCGCGCTGCCGCTGGCCGCCGGACAGCGAATCGACGGCGCGCTCGGCCAGGTCGTCCATGCCGGTCGCCTTCAGGGCGCGGCGCACCATCCGCTCGTCTTCCTCGGACCATTGCTTCAGCCAGCTTTGATGCGGATAGCGGCCCTGCTTGACGAGCTGCAGCACGGTCAACCCTTCGGGAGCGGTCGGTCCTTGCGGCAAAATCGCCAGCTGCTTGGCGACGTCCTTGGTGGACATTTTGGCGATCGGCGCCCCTTCGAGCAGCACCGCACCGTCGTCCGGCTTCAGCAGACGGGCCATCGAGCGGAGCAGCGTCGATTTGCCCGAGCCGTTGCCGCCGATCAGTACGGTAATTTGTCCTTTCGGAATCGACAGGTCGAGGTTTTCGATAATCGGCTGCTCGCCGTACGACAGCGTGAGCGATTTCGTCTCGATCGATTTCATCAACAATCTCTCCCCGATTGAGTATATGGAAACGCCGGTCAGGCGTTGCGGTTTTTATACAGCAAATACAGGAAAAACGGCGCCCCGATGAGCGATGTAAAAATGCCTACCGGCAAATCGAGCGGAGCGAACGCGGTTCTCGCGATCAAGTCGGCCGCGGCGACGATAATGCCGCCGAGCAGCGCAGCCACCGGCAGCAGACCGCCGAACGACGAGCCGACGAGCTTCCGCGCCGCATGCGGCGCCAGCAGGGCGACGAAGCCGATCGCGCCGCCGACGGCGACCGCCGCTCCGGCCGCTCCGACGCACAGCAGGAGCAGCAGCAGCCGGTCCCTGTCGATGCGGCTGCCCGCGCCGGCGGCCGTATCGTCGCCGAGCTGCAGGACGTTGAGCGTCCGGCCCATGAAGAAAGCGAGCGGCACGATGACGACAGTCCACGGCAGAAGGACGAGCACGTTCGTCCAGTTGGAGCCGTACACGGTGCCGGTCAGCCACGTGAGCGCCTTGCTGGACGAATAAAACTCGCTGCGGACGATCATGAGCGTCGTCGCCGCCTTCATCGCCGCTTCGATGCCGATGCCGATCAAGACGAGCCGCATCGCGGAAACGCCCTTCTTCCAGGCGAGTACGTAAATGACGGCCGTCGCGAGCAGCGCCCCGAGCATGGCGGCGAGCGGCAAAAACCGGACGCTGGCCAGCGGCCAAAACGTAATGTAGGCGACCGCGGCCGCCGAAGCGCCGCCGGTAATGCCCATAATGTCCGGCGAGGCGAGCGGGTTGCGGATCATGCTTTGCAGGACGGCGCCGGACGCCGCCAGCAGCATGCCGACCAAAAAGGAGACGACGATTCGCGGCATCCGAAACTGGAGCACGACCGTCGCTTCGGCCTGGTCGCCGCCGCCGAACAAAATCCGGACGACGGATAGCGGGTTGATCCGCAGCGAGCCGATCGCGGCGCTCGCGACGACCGCTGCAAACGATACGACGACGAGAACGGCGACGGCGATCAGCGTCCGCTTTTCCATCAGACCGGAAGCGCGAAGCGCTTTAATCCGTACGGAAATATATTTGCTCATTTGCCCGACCATCCCTTGCGCGCGACATAGATGAAGAAGGGCGTTCCGATCAGGGCGGTCATGACGCCGATCGGCATTTCGCCGGGCATCGCCGCGAACCGGCCGGCGATATCGGCGGCGATGAGCAGAATCGCTCCGACGAACGCGGAGTAGACGGTCATCCAGCGAATGTCGCCGCCGATCAGGTAGCGGCACAGGTGCGGCGTGACGAGCCCGATAAAGGCGATCGGCCCGGCGACGGCGACCGACGTCGCGCACAGCGTCATGACGATCGCTCCGGCCGCCGCCTTGACGAGCGCGGTGCGTTGGCCGAGCCCTTTGGCGACGTCGTCGCCGAGCAGCAGCGTATTCATCGGACCGGCTATCGCGAACGCTCCGAGCCACGCCGCGGCCATGTACGGGAACACGTCGCCCAGCAGGGAGAGGCTGCGGCCCTGAACGGAGCCGGCGAGCCAGTACAGCACTTCCTCCATATTGCGTTTGTTCGCAAGCAGCAAGGCGTGTATCATCGACGAAGCGAGCGCGGTGACGGCCGCTCCGGCGAGCGTCACCTTGAGCGGGGACAAGCCGTCCCTGCCGGCGGAACCGAGTATGTAGACGACGATCCCGCTGGCAATCGCTCCGATGAAAGCGATCCACGTATAATCACGAAGCGAGCTGACCGAGAAAAAGGTGACCGCGCATACGATCGCGAGGCCTGCGCCGGAATTGATGCCCATCAGGCCGAGATCGGCGAGCGGGTTTTTCGTCAGCGCCTGCAGCAGCGTCCCGGCGATGCCGAGGCTCGCGCCGACGGCGGCGGCGATCAGCGCGCGCGGGACGCGCAGCTGCCGGATCGCGATATGCTCGTTCGAGCCGTTATAATGAAAGTAAGCGTCGACGGCCGTTCGCCAGCTCGTGCCGATGACGCCGTAAACGATGCTGGCGTACAGCGCGAAGGCGAGCAGCAGAAGGGCGGCCGCGAGGCCGGTCAGCTTCCAGGCCGCGCCGTTCAAAACGGATTGCATATAAATCCTCTTTCTTTAGATGCGTGCGAGATGTAGGTTACATGAAACAGTGTAGGGGATCGGCTTCTTTCTGTCAATGAATTTGATATTCATTCTCACTGAAAAAATCGATATTGACAACGACTTCGACAATGTGTAACATTTGAGTCTGGAAATGATAATCATTCTCACGACATCGACAGCGAGTGATTATACATACATCGAGGGGGAATAGCGAATGTCGAAAATCAAAAGCCGGCTCGGATCCGTTATTTTGACGGCCGTATTCGGAGCCGGAGTCATACTTGCAGGCTGCTCGGACAACAAGGCGGCGGAACCGTCGCCCGCAGGCGGCGCTTCCGGAGCCGCTCCGGGGACGAGCACCGCTTATACGGTAAAACACGCGATGGGCGAAACGCCGATTCCGAAGCCGCCGCAGCGCGTCGTCATTTTGACGAACGAAGGGACCGAAGCGCTGCTGGCGCTCGGCATCAAGCCGGTCGGCGCGGTCAAATCGTGGGTCGGCGACCCGTGGTACGACCACATCAAAAACGAGATGCAGGGCGTGAAAAACGTCGGCACCGAAAGCCAGCCGAATATCGAAGAAATCGCCGCGCTGAAGCCGGACCTCATTATCGGCAACAAAATGCGGATCGAGAAAGTATACGACCAGCTGTCCAAAATCGCGCCGACCGTTTATTCGGCCGAGCTGCGCGGCGACTGGAAAGTGAACTTCAAGCTTTACGCCGAGGCGGTCGGCAAAAAAGCCGAAGGCGACAAAGTGCTCGCCGACTTCGACAAGCGGCTGGCGGATTTCAAGACGAAAGCCGGGGACAAGCTCAAGCAGAAAGTGTCGCTCGTCCGGTTCATGCCGGCCACGGCGCGTATATACTACAACGATACGTTCGCCGGCGTCATTTTCAAGCAAGCGGGAATCGCCCGCCCGGACAAGCAAAACAAAGACACGTTCGCGGACGACGTTACGAAAGAACGGATCCCGGACATGGAAGGCGACATTTTATTCTACTTCACGTACGAAACCGGCGACGGAAAAGCTTCGAAGATGGAAGAGGACTGGGTGAAGGATCCGCTGTGGAACAACTTGAACGTCGTAAAAAACAAGAAGGCGTTCAAAGTGAACGATACGATCTGGAATACGGCGGGCGGCGTGAAGGCGGCGAATTTGCTTATCGACGATTTGTACCGCGTATTCGAAGTGCCGAAATGACGGATTTTTTCTTGGAAAGGCGGCTGCGACCATTCGCGGCCGTTTTTTTGTGCGCCGGAAGCTCCGGTTCGCCGAAGCGACGACGCGCGTCCGTTCATCCGTTCATGCGTTCGGGCGACCTTGCGTCCTTGCGTCCGTGCGGGGCGGGCTCTTTTGTTCTTCCGACGCATGTTGTGCTATCATTACGGTAAAGATGCGAACGGACGGAGGTAGGTTCGGCGATGGAGGAACAACCGAACGCAAAGCCGGACGGCGCCCGCGTCGCCCGCCGGGCGCTGCAGCTCCCGATCCGCTTTTACCGGAAATGGATTTCCCCGCTCAAGCCGCCGACTTGCCGGTTTTATCCGAGCTGCTCGGCGTATGCGCTGGAGGCGATCGACGTCTACGGGCCGGCGAAAGGAAGCTGGATGGCGGTGAAGCGGATTTGCAAATGCCACCCGTTTCATCCGGGCGGCTTCGATCCGGTGCCGCCGCGCGCGGAAGACCGTTCGTCCGGCACGGAGCGGGCGACTTGACACGGCGCGGCCGGTTTGCATAGAATAGGGGTAACTTCATAACGATTTCCATTGAACGGATGAGTACGCGTACCGTTTTTATCGCAGAGAGCCGGGTCGGGTGAAAGCCGGCATAGAAGCGCCGCGGAATATGGTCCGGGAGGAATCGCCGTCGAGCCGGCCGTCCGTTATCGGCCGCGTCAGACCGCGACGCACGCCCTCGTTACGGGAGCAAGTCCGAACGGACTTGGCTAAAGCTCCGCCGCATGCATCGTCGGCGGGGGAATTTGGGTGGTACCGCGTGAGCATTCGACTCTCGTCCCATGAGGACGGGAGTTTTTTGTTTTCTTGCAGCAGCAAACCGAAGAAATCGAACGAAGGAGCCGAGTATCATGAGCGAACGCAACAAAACGTATTACTTGACGACCCCGATCTACTATCCGAGCGACAAGCTGCATATCGGCCACGCCTACACGACGGTCGCCGGGGACGCCATGGCGCGCTACAAGCGGCTGCGCGGCTACGATGTCGTCTATTTGACGGGAACGGACGAGCACGGGCAAAAGATCGAGCGCAAGGCGGCCGAGAAAGGCGTTTCGCCGCAAACGTTCGTCGACGGGATCGTGACCGGGATCAAGGCGCTGTGGAGCAAGCTGGACATTTCGTACGACGACTTTATCCGCACGACGGAGGAGCGCCATACGAAAGTCGTGCAGCAAATATTCGAACGGCTGCTCGCCCAGGACGACATTTATTTGGGCGAATACGAAGGCTGGTACTGCACGCCGTGCGAATCGTACGTGCTGGAGCGCCAGCTCGTCGACGGCAAATGTCCGGATTGCGGGCGCCCGGTCGAGAAAGTGAAGGAGCAAAACTATTTTTTGCGGCTCGGCAAATACGCCGACCGGCTGCTGCGCTATTACGAGGAAAACCCGGATTTCATCCAGCCCGAGACGCGACGCAACGAGATGATCAGCTTCGTCAAGCAGGGGCTTGAAGATTTGGCCGTATCCCGCAATACGTTCGATTGGGGGATCAAGATTCCGGGCCATCCGGAGCACGTCATCTACGTATGGATCGACGCGCTCTCCAATTACATTACGGCGCTCGGCTATATGTCGGACGACGCCAAATTCCGTTCGTTTTGGCCGGCCGACGTTCATCTGGTCGGGAAAGATATTATCCGCTTCCACACGATTTATTGGCCGATCATGCTGATGGCGCTCGACCTGCCGCTGCCGAAAAAAGTGTTCGCGCACGGCTGGTTTTTGACGAAGGAAGGGAAAATGTCGAAATCGAAAGGCAACGTCATCGATCCGGTGCTGCTGATCGAGCGGTACGGACTTGACGCGCTTCGTTATTTCCTGCTGCGCGACGTGCCGTTCGGGCAGGACGGCGTCTTTACGCCGGAAGGGTTTATCGAGCGGATCAACTTCGATTTGGCCAACGACCTCGGCAACCTGCTCAACCGGACCGTCGTCATGATCGACAAATATTTCGGCGGCGAGATCCAGCCGATGGTCGAAGGCGCCACCGAATACGACGCGCCGCTGCGCGAGCTGGCCATGCAGACGGTCGACAAAATGGAGGAGGCGATGGAGAAGCTGGAGTTTTCCGTGGCGCTCGCCTCCGTCTGGCAGCTGATCGGCCGGACGAACAAATATATCGACGAAACGCAGCCTTGGGCGCTCGCCAAAGACGAAGCGGCCCGACCGCGGCTCGGCTCGGCGCTGTACCATTTGGCCGAATCGATCCGGATCGTCTCGGTGCTGCTGCAGCCTTTCATGACCCGGACGCCGCGCAAAATATGGGAGCAGCTCGGAATCGGCGGCGACGGACGTCTGACCGAATGGGACAGCGTTCGTACGTTCGGTTTGCTGCCCGCGGGAACGAAGGTGAGAAAGGGCGATACGCTGTTCCCGAGGCTGGACGCGCAGCCGGAAATCGCCTATCTGATCGAATCGATGGGCGGTACGGCCCCGGCCCCGGCGGCCGAAGCGCCCAAAGGCGGCTCCGCGGCGGAGAAGGCGCAGGAGCCCGCCGCACCGCGGCTGGACGAGATCGGCATCGACGAGTTCATGAAGGTGGAGCTGCGCGTCGCCCAAGTCATCGCCGCGGAGCCGGTCAAAGGCGCCGACAAGCTGCTGAAGCTGCAGCTCGATCTCGGCTACGAGAAGCGCCAGGTCGTCTCCGGCATCGCGAAATTTTACGCGCCGGACGCGCTGGTCGGCCGAAAGGTGATCGTGGTCGCCAATTTGAAGCCGGTCAAGCTGCGCGGCGAGCTGTCGCAAGGGATGATACTCGCCGCGTCGGAAGGCGACAAGCTGACGCTGGCGTCGGTCGCCGAAGATATTCCGGTCGGGGCGATCGTGAAATAAGCTCGACGTTTCGTAGACGCCTCCGCGTCCGGCAACCGCCGGCGGGGGCGTTTTTTCGCGCTATTGCGGAATCCATTCGCGGATGCGCGAGTTACATGGCCCGGCTTTTCGAAAAACGGAATTTCTACCGCTATTTCGTCCGCGAACAGATGTCCATATACTTGTAACCTTTTCCGTTCCGTTTGCGGACGGTTGGGGATGCGGCAAGACGATGACGTAACTATGACCCATTGTCCGATTCATGTCCCTCTATTTCATTCGTTTCCCACAATCAGCCGCACCCCGGCGACCGGACGGGACCGGGACGATGGCTAACGAATCGGTTGATGCTTATTTGGGGAAAAACGACCGTTTTTCGACTTTAACGAATCCAGGCATCGCTATGGAGCTGAATGTGGAAGAAAGCGATACGTTTTGCCGGCAATAGCGATACCGGAGTTCGTAAACAAATTCAAACGTCCGCTTTCGGCAACGATAACGATTGTCGGGTTCGTTAGCCTAAGGACAGCAAAGAGAGGAACGTTGCGATGTGAAGTCGAAGGCGGCTCGCGAGAGCCCGGCGGGTATGCGCACGAGTAAAAAGGGTTCGGCGGAGCGTGCTTTTCCAGCGGTTTTGTTCTTGGTCCGGAACGGGATTTGGCACTCCAGCCTTCTCGAATAATCGAGTCCGGATAAAGTTTCGGTGTCAAGCGTCTGTGAAAATGTCACCTTAACTGAGCAGTAAAAATGTCACTTTTTGTAGTGTGGAGGCCGCCCGTCACCAGAAGGCCTCATGATAGGTGTTGTGCTGGGAATACAGAGCCTCTTG
>NZ_JARBDC010000092.1:0-252 GCF_036577625.1 Paenibacillus sp. GYB003 | reverse complement strand
GAACAGTCCACAAAAAAGCAGGTCATGCAATCCCTATTTCAGCAAATTACGATTCTAAAAGAAAATGATAAATGGATCATTGAAGATATCAAACTGGCTTAGTATGTACCTACGTATAAACAGCTTCACTCGTCTATACGCTAGTACATACTTATTTTAATTTTAAGCTAAATATGGTATAATATAGACAGCACCGGTTGGTGTTGCGCACTGGCCCCGGTTGAAAACTACAGGGCGCTTCATCACTTCCCC
>NZ_JARBDC010000091.1:0-5925 GCF_036577625.1 Paenibacillus sp. GYB003 | reverse complement strand
TTTCTCGGCGGCGATGGCGGCGATCGTTTTGCCGCCCTTGATCGCTTGGGCCAGCTCGTCTTTCGTCGTGCCGAGCAGAGCGGCGAGCTCGCCCGTGACGGCCAGCCGGAATTCGAAGTGCGCGCCGCCCCTGTCCTTAAAGTCGAGCTTGCCGAAAGGCAGCCCCGCTTTGCCGCCGCTTTCGCCGTTGACGAACTTCGTGGCACGGTCGGTCAAAGCCGCCTTCGCCTTGTCGTACTGCTCCTGCGCCAGCTTGCCATCCGCCAGCTGCTTGTCGAGCTTCTCGAGCGGAGCTTTGACGAGCAGGCCGACGACGGAGTCGACGGAGACGTTTTTCTCGGCGGCGATGGCGGCGATCGTTTTCCCGCCCTTGATCGCTTGGGCCAGCTCGTCTTTCGTCGTACCGAGCAGAGCGGCCAGCTCGCCCGTGACGGCGAAGCCGGGACCGATGTGGAAGCCGCGAAAACGGTCTCCTTGCTCCGGCATCGCGCGCTTGCCTTGTTTTCCGATTTGCCCGTCGGTTTGCGTTTGCGCTTGCGGTTGCGAATTGTCGCCGGTCGGTGCCGCTTGAACATAATGATGCGCCCAAACGCCTCCGCCGAGCGTCAAAGCCAAAGTCATCGTGCCGGCAACCCACGTTCGTAAACGTTTCATCGTTCGTTCCGCCTTTCGTTTCGAATCGATGTTCAATAGGGAGATATTGGCATCATAGCCCGCAATGCTTAAACGAACGTGAAATTTGGCTGAAAGTTTGCTGAAAGTTTCGCAGGTAGAGGACATGCGCGATCGCCGGAGCGTGAAATCCGCACAACAAGGCAAAAGCCGGCTCGCCTTCGGATAGGCGGGGCCGGCTTTACGTCGATTTAGGGAGCCTGAATCCGGGGCGATCGCTAACGAACGAGTTCGAGTTCGATACATCTTCAAAACCCCCGCATTCGGCCCCGAAAACGATTGCTTGGCGCTAGGTTGATGGATGGGTTTACACGGTAAAATACCGCCGGAGCTTTATTCCCCGGCGGTATTTTTCCAACGCGTGCAGGTTGCGTTAACGCCGTTAATCGTTAACGGCCTTGCGGGTTACCGTTTCGTACGCGCGGCGGCGTCCCTTTCGTGGACGAGGGCCCCCGCTTCGGCTGCCGGACGGGCCGGCGCGCGGCCGGAAGGCCGGCCGTGGACGCTTTGCCGCCGCCGAAAAACGAGCCGAACGAGCCGAACATGTTCAGCAGCGGGCCGAACGATTGGATCATTCGCATCATTCTCTGAACTTTGCCCATCGTGTTCATGATTCCGTCCAAGCCGCCCCATTGGTCGAGAAACGAGAACATGCCGCGGTTGTCCGCCCCCGGACCGCCGGAGCCGGGCGCAGCGCCAGGACCGAGCAGGCCGCGCACCTCGGACCGGTTCAAATATGGAGAGGGCGGCCGCCGCTTGCCCGTATTCGTTCCGGGGCCGGGATAGCGTCCCGCGTTCGTCCGTTTAGTTTTGCTCATCGCGCACTCATCCCTTTGCTTATAATCTGCTCCCTATCACAATATGTCGCGGCCGCGGCTGACGTTTGGGTGAAGCGCACGGCGGCGCAAACATCCGCGATCCGCCGGGGGGCCGAGCGATGAATGGGATTCCGAAATATTCACATACTAGGTGAAACTGGAAGCGAGGAGTGCGGGACCGCTTGTTCAACCGATTGCGCGGCAGCGCCCGGCAGAGCGAAAAACAAAACGAACGTCGGCGGCGCCATCGGACCGCTCCGCCGTCTCCGCTCGGTACGTCCCTGGCCGGTACGATCGCCGCCATCCGTCATGCGATGGGGACGAGCTCCGACATTGTCGTTCGGGAGTGGAACGCGGAGGAGGGCTTTTGCGGATTCGCCGTCTGCTATATCGACGGGCTGGTCGACAGCAAGCAATTGATCGAATTGCTGGAAAACGCGGCGGACGCCCTGTCGCGGGAAGCCGTTTCCCCCGAAACCGCGTTCGCGCTCGTAAAAGGGCGTATTCCGTTCGGCGGCGTAACGCCGCTTACGGACGAGGAAAGCGTATATGCCCGCATGCTGGAGGGCAGCGCCGTCATCCTTGTCGACGGGTCACCGGTCGCGATCGCCGTTTCGCTTCCGGGCGGGGCCCGACGGGCGGTCGAGGAGCCGAGCTCGCAAACGGTCGTCCGCGGTCCGAAGGAATGCTTCACGGAGGAGCTGTCGACGAATTTGGCGCTTCTCCGGCGGAAGCTGCGAACGCCCGATCTGAGGGTGGAAACGCAAACGATCGGGCGATATACGCAAACGAAAGTCGCGGTCGTTTATATCCAAGGGATCGCCAATTCCGAAGTGGTCCGGGAAATGACCGCCCGGCTCGAAGCGATCGATACGGACAGCATTTTGGACAGCGGATATATCGAGGAGCTCATTCAAGACGAGGCCGTGACCCCGTTCCCGACGATTCAAAATACGGAGAGGCCCGACGCGGTGGCCGGCGGTCTGCTCGAAGGACAGACGGCCGTCATCGTGGACGGGACCCCGTTTGCGCTGATCGCCCCGGTCACGTTTTTCAAGTTTTTCCAATCCAGCGAAGACTATTACCAGCGCTACGATCTTGCGTCTTTTTTGAGGATTATCCGTTTTATTTCTTTCCTGATCGCACTGCTTCTGCCTTCGCTGTATATCGCCGTGTCGACGTTCCATCAGGAAATGCTCCCGACCACGCTTCTCATCAGCCTTGCCGCCCAAAGGGAAGGGACGCCGCTGCCCGCGCTGATGGAGGCGCTGCTGATGGAGGTGACGTTCGAGATTATCCGCGAAGCGGGAGTCCGCATGCCGCGGGCGATCGGACCGGCCATTTCCATCGTCGGGGCGCTCGTGCTCGGCCAGGCGGCGGTACAAGCCGGGTTGGTGTCGGGAGCGATGGTCATCGTCGTTTCGTTTACCGCAATCGCCAACTTCGTGCTGCCGACGATCAATATGGCGGGGACGGTTCGGCTCATCCGGTTCGTCCTCATGTTTTTGGCCGGCACGCTCGGCCTGTTCGGCATTATGGCCGGCATGATTCCGCTGCTCGTCCATCTCGTATCGCTCCGGTCGTTCGGCATTCCGTACTTCATGCCGGTCGCCCCTTTCCGGCTCGCGAACATGAAGGACTTGTTCGTCCGCTCGCCTTGGTGGACGATGAAGCGCCGGCCGGAGCTGATCGTCGGAGCTAACGCGACCAGGCAGGGAGCCGGCCAGATGCCGAAGCCGCCCGATCCTTCGCGGGAGGACGGCTGATATTTCATGCCGGAAAAAGGAGCGGATTCGCCATGCGAACGTTCGGACGGCTATGCGTCATCGCGATCGCCTGTTTATGTCTGTCCGGCTGCTGGAGCCGCAAAGAATTGAACGATCTGGGAATTGCGACCGCCACCGGATTCGACCGCGAGGACGGGAAGTGGGTCGTTACATATCAAACGGTCGTGCCGTCGGCGATGGTGACCGGGACCGGCGGGCCTTCGGGGGGAACCGCCTCGCAAGCGACCGTTCATGTGCTGTCGACCAAAGCGAAAACGATTCGCGAGGCGGTCGCCGCCAGCGAGCTGGAATATCCGAGGCTGCTGTACTTCGCGCACAATAACGTGCTCGTCATCGGAGAGGAGGCGGCCAAAGCGGGAATCTCCGAAATTATCGATCTGTTTTTCCGCAATCCCGATTCGAGGGAAACGGTTCTCGTGCTGCTGGCGGAAAAGAAGGCGAGCGACGTCTTGACCAAATTCGTGCCCCCGGAACGGCTGCCGGGAGCGGCGATGGCGGAAATGCTGCGCAAGGAGGAAAGGTTTACATCGATATTTCCCGCCGTGTCGATGTACAAGCTCGCCTTGAAAATCAATTCCGACGCCGGGGGAGCGGGAGTGCCGGAGATCGTGCTGGCCGGCGAAAGCAAGCAGCTGGAATCGCTCGACATTTACAAGAAAACGTCCGCGGCCGGCAAGCTGAGGTTATCCCGCTTGGGCGTCTTTCGCGGGGACCGGCTCGTCGGATGGATGAACCGCGAGGAGAGCCTCGGCTTGTCCTGGCTGTCGGACCAACTGAACGGGACCAACATGTCGTTCGACTGCCCCGGTTCGGATGGCGGGGGCGGAAAAGCGACGTTTCGCGTCGAATCGGCGCGCACAAGGGTGACGCCCGGAAAGAAAGGAGACCATTACACGATGGCGATCCATGTGAAAGCGAAGGGCATCGTCGTGGAATCCACGTGTACCCGCGATTTGAAGTTGCCGGGGAATGCCGATGCGATGGAAAAGCAAATCGAGCGCCGCATCCGGCAGCAAATGGAGACGGGATGGCAAGCGGTCAAGCGGCTTCGGGTCGATCTCCCCGGTTTCGCCGACAAGGTGCATCGCGCCTACCCGCGGGAGTGGAAGCGGATCAAAGGCGAGTGGGAACACGAGC
Source organism: Paenibacillus sp. GYB003 (assembly GCF_036577625.1). NCBI lineage: Bacteria > Bacillati > Bacillota > Bacilli > Caryophanales > Paenibacillaceae > Paenibacillus > Paenibacillus sp. GYB003. The sequence continues at coordinate 1,511 of NZ_JARBDC010000091.1, read as the reverse complement.
TGGAGCGAACGGAATTGACCTACCGGGTGGAAGCGACGGTACGGCGTACGGGGCTGTTTCAAAAATCGTTCGACGAACTGCAGAAAGAAAGGAAGGGCGAATACGGAGGAGTGGGCAAGTCGGGCAACAATGGCACGACCGGAGGCGAATCGCCGTGAACCGATCGTCGCTCCAGGTTTCCGAGCTGGTCATCGGCCTCGTTTTGTTCGAAATCGGCAGTACGCCGCTCTTTTTGCTCGGCGGCAAGGCGAAGCAGGACGCATGGATGGCGATGGGGATCGCGGCGGCGATCGGCTTCGTTTTGCTGCTGCTCTATTTGGGCATTCACCGGAGACATCCGGACCGCGACCTGTACGAGCTGTGCCGGTTCTATCTCGGAAGGTGGGTCGGGACGGCGGTCGGTCTCGCTTTCGTCCTGTATTTCGCTTACGAAACGTCGCGGAATTTGCGGGATTTGGGCGAGCTGACCGTGCTTACGTTATTGGTCAAAACGCCCATTTTCTTTATTATGTTCGTCACGATTATCGTCATCGCGATGATTGCGCTGCACGGCGTGGAGGTGCATTTCCGGACCTGCACGGCCTTATGTCCGGTCATGGCCGTCAGCTATGCGCTCATTATCGGGCTGATCGCGGCGGCGGGGCTGATTCATCCGGAGTTTCTGTTTCCCGTGCTGGACGACGGATGGAAACCGGTTTGGACCAGCGCGTTTCCGGAAATCGTCTCGTTTCCGTTCGGGCAGACGGCGCTGTTTCTCGTCTTTTTTCCGCTCGCGAAAAAAGGGAGGAGCTTGTCCAAAGCGGTCATGATCGCCTACGCCGGCGTAGCCGCGTTCGTGATCGCGGTCAATCAAATCAACATTTTGGTCCTCGGACCCGTGCTCGCGGCCAACGCGACGTTTCCTTTGCTGCAAACGGTGCAGCTGATTCAATTCATGAAGGTGTTCGAGAGAATCGACATTTTGTTCGCGCTGCTTCTGTATTTCGGACTGGGGGTCAAGATGGCCTCGTTTTATATCGGGGCGGTGATCGGTATGGAGAAAATAACGGGTATCCGCTACAACAAGTGGGTGCTTCCGGTAGGAGCGGTTATCTTCGCGCTCGCGTTCCTTTCGCCGAACTATACGTACCATATTTGGACCGGCCTCGTCGTCGTCGTCAATACGATCAGCCCTGTTTTTCAAATCGCGCTTCCGTTACTGCTGTTCGCCGCGATGCTCATTCGCCGGAAAAAAGCGCGAACGTCCGGATGACCGGATAACCGAATCGGCCGGCAAGTCGAGCCGTTCCACCGGAAGCCGCGGCGCAACGAGCGCTTGCGGTTTTTTTGGCGTTGACGGTTAGCGTCATTAACGATGAAGGCGGTTAAAGAAAAAACGGACGATGGGTGGTCTTACCCCCGTCAAGTAGACAGTAAAAAAAGAGGTTAATTTATACGGCGATCGCCATTCGGTACTCAACCGGAGAGCGGTCGCCGAGTTTTTTCTGAAAGCGTTCATGGTTATAAAACTC
>NZ_JARBDC010000090.1:0-105566 GCF_036577625.1 Paenibacillus sp. GYB003 | reverse complement strand
TGGCGGAAGGGTCCGTCACGGGATCGGCGCTTGCTGCGGAAAGCGTCGACGGCAGCCATATTCGGCCGGAAACGATCCAGGGCCGGCATATCGGCAAAGGCGCGATCCAGAGCGATCATTTGGAGAGCGTCGATTGGATTGCGGAACATCTGTCCGACGGCAGCATCGCCGGCGGCAAGCTGCAGGACGGCACCGTCGGGTCGCGCCAGCTCGCGCCGGAAAGCGTCGACGCCGAACGGCTGGCAGCCGGAAGCGTCACGACGGAGAAGCTGGCGAACGGGTCGGTTACGCCCGAGAAATTGGCGGAAGGGTCCGTCACGGGATCGGCGCTTGCTGCGGAAAGCGTCGACGGCAGCCATATTCGGCCGGAAACGATCCAGGGCCGGCATATCGGCAAAGGCGCGATCCAGAGCGATCATTTGGACAGCGTCGATTGGATTGCGGAACGTCTGTCCGACGGCAGCGTCGCCGGCGGCAAGCTGCAGGACGGCACCGTCGGGTCGCGCCAGCTCGCGCCGGAAAGCGTCGCTACGGAACATTTGGCGTACGAAACCGTTACGACGGAGAAAATCGCGAATCGGGCGATCACGTCGGAGAAGCTGGCATCGCGGTCGGTGACGGGAGCGATTTTGGCGTCGGACAGCGTCGAAGCGATTCATATTCGCGACGGATCGATTCACGGCCGCCATATCGAACCGGGCTCGATCGAGCCGCATCATTTGAAGGGCTTCGTCCTGACGGCGGACGGAGGCATGGCCGTCCCGCACCGGGATGCGTCGCCCCGCCCTTCGAACGAAGAGTTCGGCTCGGGCGAACCGGCTTACGGCGCGGTTCGGGGCGAGCATGTGGCCGACCGATCGATCGGCGCCGACAAGCTGGACTTCGCCCCGGTGCAAACGACGTCCCGTTCCGGCGGAGCGCTGCAGCAATTCGGGGTCGTCCCGTTCCAGTTCCCCGTGCACGCCGAAACGGTGCAGCTGGAGGTCGTATTCGACGAGCCGTTTGCGACGCCCGGCTTCGTCCTGGTGGCGATGACGAATCATACGGCGTGCTACGCGACGCTGAAGGCGCAAACCGAACGAAGCGCCGTCATCGAAGTCGTGCGCACGAAGTTTACGCCCGAACCGTCCGGCATCGTCAACTGGATTGCAATCGGCGCGAAATGAGACGCTTTTAGGCAAAAGCGGAGCGGGACAGCGAAGAGGCTGTCCCGCTTTTCCTTGGGTTTCTTTCCGATGATCTCGTTGTATACGTTACCGATGCGGGGCGGCCGGCGAAGGGGACGAGGTTGCGCAAAACGAGCGTTACGTCCTTACAGGTGTGTATTACGCTAAAGCATGGGGCGACCAGCGCCTTTCGTTTCCACGTCGGGCGTATCCTGATCTTGCCGGGCGGTTGGAATCGAATATCGAACGAACGGGAAAACCTCCAGTTAACTCGCTATTCTAGTGGCGTCGTTTCGGAATACCGGGAAAAGCTCCAGTTATAATGACGCTTTATCGATGAATAGCGCGGATTTGACGAATATAACGGGAGGTTTTCCCGTTACTTTGCCCGCAAACGGGAAAGTTCCGAAATTAGCGGGAACTTTTCCGTCTCACTTCCCGCTCCGCTGCCGTTTCGGCATGCAAAAAGGTTCGGTTTGCGCAGAAAAGACCGTCTGTCCCGACCTTCGCTTAGGCGCCAAAACCGGAGCGGGTTTTCTGCTGCCGGCGGCGGGACACACCAATAGCGGCCCGTTTGACCTGCCCGGCGTCGTCGGGAGTTGGGGCGGGGGGCGAGCATGGGGCGGCGGCGGGACGGGCCCCAGTTCCAAGTGTCTAACGGACATGGCGGCCGCTAATGAGCCTCACAGGCGCACCTATTTGGCGAAAAACCCCCTTTTGGACGGCGATTCGGAGCAAATAAGCGCAGGTGGTGTCCGTTACGTTTGGAAAACGGCCGATTTTCGCGAAAAAAGCGCCGTGGCGTCCGTTACGTTTCGGAATCCGACTGTTTTGCTTATCCTCGAAATGCGTCGATGTACGCTTTTCTTAGTTTAGGGGAGCAGACGTCGCCGCAAATGCGAACTGCGGAAAACGGTTCGCCGACTTGATCGGAGGGAAGCCAAGCCGCCGGTTCGCGAGGGACGATCGCCTAGCCGTGTGTCGGCTTGAAAAGGTCGCCTGCGCCTGCGTGCCGGCGTTGAAAAGATCGCGCCGGTTGTGACTGCCCTTCAAATAGCGGACGTTCGGGTCCGCTATTTGAAGCGGGGCAGCTCGGCGCTTGAATTAGCGTACGTTTGGGACTCTTATTTTCGGCTGTCGGGCCACTTGTTGCTCGGATGACTGAAGTAGCGGCCCCAAACGTCTTCTATTTGACGTTTTTGCTCCGAAATCGCCGAAATAGCGGTCCCTAAAAGGTCTTAACCTTGCCGACGGCGGCAGTTAAACGGATGAAACGAAGCCGGGCGAGGACCGTGCCGGCGCAAACGGATGAAGGCGCCCGGCAAGAGCGGGGCGGAGCGCGGCATAGATCGCGCGCCAACTTTTGTGCGCGCTTCCAATTCACGCGAAACGCGGCAGAGCGGCTTGGCATGCCGGTCGCGATCGGTGGGGACCCGCTTAGCCCTTTTTGCCGGACAATCGGCAGATGCCCTTCCGTCGAATGCGGATTTTCATAAACTGACTCGTAAGAAAAGCTTCCGACCGAAGCCATTCGTCGATGCGCATCCGTGCCTCAAAGGTTGCTTTTCTTGCGAACCGGATGTGACGCGTCTGCGCCGCGCCATTCCGGCTCTAAAGAAAAGCTTCCGACCGAAGCCATTCGGCGATGGCGGAAGCTTCTCGCAAGACGCTTTACCAAGCTGAAGCGTGCAGATAAACGGCAGCCCACTCGAAAGCCGCGGGGAGGTGAATGATGTTGAAGTCGCGCGCGGGTAAACGAACGTTGCGGAGCAAGTCTCCGTCTGCCGGCGCGGTGCGGAATAAGCCGGCGAACGCGGTCCCGTCCTCCACGCCCTTCGTATCGGTCGTCATTCCGGTCGTCAACGAGCGGAGAACGATCGCGCGCATCGTCCGGGAGGCGTTCGCCGTCCACCGGGACACGGAAGTGATCGTCGTCGCCAACGGCACGACGGACGGCTCCGACCAAATCGCCGAAGCGCTCGGCGCGCGTGTGTTCCGTTATCCCGAGCCGCTCGGACACGACGTCGGCCGCAGCATCGGTGCGAAAGAAGCGAAAGGGAGCATCATTTTGTTTACCGACGGCGATATCGTCATCTCCGCCCGAAACCTGGTGCCGCTCGTCAAAGCGGTCGAAAACGGGATCGATATCGCGCTGAACAGCTATTTGGGGCCGGTCGACAAAATGAACGTCCACAGCGTCGTGCTCGCCAAGCACGCGCTCAATATTGCCCTCTCCCGCCCGGAGCTGAAGGGCGCGTCGATGACGACCGTCCCGCATGCCATCAGCCGGAAGGCGCTCGACGCGATCGGCTGGGAGCATTTGGCGGTCCCGCCGAAAGCCCAGGCGATCGGCATATGCCGGGGACTCGACGTCAGGGCCGTTCATCATATCGACGTAGGCCGGACGAATCCGATCCGGAGAAGAAAACGAGGGGGCGACCCGCTCGAGGGGCTGATCGTCGGCGATCATCTCGAGGCGATCGAATGGTACATCCGGGCGACGAACGAGCGGGGAAACAAGCCGGACTTGACGAGAGCGAGGGAAATCGTGAGGTGAATTCATGATTCGGATACGAAAACGACGCAGGCGGAGCTTGTTGCATCCGCGGGCCGGACGGCTGCGCCGATTCCGCCGCTCCGGCAACTGGAAAGGAAGGCGGAGGGCGGGCCGCCGCCGGACGGGAGGCGCCGCGTTCGGCCGCCAAACGGCCTCGGCCCCGGCATCGGTTTCGGCTTCGCTGCTGCTGAGAGCGTTCGAGGCCGGCCGCCAGGCGGCGCTGCAGCCGGGCGAAGCGGCGGACGCCGATCCGCTCCGCCAGGCGAACCGGTGCTGGAACGACTGGCGCTTGGCGAACGGCGGAGCGGCGTGGAAGTGGAACGTCTACCATCAAGTCGCCGCCAAGTTCGTCGCCGGCTTCGAGAGCGGCAAAGGCGTGTCGCTTCGCAATCCCGTTCTGGCGCCGACGAAGAAGACGATCGGCGCGGTCGTGACCGCCATGAACGAGGAAAAAGCGATTCCGGGCGTTTTGGAGCAGCTGGCCCGGCTCCCGCTGAACGAGCTGGTCGTCGTCGTCAACGGCTCGACGGACCATACGTTTTGGAACGCAAGGAGAGGGATCGCCGGCGGCAAAGCGGTCATCGTCCACCACGTGCGCCCGCTCGGCCACGACGTGGGACGTTCCGTCGGGGCGAAGCTGCTCCGCTCCGATATCGCGCTGTTTTTGGACGGGGACTTCCCGGTTTACGCCGAGCACCTCGTGCCGTTTATCGACGCGGTCGACAAAGGAACGGACGTGGCGCTGAACGACATTACGCCGTACATCTCCGCCTTCTCCGGCCGCGATCCGGTCACGATCGTCAAGGAGATGCTGAACCGGGCGATGGGGCGGGCGGACCTCGCCGCCAACTCGATGACGGCGGTGCCGCACGCGCTGTCGCGGAAGGCGATCGAGACGATCGGCTGCACGAACCTGATGGTGCCGCCGAAGGCGCAGGCGATCGCCGTGCGGGACGGACTGAAAGTCAGCGCGGCGATGAGCGTGGACGTCATTTCGAAAAACCGGGTCCGCGACAAAAACACCGGCATCGCCAACCCGGTCGCCGAGCTCATTATCGGCGACCATCTGGAGGCGCTCGGGCTGCTTATCCGCAAAGACGGGGCCCGGCTGCACGCGGCGGACGGCATCCGCAACCGGAGCGCGCTCGGGAGGATGTCCTCATGAGCCTGACGAGCATCGTAATTCCGACCTATAACGAACTGGCGCTGCTGCGCGAATGCATCCAGGCGATCGAAACGTACACGGACTCGCCTTACGAAATCGTCGTCGTCGACAACGGTTCGACCGACGGCACGATCGAATATTGTTTAAAGAAGCCGATTACGCTGGTCTCCTTGCCGGAAAACCGCGGCTTCCCGGAGGCGTGCAACTACGGGCTGCAGGCGGCCTGCGGCAGCGAGCTGCTGCTGCTCAACAACGATGTCGTCGTCTCCCGCGGATGGCTCGCGAACATGCTGGACTGCCTGTACAGCGCGGACGACGTCGGCATCGTCGGGCCGCGGACGAATTATGCGAGCGGACGGCAGCAGATGGAGCTTTCCTACAACGGGCTGGCCGAATTTCAGCAGCTGGCGGAATCGCTCAACGTTCCCGACCCGAGCAAACGGTTCGAGGTGAACCGCATCGTCGGCCTGTGCTTCTTGTTCAAACGGGAGCTGATGGAGCGGATCGGGCTGCTGGACGAACGGTTTTCGCCGGGCCATTACGAGGACGACGACTACTGCTACCGAGCCCGGCTTTCCGGGTACCGGCTGCTCGTCGCCGGCGACGCGGTCGTTCATCATCACGGCAGCATAAGCTTCCGGAAGCAGGGGCAGGACCGGATGGATCAGCTCGTGGACCGGAACTACCATAAATTCGTCGACAAATGGGGGATCGATCCGAAGGCGTTTATATAGCCCGTACAGCGGGAAGGCGCAAGCGGCCGGGCGGCCGCCCGGCCGTCCGGCCGGTTCGCGGGGTGCCGGCGGGCGGACGACAGGCGCCCCGCGAAAGCGCCGGGCGTCTGAAAACTTCGCACAGGCGCGGAAAGGATGGGGAGCATTGTGAAGGGCGTTATTTTGGCGGGGGGAACCGGAACGCGTCTGGCCCCGCTCACGAAACTCGTCAACAAGCATTTGCTGCCGGCGGGAAAATACCCGATGATCCATTACGCGGTCGCCAAGCTGGCGGATGCCGGCATCGAGGACATTTTGCTCGTCATCGGCAAGCAGTCGGCCGGCTTGTTCATCGATTATTTGGGCGGCGGCAAGCCGTGGGGCGTCCGGCTGACGTACCGGATCCAGGAGGAAGCGGGAGGCATCGCGCAAGGACTGGCGCTGGCGGAAGGGTTCGTCGCTCCCGGGGAAAAAATGGTCGTGCTGCTCGGCGACAATTTGTTCGAGGACGACCTGAAGCCGCTCGTCGAAAAATTCGGCGCGCAGGAGCAGGGGGCCATGGTCGTGCTGAAGGAAGTCGACGACTTGAATCGTTACGGCGTTCCGGTGTTTTTGCGGGACAGCATCATTTTTATCGAGGAAAAGCCGTCGACCCCGAAGTCCGGCTACTGCGTCACCGGCATCTATATGTACGACTCCGGCGTCTTCGACACGATCCGCAAAATCCGGCCGTCGCCGCGCGGGGAAATGGAAATTACCGACGTGAACAACGTCTACGCGATGGAAGGCCGGCTTCGTTACGGCGTGCTGAACGGCTGGTGGACGGACGCGGGCACGTTCGACTCGCTCCGGGAAGCGGGCGAGAAGCTGTCCGCGGGCAAGGGTGGCGAGCGATGAAACGATACGAGTACGTCGTCATCGGCGCGGGCATCGTCGGGCTGACGATCGCGCTCGAGCTGAAGCGCAGGTATCCGGACGCGGCCGTCGCCGTCGTCGAGAAGGAGGCCGACGTCGCCTACCACGCGAGCGGCCGGAACAGCGGCGTGCTGCATGCGGGCTTCTATTACACGGCGAACAGCCTGAAGGCGAAGTTCGCGAAGGACGGCAACAAGGAGATGCAGGACTACTGCCGCAGCCGGGGGCTGGCCGTCAATCCGTGCGGGAAGCTCGTCGTCGCGAGCGACGAGACCGAGCTGGCGGGACTCGAAGAGCTGAAGCGGCGGGGCGACGCGAACGGGGTCGTTCTGCAATGGGTGACCGAGGAGGAGGCGCGCGAAATCGATCCGAACGCGCGCACGTTCCGCAAAGCGCTCTATTCGCCGTCGACCGCTACGGTCGATCCCGTGCAGGTGTGCCAGTCGATGAAGCGCGACGCGGCGGCGCTCGGCGTCGACTTTCACTTCGGCGCGGCGTACGCGGGAAGGCTGGAGGACGGCATTCGCACCGGCGCCGGCGCGATCCGCGCCGATTACGTCGTCAACGCGGCCGGGCTGTACGCCGACCGGATCGCCCGCGATTTCGGCTTCGGCGGCCGCTACACGATCATTCCGTTCAAGGGCGTGTACGTGAAATACGCGAAAAACAAAACCGATATTCGCACGAACATTTATCCGGTGCCGAATCTCGCCAACCCGTTTCTCGGCGTCCATTTCACGAAAACGGTCGACGGGAGCATCAAAATCGGGCCGACGGCGATTCCCGCCTTTTGGCGCGAGCAGTACCGCGGCTTTTCCCGCTTCAAGCTCGGCGAATGCTTGAGCATTTTGTATTACGAAGCGAAGCTGTTCGTGACGAACGCGTTCGGCTTTCGCCGGCTCGCCCTCTCGGAGCTGCGAAAATACGCGAAGCCGCATTTCGTCCGGCTGTCGATGAAGCTCGCCCGCAACGTCGATCCGGGCGGGTTCGGACCGTTTCTGCGGCCCGGCATTCGCGCCCAGCTGCTGGACAAAAAAACGCTCGAGCTCGTGCAGGATTTTATCGTCGAGGGCGACGATCGGTCGATGCATGTGCTGAACGCCGTATCCCCGGCGTTCACATGCTCCATTCCGTTCGCGAGACACGTCGTCGATACGATCGAGGCGGCCCGAAACGGCGCGCGCGGCTCGGCCCGTAGAAAGGGTTGACGCATCATGAAGCTGATCGAAACGAAGCTGTCCGGGGTCGTCCTGCTCGAGCCGGTCGTGCACGGTGACCATCGCGGCTTTTTTATGGAAAGCTATACCCGCGCAAAGCTGGCGGCGCTCGGACTCGAGTACGATTTCGTGCAGGATAACCAGTCGTTGTCCGCACAAGCCGGCGTCGTGCGGGGACTCCATTATCAGCTCGCGGAAAAGGCGCAAACGAAGCTCGTCCGCGTACTGACCGGAGCGGTGTACGACGTCGTCGTCGATATCCGCAAAGGGTCGCCGACGTTCGGCGAATGGATCGGCGTCGTGCTCAGCGAGTCGAACAAACGGCAAATCGTCGTGCCGAAAGGGTTCGCCCACGGCATATGCACGCTCGTGCCGAATACGCAGCTGCTGTACAAGGTCGACGAATATTACTCTCCCGCGCACGATCGGGGCATTTTGTGGAACGACCCGGCGCTCGGCATCGACTGGCCGGCGACGGAGCCGATGTTATCCGCCAAAGACGCGCAGCAGCCGCTGCTCCGGGATGCGGAAATCGATTTTGTGTACGGGGAGGGATCGTCATGAGCACGGTACTGGTAACGGGAGCGGGCGGGTACATCGGATCGGTTCTCGTGCCGAAGCTGCTGGACAAAGGATACAGGGTGAAGGCGCTCGACCGGTTTTTCTTCGGAACCGACAAGCTGGAGCCGCATCCGAATCTCGTTCTGATCACGGAAGACAGCCGGCGCATTCGCGAGGAGCATTTCGCCGGGGTGGATGCGGTCATCGACCTTGTCGCGATTTCGAACGATCCGAGCGGCGAGCAGTTCGCCGAAGCGACGTACCAGATCAATCACATTTCGCGGGCGAGGACGGCCAACATGGCCAAACAGCTCGGCGTGAAACGGTATATTTTGCCGTCTTCGTGCAGCATCTACGGGTTTCAGGAGGCGGGCGTCGTCGTCGACGAACGGTCGCCGTCCAACCCGCTGTCGACGTACGCGAGGGCGAACGAATTGGCGGAGAACAGCGTATTGCCGCTCGCCGACGAACGGTTCGCCGTCGTCGTCATGCGCCAGGCGACCGTGTACGGCTTCTCGCCGCGGATGCGGTTCGATCTGGCCATTAACGGCATGACGTACGGCGGCTGGAAAAACGGCGTCATCCCGCTCATGAAGGACGGCACGCAATGGCGGCCGTTCGTCCACGTGCAGGATACGACCGACGTCATGTGTCTGCTGCTCGAAGTCGAGCCGTCGCTCGTGAACGGGCACATTTTCAACGTGGGCTCGGACGAAGGCAATTGCCGGCTCGGCGAGCTCGGCGAGACGATCGCCCGCACGCTGCCGAAGCGGGTCGATATCGTCTGGTACGGCGAGCCGGATCACCGCTCGTACCGGGTCAGCTTCGACAAAATCGAGCGAACGCTCGGCTGGAAGGCGAAATGGACTCCGGCGGAAGGCGCTCTGGACATTTACAACGCCCTGGAGGCGGGGCTCGTCACCGATTTCGACCGGACGATCACGCTCGGCTGGTACCGGGAGCTGGTCAAATGGCACGGCATTATCCGGCGCGCGGAAATGTACGGCGGCATTCTCGACATCGGGGGAGACGATAGCCGATGAAACGAATCGTGCTGCTGGGCGCGAACGGGCAGCTCGGCACCGACATCCGGCGCGCGTTCGGCGATTCGCCGGCCGAACTCGTCCCGCTGTACCGCAACCAGATCGACGTGGAGCGGACCGCGGACATCGGCGCGTTTTTGCGGGAGCTCGGCCCGTTCGACGCCCTGATCAATTGTACGTCGTATCACAAGACGGACGAATGCGAGGATTTCGCGGAAAAATCGTTCGCGGTCAATGCGCTCGCCCCGAGGGAGATGGCCAAAGCATGCGCGGACGCGGGGGCGGTGCTGATCCATTTTACGACCGACTACGTCTTCGACGGACGGAAGCGGACGCCGTACCGGGAGCCGGACGCGACTTCGCCGCTTAACGCGTACGGCGTCTCCAAGGCGGCCGGGGAGCATTTCGTCGCGGCGCATCACGACAAATATTTCATATTCCGGGTGTCGTCGCTGTTCGGTACGGCGGGCGCGAGCGGGAAAGGCGGCAATTTCGTGGAAACGATGCTGCGCGTCGCCGCCGGGGGCGCCCCGCTGCGCGTCGTCGGCGATCAGATCATGTCGCCGACCCATACGCTCGACATCGCCGAAACGGTCAAAACGTTTTTGACCGAAGGCGTCGACGACTACGGCATTTATCACTGCTCCGGGGAGGGCGAATGCAGCTGGCACGATTTCGCGGCGGAAATATTCCGCCAGCGGGGCGTGTCGGCCGACTTGCGCGAAGTCGCGAGCACGGAATACAAGACGAAGGCGCGCAGGCCGGCGTACAGCGTACTCGACAACGGGAAGCTGCGCCGCATTCGTCCGATGCCGCATTGGACGGACGCGCTGCGAAGCTATTTCCGGCTCAAAGACGATGAACGTTAAACGCAAAGGAGGCGGGCGCATGCGTCGGCGAAGACGCTTCGTTTCTCCGGCGCCGCTTCGGGACGAAGGGGCGGCCGGCTGGGAGAACGGATACTTGGAAGGAAGGAGCGACGGATACCATTTCGGCCTGTGCGAATCGATCTACGTCCGCGCGGCGCCGGAGCAAGCCGCGCCGCGCGACGCGAAGGTGCTGTACGTCAAAGCCGACGGCGCGCCTTACGTCGCCCTCGATCAAGGCATCGAGGAGGCGCTTCGCGCTTCCGTGCGCGACGTCGTCGTGGCGTCGCCGGAGGGGGACGTGGCGCAGCTGGCCGAAGCGGAGAAGCCGGACCTCGTGCTCGTGCTCGACGCGGCCGGACGCTCGTTCCCGACCGAGCAGGTCGACCGGATGCGGGCCGGCGGCTGCCGAACCGCCGTCTGGCTTCCCGACGACCCGTATCATTCGGACATGATGGTCGGCATCGCTCCCCATTACGATTACGTATTTACGCTCGAATCGAGCTGCGTGCCGCTGTACCGCGAGCTCGGCTGCCCCGAGGTGCACCATTTGCCGTTCGGCGCCAATCCGGGCTTTACCCGGCACGTGCGGGTCGACGGAACGTACCGGCACGACATCTGCTTCGTCGGCAGCGCGTTTTGGAACCGGGCCGCCTTTTTCGACGAAATCGCCGATTATTTGGCCGGCAAACGGGTCAAAATCATCGGCTGGTGGTGGGACCGGATGCGCCATTACGAGAAGCTGGCCGACAAAATCGAAGGCGTCTGGCTGACGCCGGAGGAGACGGCCAAACATTACAGCGGGGCGAAAATCGTCATCAACCTGCACCGCTCGGCCGACGATCCGACCCATAACAGCAACAGCCGGAACATCCCGGCGGTTTCGGTCAATCCGCGTTTGTTCGAAATTTCGTCGTGCGCCGCGTTTCAGCTCGTCGACAACCGGGCGGGGCTGCATGAGCTGTACACGCCGGGCTTCGATATCGAAACGTTCTCGTCGCCCGGCGAGCTGGTCGACAAAATCGACTATTATTTGAGCCACGAGGAAGAAAGGCGGGAAATCGCGAGAAGAGGGCTGTACCGCACCGTAAACGAGCATACGTACCGGAAACGGATCAACAGGCTGCTCGATATCGTATTTTCTTGAAGGAGGTGGTGGGCGTGCGCACACGTAAAGCCGCCTCCAGGCATGCCGGATGGGAGGACGGATACCGGGCCGGCTGGCTGGAAGGCCGCCGGCTCGGCGCCTGCGAGGCGATCGCCCTCCGGACGCGCTTCGACGCGCCGGTAAGGGAGCTGCGCATCCTGTATATCCGGACCGGGCTGTGGTCGTACGCGCCGCTCGACGAAGGCATTATCGACGCGCTGCGCGGTCTCGTCCGCGAGGTGCACGTGCTCGTTCCGACGGACGACGCCGTTTCGCTGGCGGCCGGCATTCGTCCCGATCTCGTGCTCTCGCTCAATTCGGTCGAATGCTTCGGTCTCGGCCAGGTGGACGCCTTGCGCGAAATGGGCATACGGACGGCGGCCTGGTTTGCCGACGACCCGTATTTTATCGACGTGACGAAAAACATCGCGCCGCACTACGACTACGTCTTTACGCTCGACGAAGCGTGCGTGCCGGTGTATCGCGAACGCGGGTGTCCGCGCGTGTTCCATATCCCGCTCGGGGCGAACACGGCCATCTACGCCCCGAAGCGGGTCGAAGCCGGCGCGGCCGGACCGGACATATGCTTCATCGGCAGCGCCTTTCGCAACCGCGCCGCCTTTTTCGATCGAATCGCGGCGTATTTGAAAGGCAAATCGGTGCTCATCGCCGGGTACTGGTGGGAGCGGATGGCGAACTTCGGGATGCTGGAGGACAAAATTCGGAACGGCCATTGGCTGTCTCCGCACGAAACGGCCTCCTATTACAACAGGGCGAAAATCGTCATCAACATGCACCGGGCGATCGACGACGATACGAACCAAAACGTCGGCCTCGTCCCCGCCCTTTCCGTCAATCCGCGAAGCTTCGAGATCGGCGCCTGCGCGGCGTTCCAGCTGACCGACCGGCGGCACGGCCTGGCCTCCGCGTTCGAGCCTGGAGCGGAAATCGCGACGTACGATTTGCCGGAGGAGCTGATCGAGAAAGCCGACTATTATTTGAACCGCGAGGAGGAGCGGCGGGACATCGCGCTCCGCGGCTACGGCCGGACGATGCGGGAGCATACGTATCCGCGCCGCGTCGCGCAGCTGCTGGACGCCGTCTTCGGCTGAGCGGGGCGATTTTGGTCGTTCGTCCCGTCACGGAACGCCCGGGGACGAATACGATGGGAGAAAACAAGCACATATGAGCGACAAGGTGGTGACGTAGATTGCCTCGTCTCGTTTTGCGGAAGAAGAGACCGCTCCTGAAACGAAAAATGCGGGTTCGTCGAAAAACGCCGCGCAGATCGCGGGGCAAGACGCCAAGCTTGACCAGCATCGGCGCCTCCTATAACGAAGGCTTCAATGCGGGATATAACCAAGGCTTCAACGGCGGTCACGAGGAGGGGTACAGACAGGGCAGGTACGACGGCGAAGGCCGCAACGAGTGGAAGGACGGCGTCGAAGGACTGATCGACTCGTTCATTCCGCCGTACGAAATATTGCCCGATTTTACGGCGGAGCAGATCGTAGCGGCCGGGGTCGAGCATTTGCGCTCCCATATGCGGCATTTGCTTACGCCGGAGGAGCTCGGAGACCGTATCGTTCGCGCACTCGATACGCGTTCCCCGTTTTCCCTCGTCCGGGTCGGGGACGGAGAGCTGCTGACGCTCGCGCAGGGGGTCGTTCTCAGCGTGGAACAGGTGAAGGAGCAAGGGTATTTTCTCGGCTACGCCGGCATCGAAGTACCCGATTTCGAAGCGAGGGACCAATTGCGCGACGCGATCCGGCAGGCGACGGTCGTCGGCATTCCGAAGCTGCGGGTGCGCAATTACCAGCCCCTCGCCGTCGCCGCGTTCAAAGCGCACGGCATCGACCTCGGCTCCTTGACGCTCACCGATTCGCTGATCAACTATTATTTGCACCAAGCCGGCCGCATGTCGAAAATCGTGTCCGGCCGGCGCGTGCTGATCGTCGGGACGCTGGCGGAACCGCTGGCCGACTTCATGAGGCGGAACGGGGTCAACGTCGTCGGCGCGATTTCGCCGGTCGAAGGGGTAAAGGACGTGCCGCGCGTCATGGCGGAAATCGCTTCGCGCGATTTCGACCTCGCGCTGGTCGCGGCGGGCATCGCGGCGGTGCTGATTTCGCAAAGGATCGCGTCCGAGCTCGGCAAGGTCGCCATCGACTTCGGCCATCTGGCGAATTCCATGGTGAACGGCGAGGCGCCTTTCCAATGACGCCGACGGTGAAGGAGGAGACATGATGAGAACGCGGAAGCGCAAGGGAACCCGAAGCCGGGTTTCCTTGAACGCGGCTTACGACAACGGCTACAATACGGGCTACAACGCCGGTCACTCGCAAGGGTACGGCCTCGGCTACCAGAAAGGAATCGACTCGTACGCGGCCGGCTTCGAAGGCACGAGCATCGTCATCCCGTCCTACAATCAGCGGACGTACTTGGCCGACTGCATCGAAAGCATCGGCAAGCATACGCCGGAACCTCACGAAATCATTGTCGTCGACAACGGCTCTACGGACGGTACGGCCGATTATTTGCGCTCGCTCAAAAAACGGACGGTTCGCTACAAAATATGCGAGCGCAATTTGGGCTTCGCCGGCGGCGTCAATCAGGGGCTGATGATGGCGCGGGGGACGACGCTTCTGTTTTTGAACAACGATACGATCGTGACGGAAAACTGGCTGAGCAATCAGCTCGCTTGCCTGCACGGCAAGGAACGGGCCGGTCTTGTCGGGCCGATGACCAATTATATCAGCGGGGAGCAGCTGATCGGGACGTCGTACCGTACGACCGAGGAAATGCACCGTTTCGCCAGGTCGTTCAACCGGCGGGATCCGGGCAAATGGACGACGGTCGAACGGTTGACCGGCTTTTGCGTCCTGATGCGAAGGGACGTGTTTCGCCGGATCGGCTACTTGGACGAAGGGTTTGAGATCGGCAACTGCGAGGACGACGATTTCGGACTCCGCGGCCGTCTGCTCGGACTCGATCTCGTGATCGCCAAAGATACGTTCGTCCATCACGTCGGCAGCACGACGATCAAAACGTTGACCCCGGCCCAGTTCGAGGAGATGTATGCGCGCAACCTCGCCTTCTACTCCGACAAATGGGGCGACACGCGCGCGCTGCTGCAGGAAGTTTCCGCTCATTGGGACGGGGGAGCACTCGCCGTCAACGATTTTTACCCGTCCCATGTGACGGTGAAGGGCACCGGCCCGACGGTATATTGGGTCGAGAACGGAGTCCGCCGCCCGCTCGATCAGTCCGAGGGCGTTCGGGCGACCCGGATTTCGCAGATCGAGCTGAAAAACTGGCCGGTCGGCGATCCGATCCCGTCGGCGGAATGGAACGCGAAACAAGCGGCGCTTATGGTCGCCGCAAGCCCGGAAGAGCCGCTTGCCGAAGGGGAGCTGGCGCTGACGCCGGACGGCAAGCTGCACCAGCATCGCGGCGGCAGGCTGCACCGGATCGTTTCCGCCTGGGCGTCGGAAGCGTGGAGCTTGAACCGGTACCGGGTCCGTACGCTGACGGAAAGCGAGGCGGCCGGTTACGCGCCGGGCTTGCCGATTATCGCGCCTCCCGTCGTCAAAGCGGACAATATTTAATCAGGAGGGTTCTTATGAGCGTCATCGCGAAAAAGAAGGCGTCCGCCGGCTCTACGGGGAAAAGGCGCGCCAGGCGCGCGCTCAAACGCGCGGGCAAAAAGCGGCGGCTTCCGAGGCGGGGCAAACGTCTCGGCAGGCGCCGCAAGCTGCCGCGGAGGGCCGCTCAGCCGCCCGGCCTCAAAATGACTTATGACGAAGGATACAACCTGGGGTACAACGAAGGCTTCGACGCCGGGTTCGCCCAGGCGTTCGAAGAAGGCTACCAGCACGCGTACGCTTCCTGAGCCCCGGGAACGTCCCCCCAAAAGCGAAGAATGCCTGAACCTTTTGGGGGGCGTGCCGGGCGCCTCCCGATGCTAATAATCGTAGTTCGGGAAATAGGTGCGGTACGCGAAATCGAACAATATTTTTTGGGCGATTTGCAGGTCCGTTTTGGCTTTGAGCAGCTCGAGCGCCTCCTTGGACTGCAGGAGCTGGACGGCGAGCGCCGCCCGCGATCCCCCGCTTCCCAGGAAGCGCATATTGGAGCCGTAGCCGTGCCGGTCCGGCTTGCGGCACAGCAGCTCCTCGTACAAGCCCCGCAAGTAGGCGTCGTCGGACCGGGCGTACAAGCTCCGGAAGATGTCGGAGGCCGAAGGCCGTTTTTTGCCGGCATGCGGGGCGGGGCCCGACCGGTACAGCCGTTCCGCTTCGGGGCTTTGCATAAGCGCCGTCATGATGGCCAGCTTCGACTTGCCGCCGGCAAGCAGCCCCAGATGATGGTGCATGCCCGCCGGATCGGGCTCGCGCTCGAGCAGCTCGCGATAGCAGGCCGCCACGAACGATTCCCGCTCCTTCCGGTATACTTTCCGCAATATTTCCATCATTCTCACTCGAATTCACCCCTCGGCGAGCATTGTCCGTCTACAGCTACTTTATGGAAAAAAGGCCGATCCGGCATGGACATGTATCCGGCGGCGAATGCGCGTTTTTTTGGCCGATCCGATGTAGTTGTCTATACCGCCGGACGGATCTTTACATATCGTACATATAAGCCGGGAAATGCGAGTTTACAACGAAGGAGAGAGACATGGATGGAACTTGCCGACAAGTCGATCGTGGTAACCGGGGGAGCCGGATTCCTGGGCAAGCATGTGGTGAATGCGCTGCGGCGGCGAGGGTGCGAACGAATCGGCGTGCCTCGCAGCAAAGATTACGACCTGCGCAAGGAGGCGCATATCGTCCGCATGCTGGACGACTTCCGGCCCGACGTCGTGATCCATTTGGCAGCGGTCGTCGGGGGAATCGGAGCGAACGAGAAAAATCCGGGTTCGTTTTTTTACGACAATTTGGTGATGGGGGCGCACCTGATCGAACATTCGCGGCTGAAAGGCGTGCACAAATTCGTGGCGATCGGCACCATTTGCTCGTATCCCAAATTCGCGCCGGTTCCGTTCCGCGAAGCCGATTTGTGGAACGGCTACCCCGAGGAGACGAACGCGCCTTACGGCCTGGCCAAAAAAATGATGCTCGTCCAGTCACAGGCATACCGCAAGCAGTACGGCTTCAACTCCATTTATTTGCTGCCGGTCAATTTGTACGGCCCCGGCGACAACTTCGATCTGGAAACGTCCCATGTCATCCCGGCCATCATCCGCAAATGCGAGGAGGCGCGCAAGCGGGGGGACGCCTCGATCCGGTTATGGGGGGACGGAACGCCGACCCGCGAATTTTTGTATGTCGAAGATGCGGCGGAAGGGATCGTTCGGGCGGCGGAGTCGTATGACGGCGAAGCTCCCGTAAACATCGGCTCGGGACACGAACTGTCGATCCGGGAGCTGGCCGACGCGATCCGGGAGCTGACGGGGTATCGGGGGACGATCGTATGGGACGCCGAGCGGCCGAACGGCCAGCCGCGGAGACGGCTCGATGTCAGCCTGGCCAAAGAAGCATTCGGATTCGAGGCCGGCACCGATATCGAGACCGGCTTGAAGCGGACGATCGAATGGTATAGGGGGAATGATTCATGATTCTCGTCGAGGGAACGTCCGATCGGCCGCTGGTCTCCGTCGTCACCCCGTCGTATCAGCAGGGCGCCTTCATCCGCGAAACGATCGAAAGCGTGCTGTCCCAGGACTATCCCTTCGTGGAGATGATCGTGGTGGACGGGGGCTCGAAAGACAATACGGTTTCGATTTTGCAAAAAACGGCGGAGAAGTACGGCAATCGGTTCCGGTACGTGTCGGAAAAAGACAAGGGGCAGTCGAACGCGCTCAACAAGGGGTTTGCGATGGCGAGGGGCCAAGTGATCGGCTGGCTCAACTCGGACGATACGTACGAGCCGAAAGCGATCAGCCGCGCGGTCGCGGCGCTGACCAAGCATCCGGAATACGGCGCGGTGTACGGGAGGGCCGATTATACGGATAAGAACAACAAGCATCTGCGCCCGTATCCCGTCGACAGCCGCATCGACCGGGGGCGGTTGTTCGACGTATGCACCATTTGCCAGCCTGCCGTCTTTATGCGCAAAAGCGTGCTCGATCAAGTCGGGCCGATTGACGAAAGCTTGCATTTTTGCATGGATTACGATTTGTGGATGCGCATCGCGGCAAGGTACCGGCTCGGTTTCATCAACGAGCTGCTGGCCCATTCGCGTCTGCACGAAAGCAGCAAAAGCATGACGCAATATTTTACCGTCGGGCTTCCGGAAATCATACGCACGAGCCTGAAAAATTACGGCTGGGTGTCGAGCCACTGGCTCATTCAATATATCGCGCGGCATTTGCCGGAAGGGCCCGCCTGGCTCATGGAGCGCATGAAGCAGTTTCGGGTGTTCGGCCGCGGGCCGCAGATGAAGGCGTCGAACCGGTACGAGGACGGATGGGTGCCTCCCGTCTGGAAAATGGAAATCCGGAACGACAGCGAATCGGAAGTCGAAGCGCTGTACATCGAAGGAAACCATCATTTGCCCAAGCTGAGCAGGAAGCACGCGGGCCGGTTGATCTTGACGGTTCTCGTCAACGGCGTTCCGTACAAAACGTATAAATTCGGCGAAGGGCCGTTCTCCCTGAAAATTCCGCTCCGCGGCAATGCGTCCTCCTACGTCGTGGACATCCGTTCGAACGTTTCCTTCACGCCGTCCCGAATGAAGCTGAACGGCGACGACCGTCTGCTGAGCTTCAAAGTGTCGGGGGCGGTGCCGCTCAGCCCGATCGAAGCCCGCATGTACAAAATATTGGAGGAAGAGCCCGCCGCCGTCGGCGAATGGCTGGTCAAGCGGCGCAAATTCAAATGGTAGTCCGGTCCGAGTTCGCCGAAGCTCCCCCCTGGGCAAAACGCAGGGGGGATTCTTTCATTGCCGTCTATCGATTTCCGGCACGACCGGGGGGCGGAGCAGGCTTCGAAAGCCCGCATCGCCAGGCGGGGCTCGCGTTGGGCAAGCGCCAATTTCCCCCTCTATCGGCAATACGTCTACGTCTGCCGTGAGAGCTGTGCATAGTATATTAGCGTATTCCAAGCGCTGCAGACGGGAGGGAAATCGTTTGAAAATCGTCATTTTGGCCGGGGGATCGGGAACGCGGTTTTGGCCGAGAAGCGTCAAAGAGCGGCCCAAGCAGTTCCTTTCCCTCACTTCCCAAGAAACGATGCTCCAGCAAACTTACAGGCGCTGCGCACGCTTGCTTCCGGAATCCCAACTATTCGTCGTCACGGCAAAATCGTACCGATCGCTCGTGATCGAGCAGCTGCCGGAATTGTCCGAAGACCGGCTGATCCTGGAGCCCGAGCAGCGCGATACCGGGCCGTGCATCGCGTTGGCGGCCCATTTCTTTCTCATGCGGGGAGACGACGAGGTGCTCGTGACGCTGCCGTCGGATCATTACACGGATGAGCCGGAGGAGCTTGTCGGAGCGCTGCGCAAAGCCGAAAAAGCGGCCGACCGCCGGCATACGATCGTAACGCTCGGCGTCGTGCCCACAAGGCCGGAGACCGGGTACGGCTATATCCGCACGTCGGACGTCCGCCTGGAAGACGGGCTGCTCGAGGCGAGCTCGTTTATCGAGAAGCCCGCCCTGGAGGTCGCCGAACGTCTCATCCGCGAACCGGGCGTATTTTGGAACAGCGGCATCTTCGTCTGGAAGCCGTCCACGATCGCCCACTATATGAAGCTGCACCAGCCGCTGATGTGGAGCCTGCTTGCCGAAAGCGGCGGCGACGCCGAACGCGTCTATCCGATGCTTCCGAAAATTTCGATCGATTACGCCGTCCTGGAGAAGGCCGATCAAATCGTAACGCTTCCGGTCAGGTTCAAATGGGACGACGTCGGCATATGGACGTCGCTCGAACGAATCCAGAAGCCGGACGATGCCGGGAATATCGTGAACGGCAGCGGGAGCGTGCTGTTGGATTCGACCAAGGACAGCATCGTTTACTCGGACCATTCGAAGACGATGGTGATCGGCGTGAACGATCTGATCGTCGTCTCGACCGCAGACGGACTGCTGGTGTGCCACAAATCGGAGGAGCAGCGAATCAAAACCGCGCTGCAGGCTCTCGAAAGACAAGAAGGAGGAATGTAACGGATGAAAGCTCTTGTAACGGGGATTTCCGGTTTCGTCGGAAGCCATATGGCGGAATTTTTGCTGAAGCAAAACGTGGAAGTCACCGGAACGATCCGTCATCGCAGCCGCATGGACCATATCAAACATTTGAAAGATATCCGGCTTGTGGAATGCGAGCTGAGGGACCCGTTTTCCGTCGAGCACCTGATCGAGGAAATCAAGCCGGATCTTATTTTTCACTTGGCGGCGCAAAGCTTCGTCCCGACTTCGTGGAACTCGCCGATCGATACGATTCATAACAACGTGGCAGGCCAAGTCAACATTATGGAGGCGCTCCGCCGCTTCGACATGTCGTGCAAAATGCAGATCGCCTGCTCCAGCGAGGAATACGGTCACGTCGAGCCCGAGGAGACGCCCATTCGCGAGACGAATCCGCTGCGGCCGTTAAGCCCGTACGCCGTCAGCAAAGTCGCGCAAGACTTTTTGGGCTACCAATATTACAAAAGCTACGGCCTGCCGATCGTCGTTACGCGTACGTTCAACCATACCGGGCCGCGGCGCGGGGAAAATTTCGTGACGTCCAACTTCGCGAAGCAAATCGCCATGATCGAGAAAGGGAAAAAGCCGCCCGTGCTGCACGTCGGGAACTTGTCGGCGAAAAGGGACTTCACCGACGTTCGCGACGTCGTCCGCGCTTACTGGCTGGCGCTCGAGAAAGGAACGCCGGGAGAGACGTACAACATCGCATCGGGAACCTGCTGCACGATTCGCGAAATGCTCGATCTGCTGCTCTCGTTCAGCGACGTCCGGATTACGATCGAGGAGGATCCGGCGCGCCTGAGACCGTCCGACGTGGAAATTTTGCTCGGCGACTACTCCAAATTCCATAGCGTGACCGGCTGGAAGCCGGAAATTCCGTTCGAGACGACGATGAGGGACCTGCTTCAATATTGGAGAGACCAGCTGTAATCGCCGACCCCCGAAAGTTTGGAAGCGGCGGGTTTGGCAGCCCGCTTCGCTTTTGGGGGACCATTTGAACAGGAAAGGGTGGAATTTATGCGTAGTACTGGCGAGCGCCGGCGAAGCAAACGAACGGCGTCGGCCGCGAAAGCGGCGAAACGGAGAAAACGCAAGCCGCCGCTGCGCGGCAGAAAGGTGCGGCTGAGAAAAAGGCGCGCCGCCGCCCGAAAGCTTTCCGGACGGCTCAGAAAGCGCAGATGGCGTCTGGCGAGAGGCAAGAAGCGATTTCGCAAAAGCCGCCTGAAGGCGCGCAGAAGACGCCGCAAAGCGACCGCGCCCATCGAGAAGACCGAGGAGGTCGACATCGAGCCGGTCGATACGAAGACGGAGGAGCCGGGTTACGCGAAGGGGATCAATATTATCGGCTTCATCCGGGCGGAGATGGGCATCGGCGAATCGAGCCGGCTTGCGGCCCGGGCCGTATCGAGGACGGACATTCCGTTCGACATCCTCAACTTTCCGGTCACCTCCATCCGGATGGACGACTTTACGTGGCGGCATAAAGAAGTGCAGGATCCGCAGTATAAAGTGAATATCATTCATACGAACGCGGATACGCTCCGGTCGGTGCACCATCATTTCGGCGCGTCGCTATTCGACCGGCGGTTCAATATCGGGTACTGGCACTGGGAGCTGCCCGACTTCCCGGAAGAATTTTGCGACGGCTTCCATTTCGTAAGCGAAGTTTGGGCGCCCTCCAACTTCGTGGCCGAAGCGATCGCCAAAAAATCGCCCGTTCCCGTCATCCGCATTCCGCACGGCGTCGAAGTGAATCCCCCGGACGACGTCGGCCGGGGCACGTTCGGTTTGCCGGAGGACCGGTTTCTGTTTTTCTCCATGTACGACACGCACAGCTATCAGAGGAGGAAAAACCCGCAGGGGGCGATTCTGGCGTTCAAGCAGGCGTTCGATCCTCAGGATACGTCCGTCGGACTTGTCGTCAAGCTGAACCATTCCCATGCGAACCCGTCGGACCTGGACGAAATCCGCAAGCTGGTCAAAGGCTACGAGAACATTTATGTCATCGACCGGGTCATGAGCCGCAAAGAAGTCGACGGGCTGCTGAACTGCACCGATTGCTTCGTTTCCCTCCATCGCTCCGAAGGCTTCGGGCTCGGGCTCGCCGAAGCGATGTACTTGGGCAAGCCGGTCATCGGGACGTATTGGTCCGGCAATACCGACTTCATGAACGCGACCAACTCGTGCATCGTCGACTACAGCATCGTATCGGTCGGCTCCGACTGGGGACCGTACAAAGGGTATCAAAGCTGGGCGGAGCCCGATCTGGGGCACGCGGCGCACCATATGCGGGAAATCCGGTACAATACGGACTTCCGCAACTCGATCGCCTTTAACGGCATGCAGCATATCCGCACGTATTTCTCGCCCGAAGTCGTCGGCGAAATGATGAAAGGAAGACTGTCGGAGCTCGGCTTGCTGTAGCGCGCGGAAGGGAACGTTCGCCGATCGCCCCGCAATGCCTGTGGAGGAGGAATGCCGTCATGGAAGATTTCAGAGCCATTTCCGTCACGTCCGAAATCGTCGATGGCCACAAACAGCTGAAGGTCCGCAATCCGACCCGCTACAAAATGATCGGAATCGGAGCGCAGGGCGCCGTCTTCCGGCTATCGTCCGACCGGTGCGTGAAAATATACGGAGATCCCCGCAACGCCTTCTGGGAGAGCAAAGCGCTTCAAGCGGCGAACGGGGGACCTTACTTCCCGAAGCTGTATCAAACCGGCCCCAACTATGTGGTGATGGAGTATTTGTCCGGTCCGACGCTGAAGGATTACTTGGCGGAGCACCCCGGCCTCCAGGAATCGTTTGCCGAGCAGCTGCTCGGCATCGTCAAGGAGATGAGGAGGCTGAAGTTTTCCCGCATCGATACGCGGACCGGACATATTATCGTGACCGAAGGCGGACGGCTGAAGGTGATCGACCACAGCGGCGCGTACCGGACGACGCGTAGGGCTCCGTTCATGCTGCTCAAAAGCTTGAAGCGGGACGGCTGCCTGCGTCCCTTCCTGCTCTACGTGGCCATGCACGATCCGAAGCTGTACGCCAAATGGCGCCGAACGCGAAAAAAGGGCGTCGACCTGGAAGGGGTTCCTTCCTTGCCGCGCCCGGAAAAGCTGTTGGAGGAGGCGACTTGACCGTCGCCTCTTTTGTCGTCCGCAGCGAGCCCAAAAAGCGCGGGACCGGATTCAGTAATCCGACTCCCGCGCTTTTTCCTTCAGCCATTCGAGCCGAAGCGCGAATTTGTTCCAGTCTTTCCTCTGAACGGCGCGAATCATTGAGCTGAACCGGATAATGTGCGCGTAAAACCGGGTGACCCGGCGCATAAAGGTGCGGTCCGCGGGTCCTTCGTAATAATCCAGCACCAGACGGGTGAACGGTTCCCCGTAAGAGAGGCACAGGTCGTGAAAATCGTATGCGGGATCTCCCATCCGGAGCGAACCGAAATCGATGATTCCGGTCAGCTTGCCCGTTTTCGGATCATGGAAAATATGATCGTTTTTGAAATCGCCGTGAAGAAGACAAGGCTTGAACCGGAAATGGTCGGACGGGTACAAATACTCGAAAAATACTTGCATGATCCACAGTCGCAAATATCGGTCGATTTTCGGAAAGACGTTCAGCTCCACGGCGCGGTAATAGGCCGACCAATTTTTTCGCCAATCGGCGCGGAGCCGGTTCGGATCGACGCGCGTCATCGAATCGCCTTTGAACGCATGCATGGCGGTCAAAAAGTCGGCGATCCGCTTCGCGGCCGTTTGCCGCGTCCGATCGTCCAGCTTGGCCAGCAGCTCCGATTCGAGCGGTACGCCGGGAATCATCGGATAGCCGACGTAGACGATTTTGTCCTTCCGGCCGGAAGCGTACTTGAAATGCGGGATCGGCAGCGGCACATGCTTCTCGAGCTTCGGAAGCACGCGCTGCTCCAGCCGGATCGACGCAGTGTCGGGCGTAAGCGGAAACCGGAACACGAGACGCTCTCCCACCACGATGGCCAAGTTTTGCAGGGTGGAAGAAAGGACGCGATACCGCTGGCCGGATAGCTCGGGATGCCGTTTGCACAAATGCGCGTATAACGATTCCGCATTGTTCGTACCCATCTTGTCGCCCCCGTTCGTTATGGCGCGAAGTCCCGCCGCTTACTTGTAGAAGCTGAGAATCAATTGGTCCAGCGCCCGTCTCGCAAAGCCGTATTTGTCGAGGGCGAGCAGCGACCGGAATTCGTCGGACGAGACGAACCGGGCGAAAACGGCGGATTTCGGCCTCCCTCTGCTCAGCGAATCGACGTAGCCCGCATAGGCGGGCTGATCGGGCTCCCGGCAGAGCAGCTCCCGGTACAGGCTGTGCACGAAAGGCTCATGCTTCATGGCGAAAATGCGCCGAAGCGCGTCCGAGATTTTGCCGCTTTTCGAAGACTTCCCCGCGAGGTCGGTATGCGTGAACAAACCGATCGCTTCGTCGGTTTGCAGAAATCCGATCGCGATCCGGTGCTTGGGCGTTCCTTTGCCGAGCTCCCGCAAGTAATGCGCCCGTTCGTCTTCGTTCGCTTCCCGGTCCAGGATGCTGCGGTACAGCTCGGTTACGAAAGCCCGGTCTTCCAATTGAACGATTTTGTGCAGTTTCGCGGCTACGTTCAATATAATCCCTCCGTTTTGGACAGCGGTCCGACTTGTTCGCTTCTACCCATCGTATGCCGCGGAGCGCGCGCGCGAAACCGTCAATAGCGGAACGACGGGAGCGCTTCCCGTTTCCGGGGCGAATATATGAGCTCTCTCATTTTCGGGCGCCAATGTTTGTACCAATTTTGTCCTTCGTAGGCCGCTGTTGATTGTTCCGGCTATGTTCTTCCTTTACGATTGCTATGAACAATCTACCCTATCACTGCGCATGACCATTTCGATAGGCGGTAGGTCCTATTGCCGGGCTACCAGGCACACGGAGTTTCGAAGAACGAAGAGGAGGACGCGTATGAAAACCCAGTCGCATAAAATGACGGTTTCGGTCGACGAGCATACGTCGCATTTGGAGCAGTTGAAATCTTTTTACGAGCAATTGGACGAGGAAGGCGTCACGATAGAGAAGCTGCCGCTTGAAAGAAGAGAGCAATACCAGCTGAAAGCTATCAATTTGACGCTGCGGCACGTATGGGACCATAACGAATATTATCGTTCCGCCCTGGAGCAGGCCGGGTTCAAGGAGCCGAAGATCGACAGCCTGGAGCAGCTGTCTTCCGTTCCGATGCTCCGCAAAGACGTCATCCGCGGAGACAAAATGAAGCTGCTGTGCGTCGATCCGAAGGAGATCGGCCAAGTGCACCTGACGAGCGGAACGTCCGGCAAACCGATCTATACGTCCTATACGCTCGCCGATCAATATGTGTACGATCTGCTTCCCAAATATTTGGAGCTGTTTACGGAGTCGGACACCGATATCGCGGCCATTGCGCTTCCGTACGAATTCGCGCTTCCCGGTCTCGGCTTTCAGCGGTTGTTCCAGTTTGCGTTCGGAACGGCCGTGCTTTCTCTCGGCAAAGGCGGCTACATGGCCCCCGTCGACAAGTCGCTGGATCTGATGAGGGAGTTCGGGGCGACCGTGCTCGTCACGACGCCTTCCTACGCGGCGCTGCTGGCCGAAGAAAGCGAGCGTTACGGAATCCGGATCGGCGAACACATTCGTTTGCGCCGGATCATTTTAACCGGCGAAGGATGCTCCTACACGTTCCGCGAGCGGCTGGAGAAGTGGTGGAACTGCGAGGTGTCGTTCTTCTACGGGTCGACCGAATGCGGCGTCGTGGCGGTCGAATGCAAGGAGCATAAAGGCTATCACATCGTGGAAGGCCACGTCAGGGCGGAAATCGTCGATCCGGCTACGGGCGCCCCGCTCGGCTACAACAAGACCGGCGAAATCGTCGTGACGACGCTGCTGCGCGAAGGAATGCCGATGGTGCGCTACCGCAGCGGGGATATCGGCTATTTGCAAAAATCGAAATGCGCTTGCGGCATTACGATGGATGTGCTGCACCTCAGAGGCCGTATGGAGACGATGCTCCGTCTGAACGGCGCCGATTATCCTCCGTTCCTGCTGGAAAACTTTTTGCTCGAAGTGCCGGAGGTCGGCATGTGGTATCACTTCATTCTCGACCAAGGCCGTCTGACGATCGAGGTCGAACCGTTCCGGACCGATCTGGACGACGATCGATTGGCGGCAAAAGTACGCTCCCATATGCTGGAGCGCGTCGGGATCGATTGCGACGTGGCGGTCAAGCGCGACTTGCCGCGGACGTTCGGCAAAGCGACCCGGGTTTTTATCAAATGAAGCACGGATCAATTTGAAGGGGAGCGTTTGTAATGTTCAACGACACGAGCGAGCGGGAGCGAAAATTTCACGAGCTGTCGGCCCGTTTAACGAAATCGCCCTTGTATAAACAAAAGCTGTCGGAATACGACTTGACCGGCGCCGCGTTGGACCGGATCGCGCAATTGCCGCTCACCACGAAAGCGGATTTGCGGAAGGCCGGCGCCTTCGGCCATCTCGCCGTTGAAATGAAACAAGTCGCCCAGTATCACGAATCGTTCGGAACGACCGGCGAACCTTCCGCCTCCTGGTTTACGACGGACGATTTGGAAACCGGCGGCAGGCAGATGGGGGCGTGCGGCGCCCGGCTGACGCCGGACGATCTCGTGCTGATCCGGTTTCCGTACGCGATGTCGGTTCCCGCGTTTCTGATGCAGCACGCCTGCCGCCAAGCCGGGGCGGGCGTCGTCCCCGCCAGCGGACGCAATACGGTTACGCCTTATCCGAGAGTGCTCGACCTGATGAAGCGACTCGGCGTCACGGTCATCGCCGGACTGCCGCGGGAGATGGAGCTGCTCGCCGAGACGGCGCGCCTTCTCGGCTCGGACGCGAGCGCCGATTTCCCCGCGCTGCGGGCGATTTGCGTAGCCGGGGAACTGCTCGGCGACGTTCGCAGGAAGCATATCGAACGGCTGTGGGGCGTTCCGGTATTCAATATGTACGGCTCGACCGAAACCGCCAATATCGCCGCCATGTGCGAGCATGGCGTCCTGCATATCGCGGAGCCGGACTTCGTGGTCGAAGTGCTGAAGGAGGACGGCTCCGGCCACGCTTCGCCCGGAGAGAGAGGCTTCGCCGCGATTACGACGCTCTCCCACCAGGCTTCGCCGCTGCTGCGCTATTTCAACGAAGACGTCATATCCGTCGAGCCGGTGTCGTGCGCGTGCGGACGAACCGGAAGCAAGCTGATCCATTACGGCCGGTTAAAGGACCGGACCCGCTTCGGGGAAATCGTGCTGGACGGCAAGGACGTTCAGGACGCCGTATATTCGCTTGCCCCCGTACCCGACGCTTGGAAAGCGATCCAGCAGGAGAGCGGCTTTCATATCATTCTCGATTCGCATCGCGGCGCCGAATGGTCGGAGGAGGGAATTCAGACCGAATTATCCGGATTGCTGAAGGTGCCGGTTACCGTGGAGATCGCCGAGGGCGCGCTTCTCGACCGGGATGAGCTTGCGCGAAACGCGCCTTCCAGGAAGCCGGTTTATATCCAGAAACGCGAAACCGAAGGACCCGAACCGGGCAGCGCCGTTCTGCTGCAGGATTTGCTCGGTCAAGGATACCGCTTGTTCAAGAACGGCAAGTACGATCGGGCGAAGGAGCTGTTCGAGGAGGCGGCGCGGCTCGATCCCCGCAGCGCGGAAGCCCACGCCTGGCTGGCCGCGTCTTACGGGCGCCAAATCCAAGCCGTTTGGAGCATGATGGACAAAATCCAGCTGCTTCCGATGCTGGAAAGCGAGATCGAGGCCGCGCTCGAAATCGATCCCGCGCTTCCGCTCGCCAGAAGAATGAACGGCGCCAGACTGCTCAACACGCCGGATATGCTGGGGGGGGATCCCGCCGCGGCGATCGACGAATTTCTGTACTGCATCGGCCAAGGGATGGACGAGGCCGAGGTGTGGATCGCTCTCGCCGAGTGCTATATGAAAACGGATGAGCCGACGAAGGCAATCGAGGCGCTGAACGAGGCGCTTTCCCGCGAGCCGCAAAACGAAGAAGCGAACAACTTGATGCAGCAGGCGGCGGCCAAAGGGGATACGTAAGAAAATAAAGGGGAGAATGCGCGTGGATGAACATTTGGAGAAGCTCGGCAACCAATTGGACGGAATCGACCAGCAGCTGCTCGTACTCCTGAACGAACGGGCGCGCATCGCCGCGGCAATCGGGCAAAGGAGGGAATCGCTCGGCCTGCCGACATACGATCCGGCCCGGGAGAAGCGGAAGCTCGCCGAGCTGACGAAGCAAAATCCGGGGCCTGTCGATAACGCCAGGCTGGAACGGCTGTTCGAGGAAATCGCCGAAGTGCCGCACGAGAAGCAGCGGACCGAAGGCAAGCGCCAGCTGCTTGTCAGCCGCAAGACGAAAAGCGAGGACACGGTCGTCCGCGTGAAGGATGCCGTCATCGGCGGAAGCGCGCACGTCCTTGTCGCGGGACCTTGCTCCGTGGAGTCCAGGGAACAGATGAGAGCCGTGGCGGCCGCGATGAAAAGCGTCGGCTTGAACGTCCTGCGCGGAGGCGCGTTCAAGCCGAGAACGTCGCCGTACGACTTCCAGGGGCTCGGCCGCGAAGGGTTGAAGCTATTGAAGGAAGTCGCCGACGAGTTCGAAATGGTTACGATCAGCGAAATCATGAGTCCGTCGCAGCTCGAGTACGCGGCCGAATATATCGATGTCATCCAGATCGGCGCCCGCAACATGCAAAACTTCGACCTGCTGAAGGCGGCGGGACAGATGAACATGCCCGTCCTGCTCAAGCGCGGCATCGCGGCCACATTGGATGAGTTCGTCTATGCGGCGGAATATGTCATGGCCGGCGGCAACGAACGCGTCATGCTGATCGAGCGCGGCATACGCACCTACGAGAAATGGACCCGCAATACGCTCGACATTTCCGCCGTCCCGCTGCTGAAGCAGGAAACGCACCTGCCCGTGCTCGTCGACGTCAGTCATTCGACGGGACGCAAAGACATTTTGCTGCCATGCGCGAAAGCCGCTCTCGCCGCCGGCGCGGACGGCATCATGGTCGAGGTGCATCCCGAGCCGCAAGCGGCGCTTTCGGACAGCGGCCAGCAAATCGATATCGGCCAGTTCCGCGCGTTCTGGAGCGGGCTCAGCGGATCGGGCTTGTTCAAGAGGTGCACCTGATGAAGGAAGTGTCGAAATCGGTAGCCTATTGGGCCGCCAAAAGTCCGGAGCGTCCCGCGGTCGTCGATGAATACGCGTCGGTATCGTACCGAAAGCTTCACGAGCGCGCCAACCGATGGGTTGGCGCTTTGCGGGAAGCCGGCGCCGCCCCGGGGAGCGGAATCATGCTGCTGCTCTCCAACCGCGTCGAATTCGTCGAAGTGCTGCTTGCGACCGTTCGGGCCGACGTCGTTCCGTTCGTGCTGAATTCCGAGTATACGGCGGAAGACGTTATCGGCCTGGCGGCTTTCTCGGGAGCGGGACTGCTCGTTACGACCCGTACGATAGCGCGGGAATTGGGGTTCGGGCGGAAGTCGCCGTTTCGGGTGGCATGCGTGGAAGATATCGACGTATCCGAGTATTCGAAGCGCGAACGACCGCCGACGGAGCTCGGAACCGATATCGTGTTTTTCTCGTCGGGCACGACCGGCAAACCGAAAGGGATAACCGTCCCGAAATCCGTGTTCGATTTAAAGCCGACGATACCCGAGTCCAATAAAAAGCCGAAGGCGTGTTTGCTTTGCAGGCCGCTGTTTTTTCGCGCTCATATGACGGCGATGTGCGGCATTCTCCAGGACGGCGACACGATCGTACTGGCCCGGAAAGCCGATCCCGTCGTCTGGACGAAGCTGATCGAGCGCCATCGCGTTCGTCTCGTCAGCATGGGGCCGGGCGATATGTCGAAATGGTTCGATTGCCTGGAGCGGGTAGGCGGCAAGGTCCCGCGATCCGTCAAGCGGATTTTGTCGACCGGAGCGCCGATCGGGCGTTCGTTGAAAGCGAGAATCAAGGAGCTCATTCCCGGGGTGCGGGTAACCGATTTGTACGGAACGAGCGAGCTTGGAGCGATCGCGACGATCGACAGCGACGAATGGGCCGGCAAGGACGGATCGTGCGGACGGCCTTCCTTTTTCAACACGGTCAAAATCGCGGGCGACGACGGCAAGCCGTTGAAGCCGTTCGTGATCGGGGAGGTGTGGGTCAAATCGCCTTCCCGCATGAAGGAATATTTCGGAGATCCGCGATTGACCGGCCGGACCGTCGCGGGCGACTATGTCAAAACCGGAGATTTGGGCTATATGGACGAGCAAGGCTATTTGTATTTGACCGGCAGAAAGCACGGCGTGATCAACCGGAGCGGATTCCATATCGTTCCGGAGGAGGTCGAGCGCGTGCTGCAGGAAGTTCCCGGCGTCGAGAGCGTCGTTGTCGTCGGGGTGGAGCACCCGGATCGGGGGCAGGAACCGGTCGCTTTCGTTCGATTGCGCGAACGGGGGCGCAAGGAAACGGATACGGATAAGAAGCGAAGCCTGATTTCGCATTGCGAAAGCCGGCTCGCCCGCTACAAAGTTCCTGCGGCGGTTTGGTTCGTGAAGGAGATTCCTCTGAATTCCGCGGGAAAGGCCGACCGGCGGCAATTGGCGCGCCGGCTCGCCCGGCGGGAAGCAGAATAGTTCAATTCCGGGGGTTCTTCGGGCAACGGAGGGGTGTTCATGACGGATGCAAAGGTTACGGACATGGATGAGCACCGTGGGAAAACGGTATTCGATTTTTTGCACGATTTGTTGTTCGACATGCTGCTAAAGAGCGAAGGACGTACGACGGATATGCTCGAAACGCTGATGAACGAGAAAATGTCGGTCCGCGTCATCGCGCAGGAGCGGCTGGAGGGGGAGCGGGCCGGTCGTTCCGGCGCCATTTCCGGGGCGCCTTATTATAGAAGGGAATCGATCTTGCTCGGCGAGCGGAGCGGCTTCGTCGTCTCGCACAATATCGCGCTCGTCTGCTCGAAATACGTGCCGGCGCCGATGTTCGAGGCTTTGACGGCGGGTCGGGAAGGGATCGGCAAATCGATCGGCGCGCTCGGCCTGCCGACGTCGCGCCGGATGGACGATTGCGGCTGGAGGAAGCCGGACGAGGCCGTCGATTTGTTTCAGGAGCCGATCAAGCTTTATTTCGCGCAGAAAGACGACAGGACGCCGTTTAAACAATATCGCATTCATTTCGAAGCGGAGCCGGGCATTTACATGCTGGAATATTTCAATCCGAACATGATCCGTCATCGGTTGAACGAAGTTGTCGGCAAGCCGGGCTGACCGAAAACGACGAGTGCCTGCGCCGCGAACCGCGGCGCAGGCTATTTGCCGTTCGCGGGATCCGCCCGCGTCGTCGGCTGCCGGCACGGCAAAGCCCCAAGCCACCCAAGGCTTGGGGCTTCGTCGCGCGAGCCCGCGTCGATCGGGCTTTATCTTGCGATGTCGCGTCGGTTACTTCTTCTTTTTCTTTTTGGAAGACTTGGACGATTTCGATTCGTCTTCCGGCGAGCTGACGCCTTTGACCATGTCGACTCCCGCATTCAATATTTCTTGGCCGGCCGCGAAGAGGCCGCCCTTCAAGGCGGTGACGACTTTGCCGATCAGAACGTCGGACGGCTGGTTCAGATCGCTGACCGCTTCTATGATTTGCTTGCCGGCCACGTTGGCTCCGCCTCTGGCGGCGTTCGCGAATTTTTCGGAGAACCCGTCGGTCTCTTTCAAGACCGTATTGAACATCACTTTCAGGAAATTATTGCTGCTTCCCATTTTGTCACCTCCTTTCGGGTGGACTCCGAACGTTAGTGCTTTCTCTTCTTGCGCTTTTTGCGGGCTTTCTTTTCTTCGCCTTCCACCCATTTCAGGATCGAGCTGCCGGTGGCGCGGGCGACGAATCCGATCAAAGTCGACAGTCCGCCGCCGCCGCCGACCGGTTTGTCTTCTTTCGCCGGCTTGCCTTTTACGGATTCCAGCTTTTTCTTTGCAATGTTGCGGTATTTCGGATCCTTCTCCAGCCTTCTCCAGCAATTGGCCGCATCCCGGTTCCGGCCGACCCGGTAATACGCCTCGCCGAGCTCGTAGATCAGCTGCGTGTACTCCTCTTTCTTGAGAACGCCTTTTTGGCGCATATGCTGATCGATAAGGAACACATAGTCTTCAATCGCCGTCGACGTTCTGCGGAAATGCTTCTCCGGCAGCTTGTACGCGGCTTTCCCGCGAAGCAGGCGGACCATCGTATCCTCCGGGGCGGCCGCCACCGCTCCGTCGAGAAGCTTCAACCCGCGCTTCGACCATCTCAGCTTTTCGAGCGGCTTCTCTTTGTCCCGCGCGATCAAAATCATAATGCCGCCGTGGTACGCATCGGCAAGCGGATTGTTCGGATAGTCGGCGCGCAGCTGCGTGAGCAGCCGGTCCGCTTCCAGAACGGCTTTCGCGCTGCCCGCTACGCCTTCCTTGTACAGCCGAACGATCTGATCGAGCCTGCCGCTGAACGAGGCCGCTCTGGCGGGCGCCTGTGCCGACACGGCGACCGCCTTGGGCGTATCCGGCCTGTTATGCACATGCTTTTGCGTCACAGTTGCCACTGCTGTCTACCTCCCTCGGTGTGATCATTTTTTGCTTGTTCCTCCCGGAATCGCATGCAGGCGCCGTTCGCCCTTGGAGGCGGCTTCGGCCAGGCGAAGCTCGGAATGATTGGCGTCCGGCAGCCGGTCCGGTTCCGCTTTGGGCAGCTCCATCGGCAGGCGGCCGGTCCTGTACATATTGATGATCGCCACGACGATGGCGCCCAAAGTGATGATCAGGATGAAGAAGGCCGCGACATAGCCCATTCGGAGCAGCACGATATCGAGTTTCGTCCTTTTTTCCACATTCGTTCTCCTCTCCGTCATTTTGCGTTACTTTTTCTTGCCGTCCAGCTTGGCGAGACGCTGCAGCGTCGCTTTCGCTTGATCCGGCTTCCCGGCGTTTTGGTAAGCGGTGCTCAAATTTTTCAGAATGTCGCCGACTTGTTTTTTGGTCAAGTACTCGGGGTTCGCTTTATAGCGCTCGAGCAAATAGTTGAAATCTTCGATCGCGATTTTCGAGCTTTGAAAATACAGCTCCGGCAGCCGCACGCAAACGTTCGCGCGCAGCATCCGAATTTCTTTCCGGTTCGGGTCCATGGAGACGGCCCGATCCAGCGCATCCAATCCGTGCTGCGCTTTTTCCGCCCTCTCCAGAGGTTGAGCGGCGTCCCGGCCCATCAGAGCCAGAGAGCTGCCGTAATAGGCTTCGATTAGCGCGTTTTTAGGTTCGGCCGAACGAAGCTTGGCGAGCTTCTCGAATGCTTCCTTTACCGCTTTTTTATCTCCGTCTACTCCTTTATGATGGAGTCTCTTGGCCTCTTCGAACAGTTTCTGGCTGGCGCTCTCTTTGGCCACTTCTATCAACCTCCTGACACGAATGCATGTAACAATTTATGCTGTCCCTCTATGACGGGTGTTGGGTGCATGTATCAAAGAGTAGACAAGTGTAGGTTTCCGGCGCAAAAAGGGTGAAATGCCGATGTCCGTTCGTCACGGAATTTCCGCACTTGTACATGCCGCCGGGGCGCGCTTCGACATAAGCATATGGAGAACGGCCTGCGGAAGCGGGAGCCCGTTCAATCCAAAGGGAGGGATGGATGTGAGCGATCGCGATATCGAGCCGCACAATAGCCGCCTGCACGCGGATTCCGCCAACTCGCCGGCTGACGAAGACGATTGGGAATGGAGGCAATTTATACAGGAGCAGCTGAACCAGATCAAGGGGGGCGGCGCGGACGACGGACGGACGGGGACGGAGGAAGCGCCGCAGCCGCCGCCGAAGCGCGGAAGCGGGGCGGAGCCGGTTCAAGCCCCGGAACCGGCGGAGGCGAACCGGGACGTCGCAGCCGGCGCCGGGGAGGGGGCGGCCGCGGCGAACCCGGGGCCGTCCGCGCCGGAAGTTTCGTTCGGCGACCCGGACGAAGACGACCGGAGCAGCCGGAAGCGAAAGTCAAAGGAGGCCGGTCGGTACGCGGCGCCGCCGGCATCGGCGTCGGAGCTTGGGGTCGCGCAGGCATCCCCCCCGGCGCCGGAGCGGGAAGCGGCGATCGCGCCGCCGCCCGCCGGCGACGAGCCGTGGGCGCCGCCGCCGCCGCAGCTTCAAGGTCCGAACGCTTCGCCCCCGGCTCCCGACGCGAAGCGAATCGTCGGGAAAGCTAAGCGAGCGCGAAGGACGGGGAAGAAGAAGCCGGCCGCCAGACGAACCAAAGCGGTTCGCGCACGGCCCAAAACGAGCGCGAAGCGGGCATCCGAAAGTGCGGCCAAACGAAGAAGGCCGGCCCGGCTGCGCCGGCGTTCGGGCAAAGCGGGAAACGAATCGCGCGGCAAGCGGCTTCCGGTTGCCGCCAGACGAAAAAGGGCGGAACGGATCCGGAAGCGCCGGCGCCGAATATCCGGGACGCGCGCCGTCCGGCGCGGCAAGCTTGCGTCGGGATCGGCCCGGTCGCGGCGTCGGGTTCGCCTGTCCCGGGCGATCCCGCGCTCGCTTCGTCAGAAATAACGATGCGCTCTCTCCGAGAGCGCATTTTTTTTGCGAAATAAAAGAAGGACGCTCTGGAAGAGCGCCGCGTTATTCGCCGTTTTTGCCGGGATCCACGACGAGAATTTGGTACACTTGCTGCGCGGGCAGCGGCACGAAACGGGAGATTCGAAATTCGGGATTGTATACGTAGATTCCGCCGTCGAGCGAGCAGTTCGAAAATTCGTGTGGGATTCGCAGCACGTGCCTCATTCGGCTTTGCCCGATATAGATCGTATCGTCCGTCATGGCAAGACCGCGCGTAAAACCGGCCAACTGGATCCGCTTCCCGACTACGGCGCTGAACGACATCGAATCGCAATAAGCCAGCTCGCCTTGATGCACCATAACCGTGTGAGGCATATACAGTCCCTTGACGACGACATGATTTGCCGGATTCACGTCGAGGCGGCTTGCGGGATGATAGCCGGTCAAGTCGATCGCGACGATGGCGCCCGTTCGCTGTACCGGGTTGATATACCATTTGTCGTAGGGAGAAAACATCGAAACGTACAAGCGGCTCCCTTCCAGCCAAATATCGTTGATGTGATGAATGTCTTTGTTCTCCGCATTAAGCCGGATTTCTCCGATTCGCGCGAACGTATCGACCTCGTAGCAGCCGATCGCATTGACCGCCGTTTCCGCAACGAGCACGACGTTGTCGCTGAATGTCGCGACTCCGTGAAAGTCGAGCTTCCGATGCTCCGATTTCGCAACGATTCGGAACCGTTCGTCCAAAGCGATGATCTGGTTATCGCTCGTCGCGACGATCAAACGGCCGTTCGCCCGCGTCATTCCGACGCAGCCGCCGGTATACCGTTTTTCCAACGAATTCGATTTGAAATCGAGTTCAAACAAGCCTCCCTCATCCGGGCCGCTGGCCGGACAGCTTATGAGAAGCCTCGCATCGAGATTCCCGAAATCTGGATCGTTCTCCAACCCGAATAGCAGCACAGCCACACACCTCTTTTCCAAAGTCCACCGCTTCGCACTAGCCATCATATGTGCGTTCTATCAATGCCGGTTGGATGAAATGATTACTTGTACGGAAAATGGACGGCTTGCCCTATAGCATTTGTCCGAGTCAAGTCCGTTCAAGTTCGCATTTTCTATAGTGCAAGCAAGAAGGAGGGATCGAGTGATGGCCGAAGAGAAAGCGGTTGATAGGAAAGCCGTCGAACAGAAGGCGGAGGAAGAAAGCAAAGCCGAAAAGAAACAAAAGCCGGGAAAGGAAGAGAAAAAAGCCAAAAGAGCGGAAAAGAAAGCTTCCGGCGAACCGAAATCGGGCAAGAAAAACGACGAAAAATCGGGCAAAAAGGCGGACAAGAAGGTCGGCAAAGTAGCGGGAAGCTAGCGGAATCGGCTCGGGAATGTCGGGGCGGAGAAGGTCTCCGCCTCGTTTTTCAGGTTCATGCCGATTACGCGCTGCAAGAGTCGCGCATACGCCTATGAAGGAGCGATATTTCCCCGCGGAAAGGGTGATCGACGCCGATGGAAATGATAAAGCCGCACGGCGGCAAATTGGTGAACCGGATCGCGACGGAGCGCCGAAGGAATGCGCTGCTGCAGCTGGCGGAGCGGTTGAAGCCGATCCAGGTGAGCGCGCGGACGATTTCCGATATAGATTTGATAGGCGTCGGAGCCTTTTCCCCGCTAACCGGTTTTTTGGAAGAACACGACTACAGCTCCGTTGTCGATTCGATGAGGCTTACGGACGGTACGGTATGGAGCTTGCCGATCACGCTGCCGGTTCCCGACAAGACGGCGCGGCAATTAACGGTCGGAGAGCAGGTCGCGCTGGTCGGAGACGAGGACGGTGTCGTTTACGCCGTTCTCGACGTCAAGAGCATATACGAGGCGGACCTTCGTTACGAGGCGTTGAAAGTGTTCAAAACCGGCGACGCCGCCCATCCGGGCGTAAGCCGATTGCTTTCCGGCCCTTCCGTCTATGTCGGCGGACCGATCCAAGTGCTGAATCGTCCCGCGCCGAAACAGTTTCACAAGCATTACCTGGACCCGGCCGACACCCGCCAATATTTCGCGAGCCGAGGCTGGAAAACGATCGTCGGCTTCCAAACGAGAAACCCGGTTCATCGCGCGCACGAATACATTCAAAAATGCGCGCTGGAAACCGTCGACGCGCTTTTTTTGAACCCGCTCGTGGGCGAAACGAAAGCCGACGACGTTCCGGCGGACGTCCGCATGCGGAGCTATTTGGCGCTGCTCGACAACTATTATCCGAAAGACCGGGTGCTGCTCGGCGTATTCCCCGCCGCGATGCGCTACGCCGGTCCCCGGGAAGCCGTGTTTCACGCTTTGGTGCGGAAAAATTACGGCTGCACCCATTTCATCGTCGGCAGAGATCATGCGGGCGTAGGCGATTACTACGGCACTTATGAGGCGCAGGAGCTTCTCAAAACATTTTCCGGCGACGAATTGGGGATCACCCCGTTATTTTTCGAACACAGCTTTTTTTGCAACAAATGCGGCAATATGGCCACGAGCAAAACGTGCCCGCACGAGAAATCGCATCATCTGCATTTGTCGGGCACGAAAGTTCGCGCCATGCTCAAGGAAGGCCTTTGTCCTCCCGCGGAATTCACGAGACGGGAAGTCGCGGAAATTTTGATGGAAGGCATGAGAAATTCGGGGGAGGGCTGACCGTTGCGGGAAAACAATATTACGTGGCATCCGTCCCATATATCGAGAGAAGACCGCTGCCGGCTGAATCGGCACAACAGCTGCGTATTGTGGTTGACCGGACTGTCCGGGTCCGGGAAATCGACGCTCGCTTATGCGATCGACAAGGAGCTTTTCGGCCTGGGCTGCCGTTCGTACGTACTGGACGGGGATAACGTCCGGCACGGCTTGAATCGAAATCTAGGCTTCAGTCCGGAGGACCGGAAAGAAAATATCCGCCGAATCGCGGAGACGGCCAAGCTGTTCGTCGATGCGGGCCTCGTAGCCGTAACGGCGTTCATTTCGCCTTACCGCGCGGATCGCGACATGGCGAGGTCCATCTTTCGCGAAGAAGACTTCATCGAGATATATGTCAAATGCGCGCTTAGCGAATGCGAGAGGCGCGATCCGAAAGGGCTGTACAAAAAAGCGAAAGCAGGGGAAATTTTGGAGTTTACCGGCATTTCCGCTCCTTACGAGCCTCCGGTCCGGCCGGAACTCGTCATCGAATCGGACAGGCAAACGGTAAACGAATCCGTCGGGCAAATTTTGCACTATTTGTTGCACCGCCGCCATTTGTTCCAACCGGTTTCCGAATGATTGCCGCGCCGCCGGCCGATCTTCATCGTTCGCCGCCTTCGGCCGACCGCCGAACGATCTTCTAGACAAACGCCAATTTATGCGCCGCAGGGTTACCGGTCCAAGTTGACCGTCCCCCCGGCACATAAGATGCATATATGTCGGAAAAGCGGCGGGAACAAGTCGCCTTTTCCAGTCGATCAAGGTGGTGAATTTATGAATGTCGCTTATTGCCTGCCGCGGCTTCCGGAACGTTTCGACGGACTTGCGAAGAGGCGATATATCGGCCATTTGCTCGATGCGCTCGGCCAGGTCGGTCCCGAGCACGGATGGATTCGCTACGAGCCGGATGCGGAAGAGGCTGCGCCGGAGCGGCGTCAAGAGACGCTCGGCCGTTTTTTGGCGGAGCACGCGATCGACTTGTTCGTTTCGGTCGAGCCGTTCGGAAGCCGGGAATACGGCTGGAGCAAACCATGGTTCGGCAAGGCGAAGCTGGCGGCGCTGCTTTTGGAACGGGTCGCGCCCCGGACGGAAGCCGGCGATCCGCAGGGCGGGCGGAGCCCCGAAACGGTTCGGCAGCGGGCGGAGTTTCTTCGCGGCTGCGACCTCGTCTTGACCGTTTCCGAGTCGCTGAAACGGGAAGTCGTCCGTCTGGCCGGCATTCCCGCGGACAACATCGAGGTCGTCCCGGGAGGAATCGCCCCGCCGTTCGGCTCGGTCGAGCGGCCGGACTCGCCGGGCTCCCGCTTCGGTCTGACGGGGAAGTATGCGCTTTGCGCGGGGGCCGAGCTTTCGGGGCGTCAGGGGGAAGCTCTGATCGCCGCTTTCGCCGCCGCGACCCGGGACGAACCGTGCTTTCTTGCGATCGCGGACGAACCGGCGGACGGCGAACGCGACAAGCTGCTGGCGCTGGCGGAAGCGGCCGGCATCAAAGAACGAATCGTCTGGACCGGCCTCGTCGACGGCGAAGAGCTGGCGCATTGGTACGCGGGCGCCGAGCTGTTTGCGTTTATCCCCGCGGAAGGAGCGATCGGGCTCCCGCTGCTCGAAGCGATGGCGTCCGGTACGCCCGTTATGGCTCCGAACGGCGCCGAATGGAACGAAGCGGGGCGAGACGCGGCGTACCGGGTCGATCCGTACGACGCCGAGCGGGTCGGCGCCGGTCTGCGGCAGCTGCTGAACGGAGGGACCGAACACGCGCTGGTCGTCAAAAGAAAAATGCAGGCGCGCAAATTCGACTGGAGGACGTCCGCGGAAAAGGCGCTTCGGGCTTTTCGCGAAGCTTGCCGGAAACGGGTCGCCGTATTCGCCGCCCGGCCTTTCGCCCGGCCGGAGCCGGCGAGCGGCATACCTTCCATGCTGCTGCCCTTTTTGACCGAGCAGTACGATTGCGACATATACGCCGGGGACGGCTTCGGATCGTTTCCGCCCGCGACGCCGAGCCGGCGGGTCCGCTCGTTTCGTTTCGAGCAATTCCCGGACCGCGCCCCCGATTACGACGCGATCCTTTATTTGGTCGACCTGGAGGAGCCCGAAGCCGTCGTGACGGAATACATGAGGCAATATCCCGGGATCGTGCTGGTGGACGACGAAAAGCCGGGCCCCCTCGCCTTGCCGCTGCCCGCGGAACAGGGAACGTTTATCGTTCACCGCGCGGAGACGGCGCGGCTGCTGAGGCAAAGCGGATGCTCGTCCGTAACGCGGCTTCGCAAGCCGATCAAGCTGCCCGTCATGGTATCCGCGATCATGGACCGGGACTTCACCTTCGCCAGCTGCGGGCGGATGGAGCCGGGCGACGGGCTGATGACGGCGTTGGAATGCATCCGGCAGCTGGTCGACGGCGGGCGCGACGACGTGCGCCTGTGGGCGGCGGGAGAATGCGATCCGGATTACCGCGAACGGCTGCTGGCGCATGCGCGGTCGCTCGGCTTGGAGGACCGCATCGAGTTTCTCGATCCTCTGGAAGAGAACGAGTACGGGATCCGGATGAGCCGATCCGACGTTTGCCTGTATTTGCGCGATCCGAATGGCGATGAGCCTTCCGACGAGCTGCTCGAGATGATGTCCCACGGAAAGCCGACCGTCGTGCTCGGCGCGGGACCCCATCTGAATATGCCGGACGATGTCGTGCGCAAGACCGATCTCGATCCGGGCGAGCGGGAGCCGCTTTACGTTTCCATGGTCCAGCTGTACGAGGACGCGGAGCTGCGCAAAAAGATGCGCAAGCAGGCGAGAGCCTACGTCGCCGCGCGCCATTCGCCTTCCCGGTACGCGAGCCGCGTCCTCTCCCTGATCGAAGGTCGCGAAGAGCGCATCGAAGCGGAGCTGGCGGAAGAAATGGCCGGATTCGCCCCGGACGTCCCGCATGCCGCGCCGCCCTCCGAACCGGAAAGCGTACCGCCCGGCCCGGCGCCGGAACCCGCGGAGGCCGCCGCTCCGATTCAACCGGTTTCCGGAGCCCTCACGCTCGGTCCGAACCGGATCCGGCGCATCCGCAAGGGCAAGTCGGTCCGCTGCTACTTTTCGTTCGACCTGGCGTCGCTTCCGCCCGGGGCCGCGATCAAATCGGCGGTCATGCATATTCCCGCAAGGGGAAAAGCGGTTCGCGTCCACCGCATCAGCGCGGATTGGAACGAGCGGACCGTTTCCAGACGACTGCCGCGCATTCGGCCGAAGCCCATCTTCCGGGGCGTCCGCAAGCAGGCGAAGGGGACGGCCGTCTTCAAGTGGGATTGCACCCGGCTGGCCCGCATGTGGCGGGAGGGGGTCGTAACCAATTACGGCGTCTACGCGCCCGCCGTTTCCGCCGCAAGCCGGCCGTGGCTGTTCGTCGAGTACGGGCAAGAAGGAGATATGTCATGAAAAGGGTGAAAAAAGCGATTATTCCGGCAGCCGGACTCGGAACGCGTTTCCTGCCCGCGACGAAGGCGATGCCGAAAGAAATGCTGCCGGTCGTCGACAAACCGACCATCCAATATATCGTCGAGGAAGCGGTCGCTTCCGGGATCGAGGATATCATTATCGTGACCGGAAGAAACAAACGATCCATCGAGGACCATTTCGACATCAATCACGAGCTCGAGGCGAACTTGAGGGAGCAGCGGAAGGACGGCCTGCTGAAAATGGTCGAGGATATCGCGAATTTGGCCGACATCCATTACGTCAGGCAGAAGCAGGCGCTCGGCCTCGGCCACGCCATCTGGTGCGCCCGCAAGTTCATCGGCCAAGATCCGTTCGCCGTCCTGCTCGGCGATATGATCGTCGACAGCCGGGTACCGTGTCTGAAGCAGCTGGTGGACGTATACGAGGAGAAACAGGCCCCGGTGATCGCCGTCGATACGGTCGAATGGGCGGAAGTGGGCAAATACGGCGTCATCGACGGCGAGCCGTTGGGGGAGCGGCTGTTTCGGGTGAAAAGGCTCGTGGAAAAGCCGGTATCCGACCCGCCCTCCAATATGGCGATTATCGGGCGGTACGTCCTGGAACCGGATATTTTCCGGATTTTGGAGAAGCTGCCGGCCGGTATCGGCGGAGAAATTCAACTGACGGACGCGCTGCAGGAACGAACGCAGCGGCACCCGACTTTTGCCCACCTTATCCAAGGCAAGCTTTACGACATCGGCGACAAAATGGGCTTTTTGAAAGCGACGGTCGAGCTCGCTTGCAAGGACGATGCGCTGCGGGTGCCGTTCCGTTCGTTTTTGCGTCAAACGGCCGCGGAAGGAGAAGAGGCGCGATGAACAAGACGCTCGTTACGGGAGCGGCCGGCTTTCTCGGCTCCCATATGGTTGCGAAGCTTCTCGCGGAGGGGCGGCAGGTCGTCGGGATCGACAACTTGAGTACGGGGAAGGCCGACAATTTGCGGACGTTTTCGGACGGCGGCGCATTCGTCTTCATCGGCTGCGACGTCGCCGATCCGGAGGTGCTCCGGCTGCCCGAGCTGGAAGGCGTGACGGAAATTTACCATCTTGCGTCGCCGGCGTCGCCGAAGTTTTATCAGTCGCGTCCGTTCGAGACGATCGAGGTCAACACGACCGGGACGAAGCGCATGCTGGAATTGGCGCGGCTGAGCGGCGCGAAAATCGTCTATTCGAGCACGAGCGAAGCGTACGGAGATCCGCTCGTTCATCCCCAAGACGAGCGATACCGGGGCAACGTCAACACTTGGGGGCCTCGCGCCTGCTACGACGAGGCGAAGAGGCTCGGCGAAGTGTTTTGCTACGAATATTTTCACCGTTACCGGGTTCGGGTGAAGGTGGCGCGCATTTTCAACACGTATTCGGCCGGGCTGCGCAACGACGACGGGAGAGTGATTTCCAACTTCGTCACCCAGGCGATCGCCGGCGACGATTTGACCGTATACGGGGACGGCAGCCAAACCCGTTCGTTCTGCTACGTGGACGATACGATCCGGGGACTTCGGCTGCTGATGGAAAAGGATGCGGCCGACGGGGAAATCGTCAATATCGGCAACCCGGTCGAGCATACGATACTGCATGTCGCGGAGACGGTCATCCGATTGTCCGGGTCGCCAAGCGGCATTCGGTTTTTGCCGCTGCCGGAGGACGATCCGAAGGTGCGCCGTCCCGTCATCGCGAAAGCCGAAGCGCTGCTCGGCTGGAAGCCGGAAATATCGCTGGAGGAAGGGCTTCGGCGGACGATATCGGCTTACCGGGAACGGATGCAGGGAGGAATGCGCCCATGAAGGTGGCGGTCATAGGCGCGGGATACGTCGGCAGCGTAACGGGAGCCGCTTTCGCGGCATCGGGACGGCAAGTTACGGTCATCGATTCGGACCCGCGCAAGGTCGATCGGATCAACGCGGGCAAGAGCCCGATTTACGAGCCGGGGCTGGACGCGTTGATCGACGCCGCGGTCCGCCGGCGGCTGCTGTCGGCGTCGGATCGGTACGACTCGATCCGGGAAGCGGATATCGTGTTCATCGCGGTCGGCACCCCGTCCCGGCCCGACGGAACGGCGGACCTGACCTACGTGAAGTCGGCCGCGGACGGCATCGGCGCCGCGATAAACCCGGACCGGTTCA
Organism: Paenibacillus sp. GYB003; assembly: GCF_036577625.1. NCBI lineage: Bacteria > Bacillati > Bacillota > Bacilli > Caryophanales > Paenibacillaceae > Paenibacillus > Paenibacillus sp. GYB003. The sequence continues at coordinate 63,078 of NZ_JARBDC010000090.1, read as the reverse complement.
CCGTCGTCGTCGACAAATCGACCGTTCCGGTCGGAACGGCCGAGCTGGTCGCCGCGCGAATCGAAGAACGGTCGGGGCTTGCGCACGGGAAGGCGTTCGCGGTCGCGAGCAACCCGGAGTTTTTGCGGGAGGGGTACGCGCTCGAGGACGTCTTCTATCCGGACCGGATCGTCGTCGGAACCGGACATCCGAAAGCGCGGCGGGCGCTCAGGAAGCTTTACGGTCCGCTGCTCGAGCGCAAGGCGTACGGCGTGCCGGCCGACGTCATTCCGCAGCCGACGGAGGCGAAGGCGGAAACGATTTACTTCGAAACCGACGCGAAGAGCGCCGAGCTGATCAAATACGTATCGAACGCCTTTCTCGCGGTGAAAATCAGCTATATCAACGAAGTGGCGAGGCTGTGCGAGGCGATCGGCGCCGACGTGACGGACGTGGCGGCGGGAGTCGGGCTCGACTCGCGGATTGGCGGCAAATTTTTGCAGGTGTCGAGCGGCTGGAGCGGCAGCTGCTTTCCCAAAGATACGGCGGAGCTGCTGTCCGCCAGCCGCAAGTACGGCAGCGAGCTGACGGTAGTCCGCGCGGCCGTCGATTCCAATCGCGGCATGCACGAATTTTGCGTGGAAAAAATACGGCGCCGGCTGAAGTCGCTGATCGGAAGACGGGTCGGGGTATTGGGGCTCACGTTCAAGCCGAATACCGACGATGCCCGGCAGACGCAAGCGTCCGTCATTATCGGCGGCCTACTCGAGCTGGGGGCGTCGGTATCCGTCCACGACCCGCAAGGGATGGCGATGTTCCGGACGCTCAATCCGAAGCTCGAGGTCCGTTACTGCGCGACGGGCGAGGAGACGGCGGACGGCGCGGATGCCGTCGTGCTGCTGACGCATTGGGACGACTACGCGCTGCTGGATTGGCAGGCGATGCGCAAGCGCATGCGGACGCCGTACGTGCTGGATACGCGCAATTTTTTGCGAAAGAAGCCTTGGTCCGAGTGGGGATACGAGTATGAAGGGATCGGGATCGGGACGGTCCGCCGCCGGCGTTGAGACGGGCAGGCGATGCATGCGAAAGCGCAAGGAACCGGGGGCATCGACTCCGGTTCTTTTTGTTGGTTTGCCACGAACAGGCCGCCGCTAAACACGAATGCGCCTCATCGAAAAGCTTCGATCCGAAGCTTTGATAAGGCGCGGGCGGTCGGCTAGGACCAGCGGAAGGGGGGAGAGGATTATTTAGCGGGCGGGAGACCGAGCAAATAAACGTGAAGCTCGATGGAGAGGGGCTGAGATACGTCAACGGGCGAAGCGAGCCGGACGGAGGCCGGGCCGGGGCGAAGCCGTTACGGACACGGCGGCCGTTATGCAGTCCCGTTTCGCGCGTTTTCCGCACCGGTCGGACGTTCGCAAGACGGCCTGCGCCGCTTTTTTCGGGGAACGCCCGGCAGCCGGACGGATTCGTAGCCGACGCTAACGAATCGCAGCATGCTTATCGGCGGAAAAACGGTCGTTTTTCCAGGCTAACGAATCGTGACATCGCTATACAGCCCAAAAAGGAAGCAATCGAGCCGATTTGTCGGCAATAGCGATACTGGGATTCGTAAACAAATTCAACCCCCTGCATTCGGCTCCGATAACGATCACTCGATTCGTTAGCCGTACGTCCGGGCTCACTGAAGCTTGGAGGGAATGGATTTAGCGCGGAACGATTCGCCGGAGGCTGAAGCCGATCCCCGGCCCTTCTCCGCGCACTAACGAATCGGTTTGCACGCAAGAAAAACGACCGCCGGAGCGTCTTGCTCCAGCGGTTTTTCCCCTCCGAACGCCGCCTCGATCACCGGATGCCCGCCAAGTCGAGAAGGCGGACCAGCTGCCTCACATCGACCCGGATATCGGCATGCCGGTCGTGAACGTCGCAAAACTCGGGAGGCCGGGGACCCGTTCCGACCAAATAATAATGCTGCAGGCCGAGCAGCCCGCTGATCATCGGATAGCACGTATGCACGAGCCGGGGGGAAAACATCTCGATCACCCGCGTGCCGGGATTGCAAAACACCGTATTCGTGAGCCCGGCTCCGTGCGGGCCGGCGACCGCCTCGGCCGATGCGAACAACCGGATCTGATCGGAGACGGGCATCCCTTCCAAATGCACTTTGCGAAAGCCGCGGCGGGCGAGCACCCGCATGACGTCGTCCTCGTTGAGCAGCTTCCGCTTCGGCGCTTTCTCCCGACTGATGTAAATCCGGTCTTTCCCCGCCGCCGGCACGATCCCGCAAGCCGTCATCAGCTCCCGCCGCAAAAAGTCGATCGACCATCTGGACCGGAACTTCCCGACGCACCGCGGGACCACGAGCAGCGGACTTTCGATATGGAGCCCGGGATGGCTTTGTACGATCCGCTTCCGGGAAACGCCGAGCATTTCCATCGTCTCGATCTGGTAAGGAGCGGCCGCCTTGCCGTTAATGACGAACAAGTGCGGCTTGATGCCCAGCCGCTTGAGCAGATGGAGGGTCGGCAAAACGTCCATCATCCAGTGGTAGTAAATGTTGCTGTCTTTGAGAGCGAGCACGGCGACCGGACTCTCCGACCGGTAAAGCGGAGGCAGCCGGTCCAGCTTCCATACCGTTCGCTTCGTAGGGTGCACCTTCCATTCCAGCGAATAATCGCCGATCAGCTTGTTGTCGGGAGTCACGATGTCGCATTCGATACCGCAAACTTTGCCGCCCGGAATAATGGCGACCGTCCCGTGACGCTCGCGGATTCTCGACGACGACAGCTTGCGGAACGCCCAATGCGGCGGTCGCTCCAGCCCGATCGGCGTCCGGAACGCGATGGGGCGTCCCAGGTTCATCGTTTCGAGATAGGAGGGGGTTCCGGCCGATGCCGACTTGTCGGCCCATTCGTCAAACGACCGATAGTACCCGGAAAAAGGAGCAAGCTTTTCCCGTTCGATCATGAGGTTCACCTTCCTTTCAAGGAGATGCGGAGCCGGTGCCCGGCCTGCAGCCGGCCGGGCGGTCTAAAGCTGCAGCACGTTACGCACGAAAGCGTCGTATCGTCGATACATGTCGTCGATCGGCTTCGGGCTGCTGCAGTAATGGTAAATGACCGGATTCGCGGCGCAATCGGCTTGCCGGCTGTTCCACTCGCGGTCGATGAACCGGACATGAGCCGTATACGGCGTTTGGCCGCGAAACGAAGCCGATTCCGGATCGAAGCCGATCAAATCCATCAGCGCGGCCTGTTCCCACCATCTATGGTTGATGTACCTGCTGTCGTTCCAGACGTAATACAGCATCTCGAACGTCTTGGACAAGCTTCGCAACACCCATACGCCGGTATTCGGAATCATTCTTCTCCCGATTTTGTGCACGACCAGGTGCATGGGGATTCGGCGGTCCAGCACGGCGCGAATATCTTTATGCGGGTCGCATATGATCGCGTCGGCGTCGATCCAAATCACGGTATCGTACAGCTTCAGCATGTGATGGATCAGGACGATTTTGTCCCAGGCCGGCGGCCGGGACGGCTCCAATCGTTTGCCCGGAAGCGGCAGCATCAGGCAGTCCATGCCGTGCAGCCGGGCATAGTGAGAGGCCGTAGGCGCCAGCAATTCGAGCATCTCGATATGTTCCCCGCCGGTGGCCAAGCTGCACAGAAGCGTCCGTTCGTGCCGTTTCCACTTAAGCGGAAGGACGGGGATGTTGGTCGACTTTCCCACGTGAGTCCCACCTAACCTTGTAATATGGCGATCGCTCAAAGATCGGCGATATGTTGCAGGAACAGCGCATACGATCGTTCCATCTCGTCAAGCGGCTTGTTCGGACCGGAAAAATGCAAAATATGCGTCTTGGGTGCGGGAGCGGCATATCGGCTGTTCCACTTTTCGTTCAGAAAACGGACGCTGGACGTATACAGAGTCGGCCCGCGGAAACGGCAAACGCGTTCCCTCGGCTCGAAGCCGATCAAGTCCATGAGCGCCGCCTGCTCCCACCAGCCGTCGTTCACGAACTCGGTATGGTTCCAAATCGCGGCCAGCAGCTCGAACGTGCGCGGATCTCTGCGGCAAATCCATACGCCGGTATTCGGAATCGTTTTGCGGCCGAGACGATGGGCAACCACATGCATCGGAGCTCGCGGATCGAGCTCGGTGCGGATATCGGTGCCGGGGTCGACGACGATCGTATCGGCGTCGAGCCAAACGACCGTATCGTACGTTTTCAGCAAATGGTGGATCAGGACGACTTTGCTCCAAGCGGCGGGACGGGTCGGGTCAAGCGCGGCGCCGTAGAGCGGAAGCAGCAGATGATCCATCCGGTAACGCTGCGCGTAATAACGGACCGTGGGCGCCATCCGCCGCATGAAAGCGATATGCGGCTCGCCGATAGCCAAGCTGCAGACGATCGTCCGACTTCGGGGAGTCAGGGCGACCCTCAGAGCCGGTATGGTCGACTGGACGGACATGCGGCACCTCCTAACGGCGTAGTAAGGGTCGTTCCCCAAATCGCCGGCTTTTCGGTCATCTTCTCACTTCACCCCGGCAAGTTTCAGGATGTTCTTGAACTCGCCCGGGTCGATGCGGATATCGTCGGAATGAAGGCGCGGATTGACGAATTCCGGCGGCCGTTTGCCGACCCCGACCAAGTAATAATGGTCGAGCCCCATATGGTTGCTGATGACCGGATAGCACGTATGCATATGGTTCGGGGAAAACAATTCGATCACTTTCGTGCCCGGCCTGCAAAACATCAGATTCGTCAGCCCCGCGCCATGCGGGCCGACGACGATGTCCGCCGATGCGAACAAACGGATCTGATCGGCCACCTTCATCGACTCCAATTCGACGCTGCGAAAGCCGTACCGGCTCAAGATGGCCGTCAGCTCGGCTTCGTTGAGCAATTTACGCTTGCTCGCCTTCGCCCGGCTAATGTATATTCGCTTGCGCTCGCCAGACGGCCGGATTCCCGGCTTCTCCATCAGCTCGCGGCGCACATAATCGAGCGCCCATTTCGGAACGATGCCGAATTCGCATCCGGGCACCAGCAGCAGCTTCGCCTTCAGGTGCATCTGGTCGTCGCTGAACAGGAGACGATCGCGGGGGATGCCGAGCGTATCCAGCGTCTCGAACTGAAACGGCGCCAGCCAGCCTCCGTTGAGCACGTACTTGTCCGCCGGAATGCCCAGCTTCCGGAGCAGATGAAACCGCGGCAGCACGTCGACCATCCAGTGATAGTAAATTCCGCTTTCCCGCATGCCCAGAAGCGCCACCGTCTGATCGGTCGAACGGAGCGGCGGGAGCCGGGAAAGCTTGCGGAGGTCGGGGTCGTTCGCGGCGCGGTTGACGAGCCACGACAAATCCCACATTTCCTTATGATCCGGCGTCAGGATCGTGCATCTGGAGCGGCATATTCGCCCTCCGGGCATGATGAAGACATACCCTTTCCGCTGCTTCCATTTCCGGCTTTGCAGCGAACGGTACATCCAGTGGACGGGATTTTCCAGCCCTTTCGGACCGTTTAACCGAATCGGATCGGATTTGTAAAACGATTTGAAAAACTTGTCGCGCTCGAGCCCCGCCGACCGCAACCATTCGTCCGGCGAACGATAACGGCTTTTCGGCGGCTGCAGCTCCTTCGTAACGCCCAATGTCAACCATCCCTTCCTTCGAGCGGAAATCGCAATCGCTATTTGTATATGTTCGGGCAAGCCGGACGGACCCGGCAAATGGAACGGGTCCGTCTGCAAAACTTGACGGCGCTTATGGTCCAGATGCACATTTTCGTCCGGCCGGCCGTTTTCGTATGACGGGCATGTTCCCTCCGTCATAAGATGGGAACATGTCTGGCGAGCACAGATTTACTATGCGCAGGAGGGATTTTATGTCTTCGGAGAAAGACTGGATCGACGAACGGATCGAAAGCATTCACAGGATGGTTTCGTCGGTACCCGGCTGGCTGGAACGCAACGAAGGCGAGACGCTTTACCGGCTGGCCCGGTTCAAAGCGCCCGTTCCGACGATTGTCGAGCTCGGCTCCTGGAAAGGCAAATCGACATGCTGGCTGTCCTGCGCGGTAAAGGACAGAGGGGAAGGAAGGGTGCATGCGGTCGACTTGTGGAGCTGGAAGCCGTCCGGCAAGCCGCTCGATTATCCGGACGAAGTGCTGGACGAATTCAAGGAAAATTTGCGGAGGTTCGGACTGGAAGAGTACGTGGAGCCGATCCGGATGAAAACGGTGGACGCTTCGCGGAAGTGGCGGAGGAAGTCGAAGATCGGGCTGCTGTTTATCGACGCGTCCCACCGCTATGCGGCTGTCCGGGAAGATTTCGAGTATTGGAGTCCGATGGTCGCGACCGGCGGATACATCGCCTTTCATGACGTCAACACGTGGCAGGGGCCGACGAAGCTCGTTTCGGAGCTGCCGAAATGGTACGTCAAAGTAAAGTCGAAGGGACTGTGGGTTTGCCAAAAAGTGATGGAAGAGCCGTAAGCTAAGGAGATACGGGGCATGAACATTTTATTGGAAGGGGCATTTTACAGCGGACACGGTTTGGCCGAAGGAAATCGCATTTTGCTGCGCATCCTGGAGCGGGCCGGTCATGCGGTGAGGATCCGTCCGATCGATAAAAAATGGATGAAGCAGCAAGTGCTGTCTCCCGAAGAAACGGACTATTTGCGTGCGTTCGAACAGACTCCGCTGCCGACGCGCGACCTGTTCTTGTGCAATTGGATCGGCTCCGAGGTCCGGCATAACCCGGAATTCCGCGTAAATATCGTCCGCACCACGTTCGAAACGGACCGAATCCCGCAATCGTGGGTTGGCGAGCTGAACAAATTCGACGAGGTTTGGGTGCAGTGCTCCTTCAACCGGCACACCTTCTCCAGGTCCGGAGTGACCGTGCCGATCCGGCTCATCCCGAACTTTTTCGACGAAAGCCAGTTCCGTCCGGAAGGCGACAAAATGCCGCTGAACGTGGGGAAATCGTTCTTGTTCCTGTCCGTTTTCGATTTAAAGGAGAGGAAAGGGTACGACGTGCTGCTGCGCGCCTTTCTGAACGAATTTTCGGGCAGGGACGACGCGGCGCTGATCATCAAGGTGCGCAGCGGCAAATACGTGTCGAAGCTGCACGACATCGTGCGGGCCCATCCGAAGCCCCGTAGGGAACGTCCGCTCGTCCACGTGATCGACCGGATGTTCAACGGGTCCGATTTGATCCGGCTGTACCGCTCTTGCGACTGCTTCGTCCTACCTTCGCGCGGGGAAGGCTGGGGACGGCCTTTTTTCGAAGCGATGCTTATGGAAATGCCCGTGATCGGAACGGCCTGGAGCGGGCAGACGGAATTTATGAACGAAGGCAACTCGTTTCCGGTGAAGGTCGAACGGCTCGTGGAAGTGAAAAATAAGCCGGAGCTGGCCGGACATTATTGGGCGGAGCCTTCCGTTACCGATTTGCAGCGAAACATGCGTTACGTGTTCGAAAACCGCGACGCCGCCCGGGCGGTCGGGAAAAAGGCGCGAGCCGAGCTGCTGTCCGCGTATTCGATGGAGGAAACGTCGCGGAAGGTGACCGCAGAGCTGGACAAATTCCGTTAACCGGACGAAAAAAATACAGTTTTCGGAAAGAACGGTGACGCTTTGAACATTTTGATGAAAGGATTTTTTTATAACGGAAAAGGGTACGCCGAAGGGAACCGGGTGCTGCTCCATATGCTGCACCGGTCCGGCTACAACGTCAAGGCGCTCCCCCGGGATTTTAATAGGGAACGCAAGATCGCCCTTACGGATAAGGAGTATCGCTATATCCGGCATTTGGAGTCGACCGCCTTAACAAGCAACGACATTTTTCTCAATCGCGACGTCGGCTTCCGGATGGGGGCCAGACCCGATTTTCGCGTAAATATCGGGCATACGACGTTCGAAACGGACCGCATTCCGGCCGACTGGGTGCCGATTTTGAACAAATTCGACGAGGTTTGGGTCCAATGCCGCTTCAATATCAAGACGTTCCGGGATTCCGGGGTGAAAGTGCCGCTCCGCTTCATCCCTTATTTTTTCGACGACAAGCGGTACGTCTTGAAGGGCGACGAGATGCAGCTGCCGCTTCGGGAGGATAGCTACAAATTTTTGTCGGTATTCCAGCTGTGCGAGCGGAAAGGATACGACCTGCTCATCCGCGCCTATTTGGACGAATTCGGCCCGAAGGACGATACGGCGCTCGTCATCAAGGTTCGCGGCCCCGATGAGACGCCCCGGCTGATCCGGGAGCTCGAGGCCCATTCGAAGCCCGCTTCCAAACGGCCGACGGTTCATATCGTCGACCGCATGATGCCGACTCCCGAGCTGCTCTCCCTGTACCGCGCGTGCGACGCTTTCGTCCTGCCGACCCGCGGCGAAGGCTGGGGGAGACCGATCTTCGAGGCGATGATCATGGCGATGCCGACGATCGCCACGGACTGGAGCGGGCAGGCCGAATATATGAACGAGCGCAATTCGTATCCCGTCGAAGTGGAGCGGCTCGTCCGGATCAAAAACAACCCGGACTACGCCATGTACAACGGTCATAAATGGGCGGAGCCCTCCGTCGAAGATTTGCGGAAAAAAATGCGGCACGTCTACGAGCACCGGAGCGAAGCGAAGGCGGTCGGCAAGCGCGCCCTCAAAGAGCTGCTGGAAAAATACAACATGGCGTCCGTGGAGCGGAAAGTGAAGGCCGAACTCGAAAAGTTCCGAAAGCGATAAGCCGGTTTCGGTTCGGAAAAGCCGCATGCCGCCGATACGGCGAACGAACCGGGCTCTTTCGAATCGAATCGCCAAGGAAAGAGGTGTGGGAAGCGGTGAATATTTTGCTTGACGGCATGTTTTATAACGGACACGGGTTCGCGGAGGGCAACCGGATCTTGCTCCGCATTTTGGACCGGGCGGGTTACCGGGTGCGAATTTCGGCGAGAGACCGTGCGGATAAACGGCTGTTCCTGTCCGAGGACGAAATCCGGTACATCGCCTCGTTCGAGCAAACCCCCCTTTCCGCAAACGATGTCTACATTTGCAACACGGTCGGCTCCGATGTCCGCATCCGTCCCGATTTTCGCGTCAATATCGCCCGTACGACGTTCGAAACGGATCGCATCCCGGATTTCTGGATACCGGAGCTGAACCGTTTCGACGAGCTTTGGCTGCAGTGCTCGTTCAACCTCGTTTCGTTTCGCGGCTCGGGCGTTCAAGTGCCGCTCGTGCTGGTGCCCAACTTTTTCGACGTAGGCGAATACGAGCCCGCAGGCGAACGATTGCCGCTGCCCGCGACGGAGCCGTTCCTGTTCCTGTCCGTGTTCGACATGCAGCTTCGCAAAGGCTACGATTTGCTGCTGCGGGCGTTTCTGAACGAATTTTCCCCGGAAGATTCCGTAGCGCTCGTCGTCAAAATTCGCGGTGAGAACGACGCCGCCAGACTGGAGGCGATCGTGAGCGAGCACCCGAAGGCGAGAGGCGAGAAGCCGCCGGTCTATATCATCGCTCAAATGCTGACCGTGCAGGAGCTGCTGGGCTTGTACCGGGCGTGCGACGCCTTCGTGCTCCCTTCCCGGGGGGAAGGCTGGGGGAGGCCGTTTTTCGAGGCGATGCTGATGGAATTGCCGACGATCGGGACGAACTGGAGCGGGCAAACCGAATTCATGAACGAAGACAATTCGTACTTGGTCGAAGTGGAACGGCTGATCCGGATCGAGAACAACGAAGTCCCGATGTTCAACGGGCATTATTGGGCGGAGCCTTCGCTCGGCGATTTGCAGAAGAAGATGAGGTATGTCGCGGAGCACCGGACGGAAGCGAAAGCGACCGGCCGCAAGGCGCGCGCGCTGCTGCTCGAGCAATACGGACTGGATCGATTGACCGAACGGGTCGTAATGGCGCTGGATAAATACGCTTGACAGCAAGGAGGTACGGAACAGGCGTGAATGTGCTCCTGGAAGGCATCTTTTATAACGGGCACGGACTGGCGGAAGGGAACCGGATTTTGCTGCGCATGCTGCACGAGGCCGGCTTCCGCGTCCGCATCGAGGCGAGGGATGCGGACGAGAGGCATAAGCTGCTCGAACCGGAGGAGGCGCGCTTCATCGCTTCGTTCGAAACGACGAAGCTCGGCTCGAACGATATTTATTTGTACAATTGGGTCGGCTCCTACGTTCGCCGCAGGCCCGAATTTCGCGTCAATATCGCCCGGACCACCTTCGAGACGGACCGCATACCGGACAGCTGGGTGCCCGAGCTGAACAGCTTCGACGAAGTGTGGGTTCAGAGCACGTTTAACAAAACGACGTTTATCAATTCGGGCGTCAACGTGCCGATCCGGTTAATACCGAATTTTTTCGACACAGACCGATTTACGCCGGGCGGCCCGGCGCTGCCGCTGCCGGTGCGGGAGCCGTTCCGTTTTTTGTCCGTCTTCGACCTGAAACGGCGCAAAGGGTATGACGTGCTGCTGGACGCTTTCCTTGACGAGTTTTCCGCGGGCGACGACGTCGCGCTCGTCATCAAAATCAGGGACAACAACAAGGTGAACCTGCTGATCGAGCAGATCGAGTCGCATCCGAAGCCGAAGCGCGATAAACCGCCCGTCTACATCATCGACCAGATGCTGTCGACGGAAGAGCTGCTTCAGCTGTACCGCGCGTGCGACGCCTTCGTGCTTCCGACCCGCGGGGAAGGCTGGGGCAGGCCGTTTTTCGAAGCGATGCTGATGGAACTGCCGGTCATCGGCACGAATTGGAGCGGGCAGGTCGATTTTATGAACTCCCGCAATGCGGAGCTTATCCAGGTCGAACAGTTCGTGGAAATTATGGATAACGAAAATCCCGCGTTTATCGGACACGTTTGGGCGGAGCCGTCCAAGAGCGACTTGCGCGACAAAATGCGGGCCGTCTTCATGCGGAAGGCGGAGGTCAAGGAACGGGCCGCATGGGCGCGCAAGGAGCTGCTGCTCAAGTTCAGCAGGAAAGCGACGGCGCGCAAGGTGGCCCGGGAGCTGACCAAATTTGCCGAAGTTCTCGTATAGCCTGAGCATCTTAGGAATGGGGAATGGACATGACGGTTGAACAAACGTCGTTTACGGTCACGGTCATCGGCCTCGGTTATGTCGGATGCGTCTCTGCCGGATGTTTGGCGCATATGGGACATCGCGTCATCGGGGTCGACGTGAACGAAAAAAAAGTGCGGCTGATCAACGAAGGCTTGCCGACGATCGTCGACGAAGGCATCGCCTCCCTGATCATGGAGCAGAGCCGCAGCGGGCGGCTGTCCGCTACGCCGAACATGAGAGAGGCGCTGGACCGGTCCGACATCTGCATGATCTGCGTCGGGACGCCGTCGAACAAGTACGGGGAACCCGACCTGTCCCATTTATGGCAAGTGGCCGGACAGATCAAGGAAGCGATCGCGGAGCGGGAACGGTTTTTGACGGTCGTCATTCGTTCGACGGTTCCTCCGGGAACGGGGAGCGCGTTCGAAGCTTTGCTCGCCGAATCCGGAAAGCGGGCCTACCGGGATTTCGCCGTCGTCAGCAATCCCGAATTTTTGCGCGAAGGGTCGAGTATCGCGGATTACTTCAACCCGCCGTACACGCTGATCGGTACGGACAGCGAGACGGCGTCGGCCGCGCTCCGCCGTTTATACGAAGGCATTCGCGCGCCGATCGTCGAAACGGACCGCGAGGTCGGGGAAATGATCAAATACGCGGGCAATTCGTTCCATGCCTTGAAAGTCGTATTCGCGAATGAAATCGGAGCCATTTGCCGCTCGCTCGGAATCGATCCGGTGCAGGTGATGGAGTTTTTTGCCGCGACCGGCAGCTGAACATTTCGCCCGCTTACTTGAAGCCCGGCTTTGCGTACGGCGGCTCGTGCCTGCCGAAGGACGTCCGGGCCATTAACGCGATCGCGCGGTCGCGGCATGTGGAAACGGCCGTTCTGCCGGCCATCGAGAGAAGCAACGACATGCATATCGACAGGGCGGTCGATTTGATCGTCGCCGAAGGCCGGATGCGCATAGGCGTTCTCGGCCTCGCCTTCAAGGAAGGAACCGACGATTTGCGCGAAAGTCCGATCGTGAAGCTGCTGGAACGACTTCTCGGGAAAGGGTACGATATTCGCATCCATGACAAAAACGTGGAGGATTCCCTTCGGATCGGGGCGAGCAACGAATATTTGGAGACGGCCGTCCCTCATCTGATCCGGTTGATGGAGCCGGAATTGGAGGAAGTGGGCCGGTTCGCCGAGCTGATCGTCGTAGCCCGGAAAAACGAACAATACGTCGAGTTTGCGAAGAGCGCGCTTCCTACGAAAGTCGTCGTCGACCTGGCGGGGGTGCCGGGGGCTCTTTCGGATTTCGGGAATTATAAAGGTTTGTTGTGGTAGCGAGTGGCGAGGGAAGCCGGGGCGCGGGACGTCCCGGCTTTGTCGTGTCGAATCGCCGATTTGGACGGGATTCTCACAACAGAAACAAATTTTTGTTCATGACCATCCCCTTCCTCAGGAAAAAGCCGTTCAAGGCGTTCCGGTGCGGCGATTGAAGCAGAGCGATTCCGTCGGCCTTGCCTCCTTTGAAAAGCTCCCAGGCGTATTCGGCCTGCGTCTCGTCTTCGAAGTAAGCACGAACCCGCGCCGGGCAATGCGGGATGACGTCGTTCGCCATGATTCGGCATATGCCTTTGTTCGCGAATACGATCAAGTCGATCGGACCGGAGCGGCGGCCGTATTCGAATTGGCGTATTCGGCGGATGCAGCATATCAGCTTCTCGATGTAGGTCGCCATGCCGTCATGGTGGGAAAGCGAGCCGGAATGGACCCGGTACCGGTACAGCACCCGGTCGATTTTCTCGATCGGTCCGAGCTGAAACATTTTGAGCCACAAGTCGTAATCGTGCGTAATCCGATATTCCGGATCGTAGCCACCGGCTTTGAAAAAGCGCGTTCTCGAATACATCGCCGTGCCGTGGCACATCGCGCATACGAAGTAACGGTTTCTATAAAGCTCCTCGCGGCTTAAGCCGTAATTGAGATTCGACTCCGCGCGGCGAAGACGCTTCGGGTCGATATCGTCTTCGCCGAAGCACGATATTTTCGCGCCGACCGCGATCAGCTCGGGATTGTTCCGAATATATTCCGCCTGCACGGCGAGCCGTTCGGGAACGCTTATGTCGTCGGCGTCCTGTACGGCGATCCATTCCGTTTCCGCCTCCTCCACCGCGATATTCAAGGCGGTCGGGGTGCCGCAGTTCGCGGGCAAGCGGCATGTTCGGATCCGGCTGTCGGAAAAGCGGGAGAGAATGTCCCACGTCCGGTCCGTCGATCCGTCGTCAACGATAATGAATTCGAAATTGCCGTACGTTTGGGCGAGAATGCTGTTCACCGATCTCTCCAAATAAGCCGCCCCGTTATATACCGCCATCACTACCGATATTTTCATAGTCGGTTCCTCCAGTCGCCGTAACGGCCAAACGGTTGTCTCTTCTACTGTATGCTAGAATTGTCGGAATGTTTAGACGGATGGTCGGGGCGACATGTCCAATCATCTTCCGCTAGCCGTCATAGGATAAGAGAAGGAAAGACGGCCCTGAACTTTGCCTGAATTGGAGGGATAAGGAAGAAAAAGGGCGATGTTCCAATGGCAAATATCGGTTGCTCTTTCCGGCCAAGCCGCATGTACTGGAATGGTTGAACGGCATATGTCATTTTGCGAGAGGGGAAATGCTTCAATTATGACGAACGAAGAGTTTATTAAAGGAATTTCGTTCCGGTACGTGCAGCCCGGAACGCCGGTGCCGCAGGACAAAATGTACGGGACCGACGCCGCGTTCGAATTTTCCAACACCGTGCTGCCCGCGGACGAGGCGAAAATGAGAACCGCGATGGCCGGCATCTGGCAAATGCCGAAAATGTCCTCCTTCGCGATCGGCTCGATCATCAATCGGGTCGTCTCCCAGCTTCCGCCGAACCAATGCTTCGTCAACGTGGGGGTATGGAACGGATTTTCCTTCCTGGCCGGGCTGCTGAACAATCCCGGCAAACCGTGCATCGGCGTCGACAACTTCTCGGAGTTCGGCGGCCCGCGAGCGGAATTCATGCATAGGTTCAACAAGCATAAAGGTCCGGGGCACCAGTTTTACGACATGGACTACAAAGATTATTTTACGAACATACACCGCAGTCCGATCGGCCTCTATTTCTTCGACGGCCCGCACGATTACATGAATCAGCTGCAGGGGCTGCAATACGCGTCGCCGTACTTCGCGGACGGGTGCATCATCCTCGTCGACGATACGAACTGGCCGGAGCCCCGCCAGGCGACGTTCGATTTCATAAATCTGTACCCGGGACAGTACCGCGTCCTTCTCGACGTAACGACGGCGGACAACGGCCATCCGACGTATTGGAACGGGCTCATCGTTTTGCAAAAAGGAATGTGACCGACGTGGAAGCGGAACGCGGTGCAGCTTTCAGGTTGAGCCCGCATCTTTTTGTCGCGGGGGAGGGAGAAGAAGCATGAGCGAAGCGACTCCGAGCGGCGTATATCCGACGCTCTGGCATTGGGTCGAGCGGTCGCGCGCCGGCCGACTGCGCGATCATGAAATGCAAAACGTGATCTATCTGGAGGAAGCCGTCCGCCTGGCCAAACCGAAAAGCGCGTCGCTTCCGCTTCTTCCCGCCTTCCAAAGCGAAGCGGTCTCCGTTCCGAAGGCGTACGTCGCCGTATTGCCCGAAGGGCGGTACTGGGTCGCGGAAAACCGGATGGCGGCCGTCATCGCCCCGGACAATAAAATCGTGATGGACGTGTCGATGCAGTACAAGCGGACGAATGCGATTCATCCGGTATACAAAAGACGCGCGCTGCCGAAATCGACCTATACGGGGGAGACGGTCGCCGTCGTCCACTTCCTCTGGGACCACAATTATTACCACTGGCTCGGCGACGTGCTCGCGCGCATTCATCTGATCGACAGAAGCGGCATCCGCATCGACAAATATATCGTAACCGGAAACGGCCCTTCCCGCTTCCAGACCGAAACGCTGGCCATGCTGGGCATACCGGAGCGGAAAATCGCCCGCCTCGGGCCGGGCGCGCACCTGAAGGCGCGAAGGCTCGTCGTTCCGTCGCTCGACATGTACCGGCTGCTTCCGTTCGTACCGCATTCGATGCCCGGCTGGGCGAGCCGCTATTTGCGATCGGCGCTTTCGAGCCGGGCCGCCGCCTCGCCGACGCCCGGGCCTCGGCGCATTTACGTCAGCCGCCGGCTTGCGTTCGACCGCAAAGTGACGAACGAGGACGAGGTGTGCCGATTACTGGAACGATTCGGCTTTCGGAGAGTCGAGCTCGAGTCGCTTCCGGTAGCCGAGCAGATCCGGCTGTTCGCCGAAGCGGACGTCGTCGCCGCGCCGCACGGCGCCGGACTCGCGAACCTGCTCTTCTGCAAGCCGGGCACGCAGGTGCTGGAGCTGTTCGCGCCCAATTACGTCAACCCGGTATATTGGTATTTGTGCAATCAGCTCGGACTCGATTATTACTGCATGCTCGGCCAAGGCGAGCGTCTGCCGACCGCCTCCGGCATCGGGGACGTCGAGCGTCGCGTTGACGACATGACGATCGACACCGCCGTCTTGACCGGCATGCTTCTTCGGATGGAAAGGGGACCTTGGGGATGAGTGAAGCGATTCCTGTCGGCACGTATACGACGCTGCGGGAGTGGATCGCCGCCTCCGCGAACGGGCCGGCGGCCGGCGGCGCGCGGCACTGCTTCGTTCATCCGGCGCAGACGGTTCGCATGACGGTGCCGGGAACCGTCGATCCCGCGCCGCATCCCGTGTTTCGGCAGCGAAGCCCGACATCGCCGGAAGGGTATGTGGCCGTCATCCCGGAAGGACGGTACTTCGGCGGCGACAATCATTCGAGCGCCGTCATCGCTCCGGACAACAAGCTGATTTGGGACGTCTCGCTCAATTTTCATATCCCGAACTGGGTCCATCCGGTGTTCAAGCGGCAATCGCTCCCCCCCGCCGTCCGTACGACGGAGACGGTGGCGGTGCTGACGTTCGTATGGAGCCGCAACTATTTCCATTGGATGATCGACGCCGTCGGCCGCATCGATTTGATCCGCAGGAGCGGACTGACGGTCGACAAATACATTATTTCCGGCGACGGTCCCGCCCGATTTCAGGAAGAATCGCTCGCGCTGCTCGGCATACCGAAGCATCAAATCGTCCGTTCCTACGACGGCCTGCACCTGCGGGCGGCCCGGCTTGTCGTGCCGTCGCTGCAGCCGTACAGCTTGCTGCCGTTTTTGTCGAATCAAGTGCCGCGATGGGCGACCGATTTTTTGCGCAGCGAGCTGTTCAGAATCGTCAAACCGCGCCCCACAGGCGGATACGATCGCATTTATATAAGCCGGAGAGACGCGAAGCACCGGAAGGTGCGGAACGAAGCCGAAGTGATTCGCGTGATGAAGGCGCACGGCTATAGGGAGGTGACGCTGGGCGGAATGTCGGTCGCCGACCAGGTGCGGCTGTTCCATTCGGCCAAAACGATCGTCTCTCCGCACGGCGCCAGCCTCACCAACATTATGTTTTGCCGCCCCGGGACGCAGGTTCTCGACATTTTCGCACCCGAATACATGTATCCGTGCTTCTGGCACATCAGCAGCTATTACGGCTTGCGCTATTCGTACTTGATCGGCGCGGGCCGCAGGCTGACCGAAAGCGAGCACATCGGCCTGGTCGGGAACGTATACGCCGACTTGACCGTCGATATCGGTTCGCTCGTCGCCATGCTCCGGCGACTCGCCGCCGGAAGCTGAGCCGCGAAGCGAAGAAACCGTCTCCGCGGCTGCACAACCGGCGAACTCCGATCATAAAATATGGGGAAGTTTTGTAATTCTAGAAGGGGGAGTACTTCTTGCAGCATGAAGTCACCTCGATTATCGCCCACATGGCCAAATCGCATTGCGAGATGGCCCGCGTGCTCGAAGCGAAACGGCAGTCGATTTTCAATATCGCCCATATCGTAACGGCGCTGCCGAACGAATCGATCCAATTCGGCGGGACGGAGGCGATCGCCGCCAATTCGATCGATTTGACCAAAAGCGTAACCGCCTATTTGAGCAGTTTGGCCGATTTGGCCGACGCGATCGGCGACCATCTGGAGCTGGTCATTAAGGAGCTGTCCGAGACGGAAGAGGAATGAACGCGGCTTAAGCGGCCCGCGGAGCGAAGGAGGGAATAGGATGGAACGGGCGGATTCGTTTTTGTGGATGCTCCGGGCATCGGCCAAAATGCAGCACGACCTGTCGCTTATTTTGGAGGCGAAGGCGAACGAGGCGGAAAAGTCGCGGGATTGGATTTGCGTGCATTTGAACCATCAAAGCTACGACAATCACGAAGATCAGCTGAAAAAGCCTCTCGAAATGCACGAGTCGTTCGTCGAGCTGATCGACGGCCTCACCAAGCTGGAAAACGCATTATCCAAAAATTTAAAAGTCGTGCTGAACAAAAACGAAGATTTCTCGTCGGGCGGAATGGACGGCTTGGGCATGGGCGGCTTGTTCGGCGGCTTGGGAGACGATACGTAATGGGCTGGCTGAAGAGGCAGCAGGAAATGAAGCTCGACATTCTGGAGTCGCTCGCCCGCAGCCAGCGGGCGATGGCGCGCATTATCGAGAGCGCCGCCGACATGAACGAAGGGGGAGCCTCGGGCGCCGGCGACGATAAAGAGCTGCGCAAAAGTCTCGAAGCGATCGCGCGTTACCAGCTTGCCATCATGGAAAAAATGGTCGGCATTACGATCGGCGAAGTATGCTCGTCGCAGCCGGCGCGCCCGTGGACGAACGAAGCGCTGCGGGTCGCGCCGCTGTACGGCGCGGGCGAAACGCAGCATCAACCGGAAAAGCACCCCCGCCACGAAGCTACGTGAGCGAGGGTGCTTGTCGTTTGCGATCGTTCGGAAATCCCGCGGCGGGTCAAATGGAAAATTTGCTCAGCGATTCCTTGAGCGAATCGGACAAACGCTCCAGCTTCCCGGACAGCCGGACGAGTCCGTCGCTGATGCCGAGCTGCTCCGAGCTGAGCGACGCCACTTCCTGCGAGGTGGCGGACGACTGCTCGGCGACCGCGCTGACGTTGCTCATCGCCTCGGACAGAACGAGCTGGGAATCCTGCAGCTCGCGGACCGACGCGGTCACTTCCTGCAGCTTGCCGGCGAAGCCGTCCATTTGCGCCTGCACCTGCTTGAAAATGTCGTCCGCATTTTTCACCGACGCGATCTGCTCCTGGAAGATCGGATACGCCTCGGACAAAACGCCGACCGTTTCCTTCATCTCCGTCTGGATGCGGTCGGTAATTTGCGCGACGACGTCGATCGACTGCCGCGACTGGTCGGCCAGCTTGCGGATTTCGTCGGCGACGACCATAAACCCTTTGCCGGCCGCTCCGGCGCGGGCCGCCTCGATCGTCGCGTTGAGCGAGAGAATGTTCGTCTGCTTCGTAATGTTGTTCAGCATGTCCAATATTTTGCGGATCGAGCTCGTGCTCTCCTGCAGCTTCTCGACCTTCTCGGCCATCGCGCGGATCATGTCTTCGGTCGTTCCCGTTTTCGTAATCAGCTCGGACATGTAGTCCGCGCCTTTGCGGCTGGCCGCCTGCACCTCCGCCGCCGCCGTCTCCATAATCTCGTTCGCGTCGACGACGTGGCCGACCTTGACGCCGATGCCGCCGGTCAAATCGCTGCCGCGCTCCGCTTCGACGGCGAGCGAGGACGCGCCGCTGGCGATCTCTTCCGTGGCGACGGCGATTTCCTTGGCCGAGATCGACGTTTTCTTCGACGCTTCCGACAGCTCGGCGGCGGTTTGCAGCACTTCCTGCGCCGATGCGTTCGTTTGCGACACGAGAGCCGTAATCTGCTCCATCATTTCGTTGAAGCTGGCGGACAGCTGCCCGATTTCGTCGCGGCGGTTCGTCTCCTTCGTGCGCACGGTCAAGTTGCCGCGGGCGCCTTCCGTCATCAGGTTGCGCAGCGCGACGAGCGGTCTCGCGATCATGCGGATGACCTGAATGCCGACAAGCACGGCGAGCACGATGGCGAGCACGACCATCCCGGCCGTCAGCTTCGCTATGACGGAGGCGTCCTTGACGAGCTCGCCGACCGGAATGATGCCGACAAGCAGCCAGTCCGCCCTGGCGATCGGGTCGTAGACGGCAAGAATCGATTCATTGTCCTTTTCCGTTTCGAAGTTGGACGACGTCTCGCCCGTCTTCGCTATGTTTGCGTTTACGTCGATTATGTACGGCGTTTCCGGCTCTCCGCCCTGCTCCGTGAACACGATGTTGTTGTCTTTGCCGACGATCGCGATTTCGCTGCCTTCGCCGATCGAAACGACGCCGAGCGCGTCTTTCAGCGCGTTCGTCTTCAGCTCCACGATCAGCACGCCTTCGACCGTGCTCGATTTGATGTTGCGCAGCACGCGCGCGACCGCGAACGAATTCGGCGTCGAGACGTAGCCGGATTTTTTCGTGGGCAGCCATACCGCCTTGCCGTCGCCGTCGACGATTTTTTTGAACCAGTCCGACTTGTAGACGTCGTCCTTGGCCGGAGTGGCCGTCCGGTACGATTCGGTCGATTCCGCGCTCAGCGGCAAAATGTTGATGTCGGCGATTTTATTGTTGGACAGCGTATAGCTTTTGAGCCGGTTGCTTACGAGCTGTCCCGTCTGCAGCTTGTCGAATTGCGACAGCGACTTGTCCTTGTACTTGGTCATGTTGTCGGCGACGGCGTCGTCGGACATGATCTGAACCGTAATATTTTCCATGCTCTCCAGCATGAAGTCGACTTTGTCGGTCGCCTGCGAGATCGTCTGCTGGGAGGCGTCGGCCACTTTGTTCTTGATGACGCTCTTCGATATTTGATAAGACATGATGCCGATTACGAGAACGAGGGGCACGATGCTCGCGAAAAAAATAAGCAGCAGCTTCGTTCCTACCGATCTAACCGGATTTTGCAGGCCGATTTGCCGCCCCAATCGCTTCATGTCGGTCGCGGACACGCCATCTCTCGCCTTGCCCCAAAATTTCGACAATTTCGAGACAGCTTTCGACAATGTCCCTTTCATAAAAATCCCACCTTCGCCATTTTCGTCATGTTCGCATGAAGTTCACCTACCTATTCGACAACAATTTCCGTTCTCCTTTCGCATGCGACAAATTTCGTAGAAAAACATTCCAGTTTCGGCGGGGGAAAACGGGACTTGCAGACGATTGCCGGGGAAGAAGGGAGGGACTTATAAGCCGCAAGGACGATGGCGGACGGCGAAAAAGCTCCCGGAACCCGGGAGCTTTCGGCGGGGGATGCGACTTTCGGCACGGCATCAGCCGTCGGAAGCCGGATTCGCCTTGTGCGGAACTTTGTTCAGGATGCCGGTCATCCGGTCCGCGAGCGACTCGGCCTTTTCCAAGCCGCCCCAAAACAGTTCCATTTCGGCGCCCAGCTCCTCGATCGTGTCGACGTCGGCGAACAGCTCGTGCAGGAAATAGCCGTTCTCGATCCGGCCTTTCGAAATGTTGAGCCCGGACAAGCTGGCGGCGTCCCAAACGGCTTCGGTCACGCCCGGCATGCAGGACAAAAAGCCGGTTTCCTCGGTCAGCCGCCTTTGCAGCGCGGGATCGAACGCGACGCGCAGGAAGGAGAGCGCCAGCTCCCGCTCCTCGCTTTCTTTCGGCACCATGAAGGCGTTGGCGACGAGCAGCGTCGATTGATGCGGTCCGAACGGGAGCGGAGCGATTTTCGATTCGAACGGCATCTGGTCGCTGCGCCACCCGGCCATTTCGATCGTCGTCGTAAGCGTCATGGCCGCTTTCTCGTGCAGAAACGGGCGCGAGCCCCGGGACAGCGTCGCGACCCGTTCGCGGTACAGGACGTCGTGAAAGAAATTGAGCGAGCGCACGATATCGTCGCGATTCGAGAACGAATCGAACTTGACGCCGTTTTGCAGGGCGACGACCGGCCAGCGGCTGAACAGCGCGGAAAGCGAAAAGCCGTACGTATCGACGATGCCGTCTCCGTCCAGGTCGGCCGTCAGCCGGCGGGACGCTTCGACGAAGGCGTCCTTGTCCCAGCCGTCGGCAGGCTCCTCCACGCCGAACCTGGCGAACAGGTCCGGGTTATATGCCAAATAGACCGGCGAAAACGTCGAAGGGACGGCGATCTGGACGCCCCGGTCGCGGAACGGCAGGGCGACGCGCGGATACAGGGAGCCGAGCAGGTCGCCGAGATGGTCGCCCAGATCGAGAAACGATTCCGTCAGGGCGGCGTCGGCGAAGTTGCGGTCCGTCACGAGCACCAGATCCGGATAGCGGCCGAGCTCCTCGCTCGCACGCAGCGATTCCCAGAAGTTCCAGCTCGGGATGCTGAGCAGCTTGACGTCCACGTGCGGAAATTTGCTCTGAAACGTCTCGATGATATGGCCGAGGCAAAGATCGGCGTAATGCGAAGGCGAAGTGGCGAGAATGCGAAGCGTCCGCCGCTCGCTTGGCGGTATGACGAGATCGGGCGAGACGATCGTGCCCTGTCCGACCTTTTTGACGATCAGCCCTTCCTTCTGCAACTGCTCCAAAGATTTGCGCACCGACGTGCGGCTGATCCCGTAATATTTGCACAGCTCGTTTTCCGAAAGCAAATATTCCCCGGGCTTGATGAAGCCGGACATGATCTGCTCGCGCAAAATGTTCGCCAGGCGGGAGTAGCGGAATTCGTTGTCTCGTCTCATAGGTACCTTCCGTTTCGAATCGTTTTATCCAAATTATAGCGGAAAACCGCCGGTTCGAGAAGCGATCGACGGGATGCGGATAATATGATACAACTATAATACAGGTTGGAGGCGGGCGGAAACGAAAAAAAAGTTAACTGCTTTCGAAAGAAAGATCAACATTTCGCCGCCCAACCTTGGTATAGTTATAATGGGGTGAAATCCGGCCGGGACTTTGGCCGATGCCGCCTTCCGGGCCAATGTTTATTCGTTTCCGGATTCGGTCGAGGGATTGCTCTCTTCCCTCCGTCCCGAGTTGAATCGAATTGGGCCCGTGGCGAGCCGTCGGACAAGACTCCCGTTCCGAGTCGAAAGGGGAGAATCCGTTTTGGTATTGGATCGTTTAGGCATTTTGACGGATGAGGTGTATCCGGACAATTTCGCAAAATCGCTCGACTGGATCAAGGAGCAAGGGCTGAAGCACATCGAGGTGCGTGTCGTGGACGGCGTCAATATCGCGAATATGAGCGACGAGCAGGTGGCGGCGGTTCGCGCCCAAATCGACGCGAGAGGGCTTTCGGTATCGGCGATCGCTTCGCCGCTGTACAAATGCGCGCTCGATCCGTCGCGGCCGGTCGCTTCGGGCGACGTGTTCGGCCAGGCGGAGGAAAGCGCGGAAGCGCATCACGAGAAGCTGAAGCGCGTGATCGCCATCGCGAAGGCGCTCGGCACGACGAACATCCGCATCTTTTCGTTTTGGCGCGAGAAGGAGCCGGAGCGCTATTTCGGCGAAATCGTCGAGCATCTGAAGAAAGCGGCCGCGATCGCCGAGCGGGAAGGCATTCTGCTTCTCCAGGAAAACGAGCCGGCCTGCAACGGCGGCTTCGCCGAAGAAGTGGGACGCATCGTGCGCGCCGTCGGCTCGCCGGCGATGAAAGCGCTGTGGGATCCCGGCAACGAAGCGTACGGCGGACGCCCGGCGTTCCCGGAAGGCTACGGGTTCATTAAAGACGTTCTTGCACACGTTCACATAAAAGACGCCTACGTGCTGCCGGACGGCTCGTCCCGATGCGTGCCGGTCGGCTCGGGCAACGTTCCGTTCATCGCCCAGTTGCAGGCGCTGCGGGACGACGGCTACGAAGGGCTGTTCACGATCGAGACGCACTACAAGCCGGAGGGCGGCTCGAAGGAAGCGGGCTCGCGCATGACGCTGGACGCCTTCCGCGTGCTCGTGCGCGAAGCGTTTCCGTCGAATTGATACGGGGAGGTAGACGAGAGTGAAAACTTGGGGATTCGGCATTATCGGCACCGGCTCGATCGCGGATTTTCACGCCGCCGCGATCAAGGAGCTTGAGCGCGGCAAGCTTGTCGCCGTCGCCAACCGGACGGAGGAACGGGCGAAGGCGTTCGCCGAGAAAGAAAATTGCGGTTACGTGACCGATTACAAACAGCTGCTGGCGAACCCGGACATCGACATCGTATGCGTCACGACCTCGAGCGGCAGCCACGCGCCGATCGGTCTCGACGTGCTGAACGCGGGCAAGCATCTGATCGTCGAGAAGCCGATCGCGATGAATACGAAGGATTCGCTGGAGCTGATCCGGGCGGCGAAGAAGAACGGCGTGACGCTGTCCGTCATCTCGCAGCGCCGGTTCGAAGC
Source organism: Paenibacillus sp. GYB003 (assembly GCF_036577625.1). Classification (NCBI taxonomy): domain Bacteria; kingdom Bacillati; phylum Bacillota; class Bacilli; order Caryophanales; family Paenibacillaceae; genus Paenibacillus; species Paenibacillus sp. GYB003. The sequence continues at coordinate 39,654 of NZ_JARBDC010000090.1, read as the reverse complement.
GCAGCACGTCGCGGTGCGCAACGTACTCGACAGCGGAGCGCTCGGCAAGCTGCTGCTCGTCGAAGTATCGCTGCCGTTTTACCGCGCCCAATCGTATTACGACAGCGCCGAGTGGCGCGGAACGATCGCGCAGGACGGCGGGGCCCTGATGAACCAGGGCATCCATTCGATCGACCTGCTGCTCTGGTTCGGCGGCCTTGTCGACACCGTGTACGGGAAAACGGCTACCCAGACGCACCGGATGGAGGCGGAGGATATCGGGCTGGCGCTGCTGACGTTCAAAAACGGCGCGTTCGGCACGATCATGGCGTCGACGAGCATTCAGCCCGGCTTCGCGGCCGCCTTGAACCTGTACGGGGAGAAGGGGACGATCAAGCTCGAAGGGTCCGCGATCGCGCATTGGACGGTGCCGGGAATCGAGCCGCCCGATCTGGGCGGCAACACGAATTACGGCGGCGTCTCCGACCCGCGCAGCATTTCCCATGTGAACCACCGCGTGCAGATGGAAAACGTGATCGCCTCGATCGAAAACGGCGACGAACTGTATTTGAAGGGCATCGACGGCCTGCGCGCCGTCCAGCTCGTCGAAGCGATCTACGACTCGTCGGCGAAGGGCGTTCCGGTGAAGCTGGAAGAGGTGTCCGAATGAGCAGGGGCGCGCTTCTGCTCGGCACCGCCAAGATCGACATCACGCCGGCGAGGCCGATTCCGCTTGCCGGGTTTGGCAACCGGAGCGGGCCGTATCTCGGCGTCAACCGCCGGCTGTTCGCGAGAGTGAACGTTTTCGAGCAGGAGAGCGGCGGGAGTACGCGCCGCCTCCTGATCGCGCAGGGCGACATCATCTGGTGGGGCAGCGAACGGATGGAGCGCATCCGGTCCGAGCTCGGGTCGCGCTTCGGCATCGGGCCCGCCGACGTCATTTTGAGCGCCCAGCATACGCACGGCGGTCCGCAGACGAGCACGCTGTTTTGCGACGTACTCGGCTTGCCGGACGAGGACTACTTGCGGGAGCTGGACGAGGCGCTGCTTCGCGGCGTCGAACAAGCGGTCGCGCGGCTCGAGCCGGTTACGGTATGGCGCGGCAAAGGCGAATGCGTCGTCGGCGTCAACCGGCGCAAGCTGGTCGGCGGGCGGATGACGATGGCGCCGAATCCGGAAGGCCCGCTCGATCCGGACGTGAACGTCGTCCGGTTCCGCAAGGAGGACGGCTCCACGAAGGCCGTGTTCCTTCATTATGCGTGTCATCCGACGACGACGAATTCGAATTACGTCACGTCGGAATATCCGGGCGTCGCCGCGGAACGGCTGGAGGCGACGATCGGCTGCGGAGCCGTCGTCTCGTTTCTGCAGGGCTGCACCGGCAACGTGCGCCCGGCGCTGCATCGCGACGGGAAGTTTTACTCGGGCACCGAGGAGGACGTCGCGCGGCTCGGCCGGACGCTCGCGGACGAAGTCGAGCGCGTGCTGGCCGGACCGATGGAGGAGATCGCCCCGGCGCTCGAAGCCGGCAGACGGGCCGTCGCGCAGCTGCCGTTCCAAGAGCTGCCGACGAAGGAGCGGCTCGAGGCGAGCGTCGCCGAGGGCGGCGTCTCCGCCCAGTGGGGCCGGAAGCTGCTGGGCGACCCGAACAGGCTGCGGCCGAGCATCCCGCTCGAGCTGACGCTGCTGCGGCTGTCGGGCGATTTGTCCTTTCTGGCGATGGACGGGGAAATCGTGCTGGAATACGGCGAATACATCAAACGGCGGACCGGCGGGCGGACGCTGCCGATGGGATACAGCAACGGCATGATCGGGTACGTCCCGACCGCCGCGCAAATCGAGGAAGGCGGCTACGAAGGCAAGGATTCCGGCGTGTACTTCGCCCTGCCGGCGGCGTTCGCGCCGGAAATCGAGAACGTCATCAAAAGCGCGATCGACGAATTGATCGGAAAGGAAGAGTGACATGAGTTTGCAACCACAGCCTGTCAAGGCGGAGTCGGTAGATCGGCTGAAAGTGAACGTATACGCGAACCGCGGCGATTTGGGCACGTCCGCCGGCCGCGCGGCCGCGGCGAAAATCAAGGAGCTGCTCGGCTCGAAAGGCGCCATTCGGATGATTTTCGCGGCGGCGCCGTCGCAAAACGAATTTTTGGAGACGCTCGCGGCCGATCCGGACATCGATTGGTCGAAGATCACCGCGTTCCATATGGACGAATATATCGGGCTGCCGAGCGACGCTCCGCAAAAGTTCAGCCGTTTTTTGAGCGAGCGGCTGTTCGACAAAGTGAAGCCCGGGACGGTCCATCTGATCGACAGCTCCAGTTCGATCGAGGCGGAATGCAAGCGGTACGGCGACTTGCTGCGCGAGGCGCCGATCGATATCGTCTGCCTCGGCATCGGCGAAAACGGCCATATCGCGTTCAACGATCCGCCGGTCGCCGACTTCAACGACCCGCTTACGATCAAGCCGGTCGAGCTGGACGACGAATGCCGCCAGCAGCAGGTGAACGACGGCTGCTTCCCCGCGTTCGAGGACGTGCCGACCCATGCGCTTACGCTGACGATTCCGACGCTGCTGTCGGGCTCGTATTTGTACTGCATGGTGCCCGGCCCGACGAAGCGCGCGGCGGTGCGCCGCACGCTGAACGGCCCCGTTTCGACGGAATGCCCGTCCACCATCCTGCGCAATCACCCGAACTGCACGCTGTACGTGGACCGCGATTCGTATGGAGCGTGACGGGATGAGCGCAAACGGAATCGGAGACGGAAGCGGTTTTTCGATGCTGGAAGGCATTCATTATGCGACCGGCAAGCCGGTGCGCGTCCTCGTGCGCGACGGCGTCATCGCCGAGCTGGAGGCGCTCGACTACGCGCCGACCGACAAGCTGCCGTGGATCGCCCCGGGGCTGGTCGATTTGCAGATCAACGGCTATGCGGGGGACGACTTCAACACGCTGCCGTTTACGGCCGATACGGTCGTCAGGGCGAGCCGCGCGCTGTGGAGCGAAGGCGTGACGTCGTACTATCCGACGGTCATCACGAACTCGCCGGAAGCGATCGAGGAAGCGGTCGGCATCATCGCCGGCGCGTGCGACCGCGATGCCCGGACGAACCGGTCGATCGCCGGCATTCACGTCGAAGGCCCGTTCATCTCGCCGGAGGACGGGGCGAGAGGAGCGCACGGCTTGGAGTTCGTCCGCGCGCCGGATTGGGAGCTGTTCGAGCGGTGGCAGCGCGCCGCCGGCGGACGCATCCGCATTTTGACGCTGTCGCCGGAATGGCCGAACAGCGCGGAATTTATCGCGAAATGCGCCGCGAGCGGGGTGACGGTGTCGATCGGCCATACGGCGGCGACGCCGGAGCAAATTCGCGAGGCGGTGCGGGCCGGCGCCCGCATGTCCACGCATCTGGGCAACGGCGCGCATCTGACGCTGCCGCGCCATCCGAACTACATTTGGGAGCAGCTGGCGCAGGACGACCTATGGTCGTGCGTCATCGCCGACGGGTTTCATTTGCCGGAATCGGTGCTCAAGGTCGTCTTCCGGACGAAAGGCGCGCAGGCGATGATGGTCAGCGACGCCGTCTATTTGTGCGGCATGCCGCCGGGCGAATACGAGACGCACGTCGGCGGCAAAGTCGTGCTCACCGAGGAAGGGCGGCTGTCGCTCGCCGGCAATCCGAAAATTTTGGCGGGCTCGGCGCAAATGCTGCTGTGGGGAATCGAGCACGTGCTGCGCAGCGGCCTCGCCGACTTGACGGACGCGTGGGAGATGTCCTCGGTGCGTCCGGCCCGCTTCATGAAGCTGCCCGCGGGCGACGGATTGACGGCCGGCGCGCCGGCCGACATCGTGCGGTTCGAGCGCAGCGGCGACCGGATTCGCGTGCTGGAGACGTACAAGGACGGAGAGCTCGTCTACGAACTGGAGGAAAAACGGATATGAAACTGGCGGCATTCAGCGGCGTTTTGATCGACCACAGCATCCAGGAGGCGCTGCGGCTGACGAAGCAGCTCGGCTTCGACGGCATTGAAATCGCGGCGCGGGAGCCGCATTTGTCGGGCACGACGAGTGCGGCGCGAATCAAGGAAATCCGCTCCGTCGCGGACGGACTCGGTCTGGAAATTCCGGTGATCGCCGGCTATATGGGAGGCTTCTCGACCGCTAGCGACAAAGAGTGCGAGCAGGCGTTCGCCGATTTCCAGCGCATTCTGGAAGCGGCCGGAACGCTCGGCGCGGACATGATTCGCGTCGGCTCCGGCGGACCGAACGCCTTCCTGGCGCACGACTACCATTACGCGAAGGCGGCCCATTGGCTGCGGAAATGCGCGGCGCTCGCGGCCGAGCACGGCAAGAGCATCGTGCTGGAAATCCACAACGTTTCGCTCGTCGAAACGGCGGAGTCCGGGCTGCGGCTGCTGGACATGGTCGGCGCAAGCAACGTCGGCCTCATTCACGACGCGGGCAACATGTACATCACCGACACGGACTACGGCCGCGATTCCGTCATCGCGCTCGGGAAACGGATGTTCCACGTTCACGTGAAGGACGAGAAGCGCGTCGCGGAAGTCGGCGCGCCGGGCACGTTCGTCAACCGGACGAAGCACGGGGACGAGAAGTTTTTGCAAACCCGGCTCGGCGAAGGCGAGGCCGATCATCAGCCGCTGTTCGACGCGCTGAAGGAAACGGGCTATTCCGGCTGGATTACGCTGGAATGCCACGCGCCGTTTCCGGCGTACGAGCGTCTGGCGCACGATCTCGCGAAAGTGAAGCAGATGCTCGGCATCGCTTGACGGGGCGGCAGCCATCGACGCCGGAGAGCTGGAAAGCTGAAGGGCTGAAGGGCTGAAGGGCTAAGGGCTGGAAAGAGCAAGGCCGGGCGGGAAGCGCCGCCGGCGGACGAACGGCCGTATCGTACGGTCGGGCGACTGCCGGCAGACGTATTCCCGTTTTTCATTTTCGTCCGGAATCGCCCGAATAGCCCGAAATGTTCGACCGAATCGAACATAATGTGGAGTGAGCCTTTTAAGTTAGCCGAAGCGGCGGGAGGGTGATTTCGATTCGGACGAAACATATTGAGATCGGGCTGACGCTTTCCGAACAGTCGGGATGGGGGTTCGGGCCGATGGCGCTTACGAAAACTTCGCTCGCGCAGCTGTGCCGAAGACTCGGTATAGCCGCCGGTCCCGTCCGGCTGCTGGAGCTCGGGGGCGGCCAGTCGACGCTGTTTTGGCGGACGCTGCTCGGGAACGGCTTGCTCGACGCGGAAGTGACCACGTTGGAACACCATGTGGAATGGGCCGCGGAGCTGGGACGGCGAGTCGCCGGGGAGGCGAGAATCCGGGTTGTGCCGCAGACGCTGAAGCAAATTACGGACGACGAATGGCGGCGTTTGTTCGGAAATCCGCCGGAAGCGGCATCCGCATGGAGCTCCGTCGGCACTCCCGTGCCGGAATCGGATTACGGCCGGTTTACGATCCGCAACACCTTTTACGGCGAAGCCGACCGGCTCGGTTTGCCCGAGGAATCGATCGACGCCCTCATCGTGGACGGTCCTCACGGCAATGGCCGCTCTCTCGCTTTCCCGCTGCTGTGCCGGCAGTTGAAGCCGGATGCTTTGGTGCTGGTGGACGATTTCGACCATTATCCGTTTCTGGACGACCTGGAGCGCGTGTTCCGGTTCGAGGAGCTGTATCGGGAAGTGATCGGCGATAAGCGCTCGGTGCTGCTCCGGCTGCAAGGCATGGCGGCACAGCCGCGCGCGTGACGGTTTTCGCGGAATGTCTCCGGACCCATTGCCGAATGGGGGACGGAGACTTTTTGCATCATCGCGGATATTTTCGTACGCCTGCGGCAAAATAGCGGACGTTCGAGACCGCTATCCGTTACGCGGCGGCGCGGTCGGCAAATGAGCGGACGTTCGGGGCTCTTATTGACGAGCCGCGGCCGATTTTCGCGGCGAATGGCTTGAAATACCGCCCGCCGAGTACGGTCCGCCGTCCGATGTAGGGGAGGAGGAGAGGCCGCGTTCCGGCAGGCGATTTTATACGCGGCCGCCGATATGGTATAGTTTTACCAATGAAACGTACGAAACGAGGGGACTCTCTAAGGTGAAAGCAACTTTCGAATCGCTTGGAATCGGCTCGGCGCTTGCCGAAGCGTTGGCCCGCCACGGCATCGTCGAGCCGTCGAAGATACAGGAGGAAGCGATTCCCGCCGTCCTGGCGGGAGGCGACCTGCTGGCGCAGTCGCAAACCGGCACGGGCAAAACGATCGCCTACCTGCTGCCGATCATGGAAAAAATCGACCCCGCCGCGAAGGAGCTGCAGGCAGTCGTACTGACGCCGACCCGCGAGCTCGGCGTGCAGGTTGCCGCCGAGATCGAAAAGCTCGGCGCGGCTTCGGGCATTCGCGGCCAGGCGCTCATCGGCGGCGCGGCGCTTAGCCGGCAAGTCGAACGGCTGAAGCTGCACCCGCATATCGTCGTCGGCACGCCGGGGCGGATCGCCGAACTGCTGGGCATGCGCAAGCTGAAAATGCACCGCGTCCGCACGATCGTCATCGACGAGGCCGATCAAATGTTCGCGCTCGGCGCCGCCAAAGAGGCCGAGGGCATCATCGAAAGCGCGCTGCGCGACCGGCAGCTGCTGTTTTTCTCGGCGACGCTGACGCCCGACGTTCGGCGGCTGGCCGGACGGTGGATGCGGGAGCCGCGGGAAATCGAAGTCGATCCCGGCAGCCGGACGGCGGGCGGCATCGAGCATCTCGTCTTCGTCTGCGAGGAGCGGGACAAGCTCGACACGCTTCGCCGGCTCGTCCGGCTGTACGATCCGAAGTCGGCGCTCGTGTTCGTGAACGAGCTGGACGCGATCGCCGAAGTCGCCTCCAAGCTGCGGCATGCCGGATTATCGGCAGAGGCGCTGTACGGTGACGCCCCGAAGCAGGAGCGGACGACGCTGCTCGGCCGTTTTCGCTCCGGCAAGCTGCAAACGCTCGTCGCGACCGACGTCGCCGCCCGGGGGCTCGATATCGAAGGGCTGACGCACGTCTTTCACCTGCAGCCGGCGCTGGACGCCGATCATTACGTGCACCGCGCCGGCCGGACGGGACGGATGGGACGAAGCGGATGGTCCGTGTCGATCGTGACGGAGCAGGAAATGTTCATTATCCGCAAATTCGAGAAGCAGCTCGGAATCGCCGTCCATCGCAAGGCGATGTACAAAGGTCAAGTGGTCGAGCCGCACGAAGTGCGCGGCGGACCGGCGCGAGGAGCGGGCGGCCGGGATAACGGCGGCCGGGAAGCAAGTGCGCGTCAGGCGGACAAGCCGGCGCGTGCCGAAGCGGGCGGCAAGCCGGGAGCGGGAAGCGCGGCGGATCGGCGGCCGCTGCTCGCCCGGACCGGCGGGTTCCGGACGATGGGAGCGGCGAGCATCCGCAACGAGCGGGAGAACGCTCCGTCCCATCCGGAGACGGCGCAGCGGAAGAAGGCGAGCGAGCGGGCGGCGGACCGCAAAAATAAAGGCGCTCCGCGCTGGCTGAAGGAGAAGCAAAACCGGGATCCGAACAGCTAAAGACGGCTCGTACGGCAAACGAACGGCGAGCGAGAACACAAGCGAGAACGCAAGCGGTACCGACACCGGGCAAGTGCGAACAAGAGCTGAGCCGGAACGAATAAAGCGGAAGGACGCGGTATTTGGCGCTCGCTTTCGCGTACATGGGAGAGAAGCGGCCTTGATTCGAAAAACGTTGTACGTCGTTGCCGCGCTGCTGCTGGCGGTCGTACTCGCCTGCGGCGCGGCGCTCTGGTACGCCCGTCCCTCGGAACGGCTCGACCTCGCTTACGAGCCCGTTTCCGTCGCGCAAAAGGTGGTCGACATGGTAAAGGTGCGCAAGCCGGAGCTAACGATCAGCGAGAAAGAACTGAACGATATATTGAAAAAAGAGCTGGCGAAGCGGGCGCAGGTGCGGCCGGACGTTACGATCGAGGGCGCCCGTTTCGAACAGCGGGCGAACCGGGTGACCGCTTACGTCAACGTGAAGGCGGCCGGGCGCGTCGAAGTCGGCGCCGCCGTCGATTTCGCACTTGAATGGAAGCCGCCGAACTTGATCGTCCGCCCGGAGGAAACGCGCATCCGCAGCCTGCGGATTCCCGCTTCCTGGCTTCCGCTCGAGCCGATCGTCGTTCGCGTGGACGAATCGCTCCCGCCGCCGATCGGCATACGGGATATTCGCTTCGAGCCTCGGCAAATCGTCGTTTCGCTGAAGCTTTCCTGACCGCGCGGCATACGGATGCGACCGGCGCGAAACACGCCGTAAATCCGGCCGGGCAGCGGCTCCCGGCAGCCCCCGAAGCCGAATCCGAAAAAACCTTTCAATTACGCCATATGGCGGATTGAAAGGTTTTTTCGATAATCCCGCAAGTACCTTCGTTTCCACGTCCGGCGGGCCGCCGGAATCGAACGAACGGGAAAACCTCCCGTTCGCTCGCTCTCCTGGTGGCGCCGTTTCGAAATGCCGGGAAGAGCTCCGGTTCAAACGGCGCCGAATCGGCAAAAAGTTTCGGCTCCGATAGCGATTGCTAGGTTCGTTAGCCGCATGTCCGAAAAACGGAAGAAGCAACGGAAGTCGAAAACAGCTCTCGGGAGCTCAACAGGGAATGGAGGCTGAGGCGAAACGTTCACGGGTCGCATTCGAAGTCATGCGTTCCCGCTAAGCGTCGACAGACATCGCCAATTCAACCGGCGGCCGGAGCCTAATCCCCATTCTCTTACCACGCGCGAGGGCGAATCGGTTTGCACATCAAAAGAACCGTCCGGTACTTCCGGACGGTTCTTCTTCGATTTTGGGTCATAAGCCGGGGGTATCGGCAGGGGCCGCGCAAGCGCCAAGCGGCATATGATAAGTTGGACGATTCGATCGTCGTCCGCAAGCGGCCCGCATGCCGGCGCCGGCCACCGGGCGGAGAACCGCATTTTGGATAAAGGAGCTGACGGCCGTCATGGGTAAACGAAACGGCAAGCTGACGCTCTCCATGGTCGTCAAAAACGAAAGCGGACGCTATTTGCGCCGCGCCTTGGAGGCGCACCGCGCCTGGATCGACGAAGCGGTCATCATCGACGACGGCAGCACGGACGATACGGCGGACATTTGCGAGGAGGCGCTCGCCGGCATTCCGCTGCGGCTTGTCCGCAACCGCGAATCCCGCTTCGCGAACGAAGTCGTCCTGCGCAAGCAGCAATGGGACGAAACGGTGAGCACCGGTCCGGAATGGATCGTGAATTTGGACGGCGACGAAATATTCGAGTCCGGCTTCGCCGGGCAAGTAGGCGACATTATGAGCGGCGTCCACGACGCGATCTACTTCCGGCTGTACGACATGTGGAGCGAGACGCATTACCGCGAAGATTTGTATTGGAAGGCCCATCACCTGTACCGCCCTTTCATGATCCGCTACAAGCCCGGCGTGGAGTACGAATGGAACGAAACGCCGCAGCATTGCGGCCGCTTCCCGGTGACGATCCGATCGTTCTCGTATTTGTGCCATCCGGCGCGAATCAAGCATTACGGCTGGGCCGATCCGATCGATCGGCAGAAGAAATACGAGCGATATATGGCGCTCGATCCCGATGCCCGTTACGGCTGGAAGGAGCAGTACGACTCCATTCTGGATCGGCAGCCCAATCTTGTTCCGTGGGAGGAGTAAAAACGATGCTTGTACGCGACATCGAGCGGGCGCTGGAACGCTCGGAGCAAGTGAGCTGGAGGTACGGGCCGGAGCTCGACCGCGGCGCTATCGTCCACCTGTGCCGACGTATCGGGCCAGGCGACGGGCCGGTTACCGTATTGGAGCTGGGCGGCGGACGGTCTACGTTCGTTTGGCGGGCGCTCGGCGAGCTCGGCCTCCTGAACGCAAACGTCGTCACGCTGCTGCACGATCCCGCGCAGGCGGACGAACTGGCCTCGCTCGTGCACGCGGCGGAAACGATAACGGTGCTTCGGGCGGGTCTGAAGCAAATTACGGATCACGATCGGGAACGGCTCTTCGCGGACCCCGTCGCCGCCGCCGGCGTATGGCCGACGATCGGAACGGACGTGCCGCGCGAGAGCTACTATCATTACACGATCCGGAACGCGTTTTACGACCGCGTCGATCTGCCGCTGGCCGAACGGTCGGCGGATGTCCTCATCGTCGACGGTCCGCACGGAAACGGCCGCTCGCTCGCCTATCCGCTGTTTGGCGGGAAGCTGAAGCCGGACGCGCTCGTGCTGATCGACGACTTCGACCATTATCCGTTTTTGGCCGATCTGGGACGCGTGTTTCGTTACAGCGAGCTGTACCGGGACATCGTCGGCGAGAAGCGCTGGGCGCTCGTCAAGCTGGAAGGAGCCGTTCAAGGAGGGAGCGACGGTTGATCACGGTCAGTTTATGCATGATAGTGAAAAACGAAGCGGACGTGCTGGCCCGCTGCCTGGAATCGGTGCAGGGCATCGCCGACGAAATCGTAATCGTCGACACCGGATCGACCGACGAGACGAAGCGGATCGCGGCGGCGTTCACCGACCGCATTTTCGATTTCGAGTGGGTCGACGATTTCGCGGCGGCGCGCAACTTTTCGTTTGCGCAGGCGACGAAGGACTACATTTTATGGCTCGATGCGGACGACGTATTCGAGCAGGCGGACCGGGAAAAGTTCATCCGGCTGAAGGAGACGCTCGACCCGTCTACGGACAGCGTCATGATGCATTATCATTTAAGCGTGAACGCCAAAGGCGAAGCGCTCTCCAGCCTGCGCCGCAACCGGCTCGTCCGGCGCGACCGCGGGTTTCGCTGGGAAAAGCCGGTTCACGAGCTGCTCGTCGTCGCCGGAAACATCGTGTACAGCGATATCGCCGTGACGCACAAAAAAGAAAAGGCGCATACCGACCGGAATTTGCGCATTTACCGGAAGCGGGCGGAACGGGGAGAACAGTTCGACGCCAGAGATTTGTACTACTTCGCCAACGAGTGGAAAGACAACGGCTATTTCGCCGAAGCGATCCAATATTACGAACGCTTTCTCGCCACCAAACAAGGCTGGAGCGAGGACTGCATCGCCGCCTGTCTGAAGATGGCCGACTGCTTCGGCCGGTTGAACGATCGCCAAAGCCAGCTTCGCTCGTTGCTGCGCTCGCTTCTGTACGGGCGTCCGCGCGCCGAAATGTGCTGCAGGGCCGGCGCTCTTTTCCTGGCGGACAACCGGCTCGAGCAGGCGGTATTTTGGTATACGGAGGCGACCCGTCTCGGCAAGCCCGACGGAATCGCCGGCATGGTCGAGCATGAGGCCTGGACGTGGCTGCCGCATCTCCAGCTTTGCTTATGCCACGATCGGCTCGGGAATACGGAAAAAGCGCGGGAGCATAACGAGATCGCCGCTTCGTACGTTCCGAATCATCCCGGCGTGCTGCACAACAAAGCTTATTTCGAACGGATCGCGAAGCGGGGACCGATGATCGGGGAGGGATCGGCATGAGGAAGAAGCGGGTGCTCATAGCGAGTCCCGTCCACCAGCGGCCGAGCATTTTGCGGCCGTTTCTCGATTCGCTGGGCGAGCTGAAGCGAACGAACGCGAACGTCGGCTATTTGTTTTACGACGACAACGAAGACGAAGCGTCCCGCGACCTGCTGCACGCCTTCCGGGAAAGCCGGCCGGGAACGATCGTGCTGCGGTCCGACCGCGAAACGTCCGCGTCGTACAGCCGTGACGAATATACGCATTATTGGAAGGAAGAGCTGATCTGGAAAGTGGCCGACATGAAGGATCGGATGCTCCGGCATGCGCTGGAGCGCGGCTACGACTATATTTTTCTCGTCGATTCCGATCTCGTGCTCCATCCGTTGACGCTGGAACGGCTGATCGAAACGGGCAAAGATATCGTTTCGAACATATTCTGGACGAGATGGCAGCCGAATACGATCGAAATGCCGCAAGTATGGCTGCGCGACGAGTATACGATGACGGCGAAGCGGCGGGGCGAAACGTTGACGGACGAGGAGAGCGCGGCGCGGACGAAACATTTTCTCGCCATGCTGCGCGTGCCGGGGCTGTACGAGGTCGGGGGGCTCGGCGCCTGCACCTTGATCAGCCGAAAGGCGATTCGAGCCGGGGTCCGGTTCGCGGAAATCAAAAATTTGTCGTTTTGGGGGGAGGACCGGCATTTTTGCATTCGCGCCCAGGCGCTCGGATTCGATTTGTTCGTCGATACGCATTACCCGGCCTATCATCTATACCGGGAGGCGGATTTGGCCGGGGTTGAGTCGTTCAAGCGGCTTGCGGGAATGGCGGCCGAGGCGCCTCCGGCGATTACGATCAGCGTCTGTCTGATCGTCAAAAACGAAGAAGAGGCGCTGCCGAACTGCTTGAGCGGCGTCCGCGGCATCGCCGACGAAATCGTCGTCGTCGACACGGGCTCCGACGATCGGACGAAAGAGATCGCCGCTTCTTTCGGCGCCGTCGTATACGACTTCGAATGGGTCGACGATTTCGCCGCCGCGCGCAACTTCGCCTTTTCCAAGGCGACGCAGCAGTACATTCTGTGGCTTGACGCCGACGATACGATCCGGGAGAAGGACCGGCGGCTGCTGGCCGAGCTGAAGCGCACGCTCGATCCGTCGGTCGACAGCGTGTCGATGCACTACCATCTCGTCCTGGACGAAAACGGAAACGCGACCCACAGCTTGCGCCGCAACCGGCTCGTCAAACGGGAAAAAGGGTTCCGCTGGATCGGGGCCGTCCACGAATATTTGGAAGTCGGCGGCAACGTGCTGCACAGCGAAATCGCCATCACGCACAACAAAAACAAAACGTACACCGACCGCAATTTGCAAATTTACCGCAAGCGGAAGGAGCGCGGGGAGGCATTTACGGCTCGCGATATGTATTATTACGCGAACGAGCTGCGCGATCATTCGTTTTACGAAGAGGCGGCCGTCCAGTACGAGGAGTTTCTCGCGTCGGGGCTCGGCTGGATCGAAGACAACGTGGCGGCCTGCTTGAAGCTGGCCGACTGCTACGGCCATCTGTGCGAGCGGGAAAGCCGGCTCGAAGCGCTCGTTCGCACGTTCGTCTACGACGTACCCCGCGCGGAAAGCTGCTGCCGGCTGGGCGCCTATTTCCTCGATTGCGGAGATCCGGAAAAGGCGGCTTACTGGTACGAGCTCGCCACCAGATTGACCCGCAGCGGCAAGTCGATGGGGCCCGTCGACCATGCGGCGTGGACGTGGCTGCCCCATTTGCAGCTGTGCGTCTGCCTCGACCGGCTGGGCCGGCACGAGGAAGCGAAGCATCATAACGACATCGCGCTCTCGATGAATCCGAATCATCCGAGCATGCTGTACAACAAACAATATTTCGACCGGCTGTTCGCCGCGAAAGGATGACGCAAACCCGGCATTTTCGCGGTATTTTCGGATAAAAGACGCGTGCCCGTAGGTACTTCCCTTTTTTTGTAAAACGCCCGTTCCATCGAGGACGAACCTTCATAATGTAGTACATGCATTTCATTCCGGCTTCGTTCACAGGCAGTCCGGTTGAAAGCATACGAACCTCGATGGAAAGGAGTCCATACGGCATGCATCATAACAATCTTATAGTTAACGGCGATTTCGAAACCGGCTCGATCGACCCTTGGCTGACGCTTAATGCCGGCATTACGACGACCGCGGTGCATACCGGCTTTTATGCCGCGAGCTTGCAGGGCGGAAACGTCGACGCCGTTTTGGCCCAGCTCGTTCCGGTCGCGCCGGGGGAAGAGCTGGCTTTGATCGCATCGCTGGCGACGGCCGGAGCGGGTCCGAATCCGCTTGTGCTCGTAACGATCAGCTATTACGACGATGCATTCAACTTTCTCGGCTACAGCGCGGTCGAAGAAATAATGCCGGGCCGGCTTCCGAACGGTCTGGACGGCGAATGGCTGACCGTGTATCCGATTGTCACGGTACCGCCCGGCGCGACGCAGGGGCTGCTTGTTTTCAATAAAATCGAAACGCCGGGCTCCAGCGACGTATTTATCGACAACGTACAGCTGACGTATAGCGAGTACAGCGGTACCGGCGCTACCGGTGAAACGGGAGCAACCGGGCCGACAGGGGCCACGGGAGCGACGGGAGCGACGGGAGAACCGGGAGCGCCCGGTGTAACGGGGGCGACGGGAGCAACCGGAGCGACGGGAGAACCGGGAGCGCCCGGTGTAACGGGAGCAACCGGAGCGACGGGAGAACCGGGAGCGCCCGGTGTAACGGGAGCGTCGGGAGCAACCGGAGCGACGGGAGAACCGGGAGCGCCCGGTGTAACGGGAGCCACGGGAGCGACGGGAGAGCCGGGAGCGCCCGGTGTAACGGGAGCGACGGGAGCAACCGGAGCCACGGGTGCTACGGGAGTAACCGGTGCGACCGGCGAAACGGGAGCGACGGGCTCGGGCGCGATCATTCCGTTTGCATCGGCCGGTCCTGTCACGATGACGTCCCTGCTGGATCCGCTTATCGGCACGAGCAGCGTCGTCGGCTTCGGCAGCAGTGCGTCCGGAATCAGCGTGGCGGGCGGAACGATCGATCTGTCGGGCACCATCGGCGGCTTGCCGATCGATTATGCGTTCACGGTACCCCGTGCGGGCGTCGTTACGTCGATTGCCGCTTCGTTCAGCAATACGGCTTCGCTGGCGCTTGTCGGGGACGTTTCCGTAATCGCGACACTATGGATTTCCACGGGGCCGCCGAGCAACGTTTTCACTCCGACGGCTGTAACGGTATCAATGCCGCTTCCCGCCGTACTGGCGCTCGGGACGTTCGTCACCGACAGCGCGTCGGGCTTCGCCCTTTCGGTATCCCCGGAAGATCGGCTGTTGATGGTATTCTCGATTACGCAAGGAGTCGCCAATACGGTGATCGGATACGCCAGCGCCGGCATTACGATCGTATAATGCGGCAAAGCGGGTTATATATCGAAAAAGCAGTCCGACGGCATTTGCCGCCAGGCTGCTTTTTTTCGGTTGACCGTAGAAGCTCGTATTCTCGGAGAAACGTTGTGAAACGACCGAGAACCGGACTTCCGGCGCCTTTAATAAGTCTCCAAAGCCCGTTATTTTCGACCGTTACATCCTTATATCGTCCAACGCACAAGGAGTCCCGCATGCGTAAGCCCGCCTCCGAAGCCGTACAGCAGCAGCGTTTGCCCGGGCCGCAGTCTGCCGTCCGCCGCTGCGTCGGATAATGCGAGCGGAATCGACGCCGCCGACGTGTTGCCGTAGCGGACCATGCTGTACAACGTTTTGTCGATCGGAACGCCGCTCTTCTCGCATATCGATTCGACCATGCGCAAATTGGCGCTGTGCGGCACAAACCAATCGATCGCCCCCGAATCGAGGCCGGCTTTCTCCAGCAAAGCGCGCATCCCTTGCGGCACCGTTTGCACCGCCCATTTGTACACGGCCCCTCCGTTCTGAACGATCAGCTTCGTATCGCGCAGCGGCTCGCCGAACATATCGGAGCGCATGCCCGTCCGGTAAACATGCTTGCCCCCGGTTCCGTCGGATCCCGAATGAGAGGCCAAAAAGCGGTGCTCCTCGTCGCTTCCGCCCTGCTCCACCAGTACGGCTCCGGCGCCGTCCCCGAATAAAATGCAGGTGGATCTGTCCGTGTAGTCGGTCGTTCGCGACAGCAGATCCGCTCCGATGACGAGCGCTTTGCGGTGCAATCCGGCGCGAATCAGGCCGGCCGCCATATGAACGCCGTACACGAAGCCGGCGCAGGTGGCGTTCAAATCGACCGCCCCGGCCGCCTCGATGCCGAACCTGGCCTGCACTTGACACGCCACGGACGGAAACGGATAGTCCGGCGTATGCGTCGCCACGAGAATCAGATCCGCGTCGCGTACCGTGACCGGATAACGGGACAGCATGTTTTCGACGGCGGCAAAGCACAGGTCGCTCGTATATTCGTTTTCCCCGGCAATGCGTCTTTCGCGAATGCCGGTCCGTTCGACGATCCACGTATCGTTCGTTTCCACCATCTTGGACAAATCGTCGTTCGTTAACACTTTTTCCGGAACGTAGCCTCCGATTGCCGTAATCGCGGCACTGTACAAAGTCGTTTCACGCTGCATGCGTACGCCTCCTCGACGGATGGAATGAATGGGCCGCACCGCCCGAATGAGCATTTTTTTATGCCTAGTATTAGTACCAGGTACTAATATGCTGTTATGGAAACAATACATCCGCTTCGCCCGTTTGTCAACCTTTCGATTCGAAATCCCTTCGAATCGGGAACGAACGAAGCGAATAGCGGATTGCCCGTTTTGGCATATTAGGGGTAAAAGAACGTGCAGTCATGGAGGTATGTACGGATGAAGAGCTGCAAAAAGCTTCTTCTGCTAATGACGGCCGCGCTCGTTTTGCTGTTCGGCGCCGCGGTTCAGGCGAATGCGTTCGGAAAAGGGGCCAAAGGGCCCGATGTGTTCGCCGTTCAGGGCATGCTGAAGTCGCTCGGCTATTTCAACGGCACGATTACCGGATACTACGGCTCGGAGACGGAAGCGGCCGTGAAGCGGTTTCAGCAAAAATACGGCTTGACCGCAACCGGGTCGGTCGACGATAAGACGCTGGAATCGATATTGTGGGCGTACGCCAGCGCAAAGCTGCCGAAGCGGGCGCCCCCGGTCCCGGCGCCGCAGCGGCCCCGCCCGAAGCAAACTCCTGCGCCCGCGCCTGCGCCGACTCCGGCACCGAAGCCGAACCCGGCTCCGGAGCCTCCGGAACAAATCAGTCCGGAAGAGCTGCAAATGGTCGAACTCGTCAACAAGGCGCGGCAGGAGGCGAGCTTGTCCCCGCTGACCGTCGACGCTCCGTTGTCGGAGGTCGCCAGGCTGAAAAGCGAAGACATGGCGGAGCATAACTATTTTTCCCACCAGTCGCCGACCTACGGTTCGCCCTTCGAAATGATGAGCCAGTTCAACATTTCGTATTCGAGCGCGGGGGAAAATATCGCCTGCAACCAGACGGTGCAGGGCGCGCACGAGACGCTGATGAACTCGCCGGGGCACCGCGAAAACATTCTTAATCCGACGTTTACGCATATCGGCGTCGGGATCGTCGACGGAGGAAAATGCGGCAAAATCGTTACGCAGCAGTTTATTGCGAGATAGCGTACCGCACAATGACCCGGCATAAGTTGGGGGCGCGGCCAATCGATCGCAGCTTTCCGCGTCGCATGACGGGCCGGATAGCCGAGCATCCTAAAGGTGTTCGGCTATTTTCATTTTCTTAACGACGGGAGCTGAGACGATTTTGGTTACGAAAACGATCCGGCTGGCGCTTCTCGCTTCTCTTGTCGCCGCCGCGGCAACCGGCTGCGCGAACGCCCGGCATGAAACGTCCGGAACGAACGACGGCGTGAAGACGAAAAATTACCGCCCGCTCGGGAACGATGCCGATATGAGACTCGGTCTGGACGGGTACCGGGGCGCCGACCCCGGCGCGATTCGGGACGGCGACAGCCTGAGACGAGGATTGAACCGCGACAACGGGCCGACCGGCTTCGATCAGGACGGCGTCAATCGATGGAGCGACTACAAAGGGGGAACCGGCGCGGCGGACGCTGTAACCGGACCGCATGCGAATACCCGGATGGAATCGGCCCAAGACGTCGCCAATCAATTGACGGCCATCGATCCCGTCAAGACGGCGAACGTGCTGCTGACCGATCAGAACGCCTATGTCGCCGTAACGACGAAGGACGGCCGCGATTTGGAAAACGCGGGCGACGTGAAAGCGAAAATTACCCAGCACGTACAGTCTGCTCGACCGAACATCCGCAACGTCTACGTTTCGGCCAACCCCGACTTCGTGGGCAGAGCGAACAGCTATGTGAACGATTTGAACGCCGGCAAGCCGGTATCGGGATTTATCGGGGAATTCAATACGATGGTGCAGCGCATCTTCCCGACCAATACGGCTCGGTAAAGGCGGAAGCAAGCTTGGCAAAGAAACGGTCGGCCGACGATTCGGCCGGCCTCTTTTTTGCGGCTTAGCATTGTAATCGATAGATATAGATTTGCAATCTTTCAGCCCGACTATCGTCGCCATTCGAATGCGGGGCGGCCGCGTCGCCCATTTTTATGCGCCTTCGCACCAAAGCGCCGACCCGCTCATATCATGGAGTTGACTGTATCCCTACACCTTGTAACATATACAAAACCCAAGCAAGGAGGGGTGGCGATATTGAAGGGCAACGACCACAAAAACAAATTTCTTTTGACCAACCGTGAACGCGAAGTCTTTGAACTGCTCGTGCAAGACAAGACAACGAAAGACATCGCTGGGCAGCTGTTTATCAGTGAAAAGACCGTGCGCAACCATATCTCGAACGTCATGCAAAAGCTGAACGTGAAAGGTCGATCGCAGGCGGTTGTCGAGTTGATCAAGCTTGGGGAACTAAAGATTTGAATGCAGCCGGATTCGGCGAGCCGAAACTTCCTTCCACAACCGTAATCTTTTACGGCTGGGAGGAAGTTTTTTTTAAACGCTGCAGGAAGATTGCTTTCGCTAAAGCACCGAAGCGAACGCGGCTTTCTGTACCCAACAAGCTGCCGCCAAAACACGAGCTGCGCCTCTCAAAGAGCGTGACGTCTCCTAGCCGTTTTGTAAACGAAAAAAACGCTAAAGCATGGAGCGAGCGGCGACTTTTGTCTAAACGTCCGACGTATCCTACACCTGCCGGATGGTTGGAATCGAGTATCGAACGAACTGGAAAACCTCCTGTTCACTCGCTCTCGTATAGGCATCGTGTCGAAATACCGGGAGAAGCTCCAGTTATAATGGTCCTGTATCGATGAAAAGCGCGGTTTGTACGATTTTAGCGGGACGTTTTCCCGTTGTTTTGCCCGGAAACGGGAAACAACCGAAAATAACGGGAGCATTTCCATCTCGTTCCCCTCCGCTGCCGTTTCGGCTTGCAAAAAAGGTTCGGTTTGCGCAAAAAAAACCGTCCGTCCCGACCTTAACGCCAAAGCCGGAGCGGGTTTCCTGCTGCCGACGGCGGGAAACGGCGATACCGGCTCAATATGACCGCGCCGGCGTCGTCGGGAGTTGGAGCGGGGGACGAGCAAGGGGCGAGGGGGGCGGCTGCGGGACGGGTCTCAAGTTCCACGTGTCAAACGGACATGGCGGCGCTAATAAGCCTCATTTCGGCATCTTTTTTTTCTAACGGACACAGGTAGGCCGTCGATTAATTGTGGATGGTTTCCGTTCATGCTCCTCATTTGCCTCCAAATCGATTTTTTTTGAGATTGTAAACTAACGCCATTCAAAAAAATCGATTTGAAGACCGATAAGGATGGGGGGATTGATCTGTCCGCATTAAATCGACAGACTCACAGGCGCAGCTATTGGGCGAAAAACCCCCTTTTGGCCGGCGGTTCGGAGCCAATAAGCGCAGGTGTTGTCCGTTACGATCGGAAAACGGCCGATTCTCGCGAAATAAGCGTCGTGGCGTCCGTTGCGTTTGCGAAGCCGACGGTTTGCGCTCATCCTCGAATACGTCGATGGGGCCGGAATCCGGGGCGGCAGCTAACGAATCCGGACATCGTGATCGAGCCGAAAGTGGAACAAAAACGACCCGTTTTGCCGGAAATCGCGATAAGGAGTTCGTTTCTTCATCAAAACCTCCGCACTCGGCCCCGATCACGATTGCCAGGTTCGTTAGCGGCAATTGAGCCGCAAGCATTGACGGATCGGTTTGAGATGTTATAGTGCCGCAGAAGTTCGAAAAACCGGGCGCGACGAAATCGTAACTTTTTGCCTTCGCCAATCGTCAAAAAGGGCAGAAGCGAAAAAACGGAAAGAGAGCTGAAGCGATATGAAGCGACGCATCGCCGCCTGCTTGCTGGCGCTGCTCGTCGGCTTTACGACGGGATGCACGGAGAAGCCGAACGAAGCGGGCGAGACCGGCGAGGCCGGCGCAGGAGCCGCCGGAGCGGACGGCCGTTCGGAGCAGGTTCCGCCGCCGGCAGCCGGCGCGCCTTCCGGGCCGGACGGCGGCGGCTCGCCGGAAGTGGCGCCCGGCGCGGAAAGCCCCGGCTCATCGAATCCCGATCCGGCCGGCCCGTACACGATTACGTTCGAGGGCGATCCGCGGATCCGGGCGCCGGGGCGAACGCTCGTGCCGCCGTCCAAGCAAACGTTCCTCGTCAAGTTCGACGAGGCGATGGACCGGGCGTCGGTCGAGCAGGCGATCGTTTCGGCCAACGCCGCCATCCCCGGCAATGCGAACGTAAGCGGCAAGTTCAAGTTCGCTTGGGCTTCGGACCGGGAGCTGCGAATCGAGCTGCTGCTAGCCGCGGAAGACGCCGTTCAGCCGGCAAGCCGGCATTATACGGTACGGCTCGCCGGCGCCAAGACGAAGAACGGGGCGGAAATCAACGAGCATGTCGATTTCGGCGTAGTCGTGGAAGCCCCGGGACAGCTGTGGCGGCTTTCTCCCGACGGCAAAACGGCGGAGAAGCTGACGTCGCTCGAAGTGCCATACGGCATGCAGCCGCTCGGCGGCGACGGCCGGTATTGGCTGCTTACGCGGCCGACTCACTATTGCGAATGCGACGCCTATTCGGTCCCGGTTTATTCGCTCTACGACGCGACGGCGAACAAAATCGAACATGTCCCGTTCCGTCTCTATACGAACTATATCGGAGAAGGGACGTTTACCGTCGACAAACGCGGATTTATGTACGCCGGGACGGACGTCCCGGGCATTTCCGGCAGCAAGGACGCGTACAAGGTCAAGCTGGACGGCTACGTGCACGGCGCCGAGTTCAGCCGCGACCGCAAAACGGTCGTCGCCGCGGTCGGTCCGTCCGAGCGGCACGTAAGCGACCTCGATCTCGTGCTGTACGACCTGGAAAGCGGCAAGGAACGCCGGTTTCCGAAAGCGCTGACCGGCCGGACCGGGATCAACATGGTGAACGACAGCGTGCCGGTGCCGGTTTCGTTCTACGATGACGGCCGCCGGATTTATACGTGGATGTACAAATCGGACGGCTTTAACGAGATCCGCCATCAATACGATTGGAAAACGGGCGATATCGGGACGTGGGACGTTCCGGAGGGCGTCGGCACGTGGTCCTGGTTTACGGCTTCCGCCGACGGCGCGTACCGGATGTACGCGAACGGGGGCCTTTATAAAGGTGACAACAAGGTAAGCGGCGATCCTGCCGGATTGAGCGGCTACCCGGTTCATTGGCTGGGGGACGGCCATACGTTCGTGTATGCCGGATACGAGGACCCGGCCAGGGGCGCCGTGCGCCACATCTATGCGTTCGACGCGGACAGCGGCCAAAGCCGCAAGCTGTACCCGAACTTGACGCCGCAAAGCGGACTGCTCGGAACGTCCTCCGACGGCAAATGGATATACGCGGTCAGCGCCGACCGGCTTGCCGCAGCCCGATAATCCGCCTGCAGCGGACCGGATCGCCCGGGATCGCCTTACGGGATCCGACCGGGCGCTTTTTTTTTCGCTTTATGCGCGGGCGGCGTCCGTGCTACACTTGAACCGGAAGAAGCAAGCTGCTTGCGACCGACAACGATCGTTAGGGGGAGCCCGGTGAGACCGCCATTCCATATACGGCCATTGGAAGCCCATTACAGCGAAAATGGCACCAGCATGAAGTTCCACTCGCACACCCATTTCGAGCTTTACTATTTCCACGGCGGCAAAGCGAACTATTTGATCGGCGACAAAATATTCGTGCTGTCGCCCGGCGATTTGATCCTGATGCACGGCATGACGCTGCACTGCCCGAACGTCGACACGAGCGTCCCGTACCGGCGGACGATCGTGCACTTCGATCCCGCCTTCATCAAGCCTTTTACCGAAGCGCCGTTCGCCATCAACGTGCTGCAGCCGTTTTACGAAATGAAAAACGTTCGCCTCCATCTGGAAGGGACGGCCCGGATCGAAGTCGAGGCGATGCTGGAAAAGATGTGCAGACTGTCGTTCGAGGACGGCGCGCTGTCGCGGGACCGGCTTATCGTCGCCTTTCTCGACCTGATGCTGCTCGTCTACGAACGCTGCCAATCGTCCGATGCGCCGCCGGTGTTTCCGTCCGACAAAGAGCGCCATGCGCAAAACATCATCGATTTCGTGGAAGAGCATTACCACGAGGATTTGCATTTGGAGCAGCTCGAGGAGCGGCTTCATCTGAACAAATATTATTTGTCCAAGCTGTTCAAGGAAGTGACGGGCGCGACGATCTTCGACTATGTATACCACCGGCGAATCAACCAGTCGAAAATCCATTTCGTGCTCGACCGCGATATGTCCGTCACCGACGTTTGCTATAAAGTCGGCTTCAAGCATCCATCGCATTTTACGCGCATGTTCAAAAGCCGGGTCGGCTGCACGCCCGAGCAGTTCCGGAAGCAAGCCGCATTCACGTGAAGCGCATATGCCAACGACAGTCAACAGACCCGAACCGATACGGCAACGAGGGTAAAGAGACCGGCACTCCTTTATGGTAGGATGAGTGGAAAAGAGACGACGCTGCGCGATCGTTTGGTTTCGCGCGCGGTCGGACAAGGGAGTGTCCAGATTGAAATTCGCCGTTTTTACGGCCATGCTGCCGGAATATTCGCCGGAGGAAGCCGTAGCGCTGCTGCACAAGCACGGCTACGACGGCGTCGAGTGGCGCGTCGCGGCCGTCGATCGCGGCCGGATCGAGGAGAAGCCGTCGTTTTGGGGGAACAACCGGTGTACGGTCGACGTCGGATCGACGGACGGGCATTTGGAGCGCTTGCGCCGTTTGACCGACGAAGCGGGCCTCGCCGTACCGAATTTGGGATGCTATTTGAAAGTCGGCGATTTGGCCGCCGCCGAACGGGACATGCGCATTGCCGTCAAGCTCGGCGCGCCCTCCATCCGCATCGCCGTGCCGGGCTACAACCGGACCCGCCCGTACGGGGAGCTGCTGGCGGAAGCGCGCGCCTATTTGGAAGGCGTGCAGGAGCTGGCCGGCCGCTACGGCGTCAAAGGCCTCGTCGAAATGCATATGAACTTTATCGCCCCGAGCGCCGGGCTCGCCCGACGGCTGGTGGACGGCTTCGATCCGGCGCGGATCGGCGTCATTTTCGACCCGGGGAATATGGTGTACGAAGGTTACGAGCAGTACCGGATGGGGCTCGAGGTGCTCGGCGACTATTTGGCGCACGTGCATATCAAAAACGCCGTCTGGGAACGCGCGGTCAGCCCGGAAGGAGCGCCTGCGGGACGGACGGCATGGAGAACCGTCTCGGCGCCCATGCGCGAAGGCTTCGCCGATTGGGCGCAGGTGATCGCGGACTTGAAAAGCGTCGGCTACGACGGCTGGCTCAGCTTCGAAGATTTCAGCTTGTCGGCGCCGTCCGAGGAGCTGCTGGCGCAAAATCTCGACTATATCAAATCGCTATTGTAGAAGGAGCGGACGAACATGAGCGTAGTACGGATCGGCATCGTCGGAATCGGCAATATGGGAACGTCCCACGCGAAATATATCGCGGCGGGGGAAGTGGCGGGCGCAAAGCTGGCCGCGGTATGCGACATCAGCGCGGACCGGCTGCGCTGGGCGAAGGAGCAGTTCGGCGAGCAGCTGCATACGTTCGAAACGGTGGACGCCATGCTGGATTCGGGCGAAGTGGATGCGATCATGATTTGCAACCTGCACTTCGACCATCCGGGCACGTCGATGAAGGCGTTTGCGCGCGGCATCCACGTGCTGTGCGAAAAGCCGGCCGGCGTTTACACGAAGCAGGTGCGGGAGATGAACAAAGCGGCGGAAAAAAGCGACGTCAAGTTCGCGATGATGTTCAACCAGCGGACGAATCCGCTTTACATCAAGCTGAAGGATTTGATCGCCAGCGGCGAGCTCGGCGAAATTCGCCGGACGAACTGGATCATTACGACGTGGTACCGGACGCAAAGCTACTACGATTCGGGCAATTGGCGGGCCACGTGGGCCGGCGAAGGCGGCGGCGTGCTGCTGAACCAGTGTCCGCACCAGCTCGACCTGTGGCAATGGACCGTCGGCATGCTGCCGACGCGCGTGCGCGCTTTTTGCTCCTTCGGCAAATACCGGGACATCGAGGTCGAGGACGAGGTTACCGCTTACGTCGAATATCCGAACGGGGCGACCGGCGTATTTATTACGACGGTTGGCGAAACGCCGGGAACGAACCGGTACGAAATTACCGGCGACCGCGGCAAAGTCGTCATCGAGGACAACAAGCTGACGTTTTGGCGGTTGCGCGTGCCGGAGCCGGAATTCAACCGGAACGCGAAAGCCGGCTTCGCCCAGCCCGAATGCTGGAAAATCGACGTGCCGGTCGCGGCGAGCCCGAACGGCCACAAAGCGGTTACGCAAAACTGGGTCGACGCGATTTTGAAAGGAACGCCGCTCGTGGCGCCGGGACAGGAAGGCATTCGCGGACTTTCGCTGTCGAACGCGATGTACATGTCGGCGTGGACGGACGGCTGGGCCGATCTGCCGCTCGACGAAGACCGGTTCCATGCGCTGCTGCAGGAACGGATCGCCACTTCGCGCTACAAAAAATAACGGGTTCGATACGGAAACATTCCCGGGTGCGCCTCGGGAATGTTTTTTCCTTTCCGCTATCATGGAGGGTGGCCGGCGGGAAGCGGCTTACGGACGGAGCGGCCGCTATCACGGCTATTTCCCGCTGCGGAGAAGCAACCTGCCGCCAAAGCGCGAACGCCCGTCGCCGAAAGGCTTTCGGTCGGCTTTTTCCGGCCCGTGCCGAGTGGTATAATCGTCTGTATTACGCGAGGAGAGGACCATAACCGTGATCAAACCGTTTAATCCGATAACCGAAACGCTGATCCAAATCAAAGTGCCGCTGCCGTTTCCGCTGCGCTGGGTGAACAGCTACGTCGTCCGCTCGGGCGGCGGCTGGACGCTGATCGATCCCGGCCTGCATACGGAGGAGGCGGAGCGGCTGTGGGAAGCCGCGATGAAGCAGTTCGACCTGCCGATCACGGCGCTGGACGGCATCGTCCTGACGCACCATCATCCCGACCATTACGGGCTCAGCGGCTGGTTTCAGCAGCGATCGGGCGCGAAGGTGCATCTATCGAAAGTCGGCGCCGAGCAGGCGCGCGCCTTATGGGGCGAAGGCGAGACGATGAGCGGGACGCTGCTCGCGCTGTTCCGCCGGCACGGCATGGACGAGGCGACGCTGGAGAAAATGACGGATCATATGACGGGCTTTATGCCGCAAGTTTCGCCGCAGCCGGAATTGACCGCGATCGATCCGGACAACCTATTTTCGATCGGAGACCGGACCTGCCGGCCGATCGTCACGCCGGGGCATGCCGCCGGTCATTTGTGCTTTTACGACGAGGAGCGGGCGGAGCTGTTTTGCGGGGACCACGTGCTGCCGCAAATAACGCCGAACGTCGGATACATCCCGGGCTTCGACGAAGATCCGCTGAGCTCGTACATGCGCAGCCTGAAGGAAGTTGGCGGGCTGAACGTCGAGCTGGCGTACCCCGGACATCGCGAGCCGTTTCGCGGCTTCGGCGCGCGGGCGGCCGAAATCGTGCGCCATCACGAAGAGCGGCTGGCCGCGATGGAGGCGGCGTTGACCGAGCCGCGTTCGGCCTTCGAGCTGTGCATCGCTTATTTCGGCAACCGGCTGTCGATTCACCAGCTTCGCTTCGCGCTGTCGGAAACGATCGCGCATCTGATCTGCTTGCGCAACGGCGGCCGGATCAAGGAGATCGAGAGCGAAGAAGCGACGATGTACGTCAAGTGACGAAGGCGGAATGCTCCTTGCGGATCCGTTTCACTTGACGTAAGTCGGTTATTCCGTTATACTAACTTACATAAAGTAAGTTACTAGGGAATGGAGGAACTTCGCATGGTTCCATCGTTGTTTTTGGCGCACGGCTCGCCGATGCTCGCCATCGAGCAAACCGACTACACCCGGTTTTTGGCCGAGCTCGGACGTTCGATCAAGCCGAAGGCGATCGTCATTTTCACCGCTCACTGGGAGCGGCCGGTAACGACCGTATCGTCGTCGGACGACGCGTACGACACGATTTACGATTTCGGCGGCTTTCCGGACGAGCTGTACCGGATCCGTTATCCGGCCCGCGGCTCCTCGATCGTGGCCGGCGTCGTGAAGGACCGGCTGCGCGGCGGGGGCATCGAGGTCGCCGAAGATACGTCGCGCGGACTCGACCACGGCTCGTGGACGCTGCTGCACCGGATGTATCCGGACGCCGACATTCCCGTCGTGCAAGCATCGGTCAATCCTTACGCGGAGCCGGCGGAGCAATACCGCATCGGCGAAGCGCTCCGCCGTCTCGGCGAGGAGGACATCCTCGTCATCGGCAGCGGCGTCACCGTGCACAATTTGCGCATCATCAAGTGGGGGCAAAAGACGCCCGAGCCGTGGGCCGTCGAATTCGACGACTGGCTGATCGAGAAGATCGGGCAAGGGGACACCGAGTCGCTGTTCGACTTCGCGGACAAAGCGCCACACGGGCGTCTCGCCGTGCCGCGGGCGGAGCATTTCGTGCCGCTGTTCATCGCGATGGGAAGCGGCGATCCCGGGCGGAAGCCGGAAGTCATTCATCGCAGCTACGATATGGGAACGCTCAGCTACTTGTGCCTGAAGTTTTGACGGTCGAGACAATGCCCTCGCCGCTCCCCGGCAACGCTCAAGTCCGGTCCGGTAGCGGGAGGGCTTTGTTTTTTACAGTCGGCCCGATAGCGATGCGTCGATTCGTTAGCCTCTGAAAAGCGATCGTTTTCGCGCTGATCGGAATGCCTCGATTCGTTAACCGTCCCGGCCGAGTCGGTTCGGTTTGTCAATCCATGCCCGAAGTCCCGCTCTCCTTCGCCGCCTGCTTCCGATGGGCGATACGGCTGCTCGCCGCGGCCGCCAGCGCCCCGACGATATCGTCGAGAAACGTATGGACGTCCTTGCCGTTTTTCTCGTTGAGCCGCTTCAAAATACCGGGCTTCGTTTTGTCGATATAGCCGAAGTTCGTATAGCCGATGCTGCCGTAAACGTTGACGATCGCCAGCGACAGCACTTCGTCGCAGCCGTACAGCCCTTCGTCGTTGAACACGATTTCCTGCAGCGGCGGCAGCAGCTTGCCCTCCTCCGCGAGCATGTCCAGCTGAATGCCGGTCAAGATCGCGTTTTGCACCTCGCGTTTGGACAGCACTCTTTCAACCGACTCGAGGCATTCCTCGATCGTCAGCTCGGGATAATAGTCCCGCTGCAAAAACAGAACGAGCTCCCCGATTTCCCGTTTGTCCACGCCCCGTTGCCGCAGCAGACGCTCGGTCGCCTCCGCCACTTTCCCGCTATCCAAACTGTAGTCCACGTCGATACCTCCGTTTCGGTAAATGCGCCTCCCTACATTGTTGCCCAAGCGCCCCGATTTCATCACGGGCGCGGCTTACGCGCGGACGCCGCTTCGCCCGGTACGAAAGTGCGGCTTTTCGCGGTTATAAATCGGTGACAGGCTCGTATACATAGTAGTACAAGATACGAAGAGGAGGATTCCTATGAGATTGACCAAATGGACCAAATGGGCTGCCATAGCCGGGGTCACCGTCGTCCTTGCGTCCGGCTGCTCGCTGCTCCAGACGAAGGAAAGCCAGGAAATCGATCCGCCGCAAAACGTGGCCGGACAAAACGGCAAGACGGGAACGGCCGGAGAAGCGGTTCCGACCGGCGCGAGCGTGCAGACGGGCCCGAAAGTGACGATGTATATGAAAGACAAAAACAACTACGTCACCCCCGTCACGGTGCAAATTCCGAAAAATACGGTATCGGTGGCGCGGACGACGCTGGAGTACATGGTCGAAGGCGGCCCGGGCGAGGCGCTGTCGCCGTCCGGCTTCAAAGGCGTGCTGCCGAAAGGGACGACCGTGAAAGGGCTGGACATCAACGCCGACAAAAAGACGGCCACGGTCGATTTCTCCAAAGAATTCGCGGGTTACAACGAAGCGGACGAGCGAAAAGTCGTGGAGGCGGTGACGTGGGCGCTGACCGGATTTCCGAACGTGAACGAAGTCGTCATCTGGGTCGAAGGCAAGCCGCTCAAGGAAATGCCGAAAGGACGCCTGCCGATCAACGGAGCGCTCAGCCGCGCCATGGGCATCAATCTGGAAAAGGCGGACGGGACGGACTTCGGACAGACGACGCCGGTCACCCTTTATTTCCTCGGACAGACGGACGCGCGCGAATCGTATTACGTTCCGGTCACGCGGATGGTCAAACGGACCGAAGACAAGGCGACGGCGACCGTCGAGCAGCTGATCGCCGGACCGAAAAACGGCGCCCTGTTCTCGGTCATGAACTCAACCGTCGAAGTGCCGAAAATCGAGTCGGCGAACGGCGTCATTACCGTCAACTTCTCGGATAAGCTGCTCGGTCCGGACCGCAAGGCGCCGGGCGAGGCGCTGCAGTCGGTCGTTCTGTCGCTGACGGAGCTTGCGAGCGACGCGAAGGTGCAAATTATGGTCGGCGGCGACGTCAAAGTGAGCTCGACCGACAACCAAAGCTACAGCAAGCCGGTATCCCGCCCGAGCGACGTGAACGCCGTCAAGCTGTAACGCGCATCGAAACGCAACGTACGCCCCCTATAAGGAAGCGCCGTTTCGCGGACTGCGGGTCCGCCGGGCGGCGCTTCTTTTTATGTGCGAAAAGTTTCGTACGAATCGGCGAAAACGGTTGCATCGCCGCGCCATCTCGTTTATGATACAGTTAATCAAATGATTTTATTAAGTTGACGGAACGAAGCCCGACTACCTGATTAAGGACGGCTGCCGCAGCGGAAAGGGGCTTCTCGACGTGCCTCCGGAGAAAACGACAAGCAACCAACTGTTGAAATCGATCAACCAGCAAAAGGTTTTGCGGCTCATATATATGGAAGGCCCGATATCCCGCGTGGAGCTCGCCGAGAAAACCGGATTGACGCAGCAGACGATCACCAATATCGTGAACCGGCTTCTGAACGAAGACATCGTTCTGGAGATGGAGCCGGTGACGCGGGGCGGCGGACGGAAGCCGGTTCCTCTCGTCGTGAACGGCACGCGCATGTACGCGATCGGCATCGAGGTGGCGACCAAATACATTCGCGGATCGCTCGTCGATTTCCATAACAATCTCGTTAAGCAGGCGACCGAGCATGTTCCGGTTTATAAAGGCGCGGAGCAGCCTTTGGAGTACATATGCAAAGTGATCGACGAGCTGATGAAGCATTTGCCCGACCCGCTCCGGCTGATGGGAATCGGCTGCAGCATTCAAGGGATGGTCGATTCGAAGCAGGGCGTCGTCATCTACTCCGCGGGGCTCGGATGGAGAATGTTTCCCGTAGGCGAACGGCTGGAGCGGAAATACGGACTGCCCGTTTATGTGGAAAACGACGCCAACCTGCTCTCCATCGTCGAAAATTTAAGGGGACATTTGGCAGGCTCGCAGCACAATATTACGCTGAAATTCGATTACGGCATCGGCGGAGCGATCGTTTTGAACAAACAGCTGGTGACCGGCTCGACCCATGTGGCCGGCGAATTCGGACATTACAAGGCGATATCCGGCGAACGGGCGAGGTCATGCCATTGCGGGGGGAAGGGCTGCTTGACGACCGTCGCTTCGACGAGCTCGCTCAAACGTCACGGCGGTTTGACCGTGGAGGAGCTGCGCGAGCGGGTAAGCGCGAACGAGCCGGAGGCGGTCGCGATGTGGGGCGAGATGGTCGATGCGATCGGCCGGGCGGTCGGCAACCTCGTGACGATTTTCAATCCGGACCATTTGCTGCTGACCGGAAAGCTGACCGATACGATGCAATCGTTTCTGCTCCCGGAACTGCGCAAGTTTATCCGGGAATGCGTGCCCGAATCGTGCAGAGGGGTGCATATGATCCATTTGCCGGAAACGCCCGACGAGTCGGTAACGGCTTGCGGGCTTGTCATGAACCATTATTTCGACATTCCGATCGAAAGCTTGCACGTTTACCGATGACGCTGTTTCGACGGGATGGCGGGACGGGAGGAGAATAGCTTGCCCAATTATCGCTTGCTCGCGCTGGATTTGGACGGGACGACGCTGACGGGAGACAACAGCGTGTCGAAGCAAACGCGGCATTGGATCCGTTACGCGGCGGACAACGGCGTTACGGTCATTTTCGCCACGGGACGGGGGACGCAGACGGCCAAATCGTTTTGGGAGGAGCTGCGGCTGGATTCGCCGATGGTGCTCGTCAACGGGGCGGAAGTTTGGAAAAGTCCCGGCGAGCTGCTGGAGCGCCATGTGCTCGGCCATGACGACGTTCGCAGGCTGCATAAGCTGGCCGCGGACGCGGGCGCTTGGTTTTGGGGCTACAGCACGGAAAGCTTGACCAGCAAACGGAATTGGACGGAGGAGATGTTCGCGCGCGACTGGATGAAGTTCGGCATTCGCCACGACGACGTCGCCGTCATTCGGCGGCTCCGGGAAACGGTCGAAAGCTGGGGAACGGTCGAGGTGACCCGGTCCGCGCCGGTCAATATGGAAATTTCCCCGAAGGGCATATCGAAGGAAACCGGCGTCCGAGCCGTATGCGGGCTGCTCGGCATCGACATCGGCGACGTGATGGCGATCGGCGACAACCTGAACGATCTGCGTCTCATTCAGGCGTCCGGGCTCGGAGTGGCGATGGGGAACGCGGACGACGAGCTGAAGCGGGCAGCCGACAAGCTGACCGATACGAACGATCGGGACGGGGTGGCCAAAGCGATTCGGCGGTATTTGTTCGGGCTGGAAGCGGACGAAACGTCCGCCATGCATGCATAGTCGGGAGGCGGAATCGGATGAATGCCAGCATAGAACCGCACGGGATGGAGAAAGCGAAGGAAGCGGGCTCGTGGGAGGTCAGGCGGGAGACGGTTAATCGGGTCGCTCCCGGAATTGTGCATACGGCCCGCACGGTTGTCGGACGGGATATGCTGCAATCGGTGCACATTATCGAAGCGGATCCCGCCGATCCGTACGTTCGGGCGGAAGTTTATTCTTCCGGCGGTACCGTGTCGAGGCTCGAGACGGTAGGCGGCATGCTCGCCGAATTGGAGGCGGCGGGGAAGCGGATCGTCGCCGGCGTCAACGGCGATTTTTTCAGCTATGCCGGCGTTCCGTCCGGGTTGCAAATCGCGGACGGCGAAGTATACACCGCGCCGAACGTCACGAAGACGCTGCTGGCCGTTATGCCGGACGGGAACGTAAAGCTGAAGGAATCGGTCGCGATGAACGCTCTGCTTACAAATGAAAGCGGTTTAATTTTGCCGATCGACGCGATCAATCGGGCGCATCGCCGCGAGCAGGGGGGCCAGGCGGTGCTGTACAATTTCCGTTACGGCAAGTCGACGCGAACGTCGGCCCATGCCGCGGAAGCGGTCATTGCCGTTTCCGAGGGCGGCGCGTCGATTCGGCTGGGCGTCGGCATCGGCGGTATCGTCCGGCGCATGAGCGAAAGCCCCGATACGCCGATCGGAGAAGGGGAGCTTGTCGTTTCCGCGACCGGCCCGAAGGCGGATTGGCTTGCGAAAAACTTGACGCCCGGCCTGCGCGTGCGCATCGGTCTGTCGCTCGATTCCGAACTATCGGAGGCGCGGCAGGTCGTCTCGGGGAGCTCGACGCTCGGTTTCGTTTTGCTCAAGGACGGCGAGGTGCCGAGTCATTTGCTCGACCCCGCCGTCAGGACGAACAGCGACCGGCATCCGAGGACGATGCTGGCCGTCGCCCGTGGCAAGCTGTACCTCGTCACGTTCGACGGCCGCCAGCCCGGACATTCCGACGGCATTACGCTCGCCGAAGGGGCGTATTATTTGCAATCGATCGGCATGGAGCACGCGATCAATATCGACGGGGGCGGCTCGACCGCCTGTTACGTGCGGCGTCCCGGCCGGGACCGACCGGTTTTGTGCAACCGGCCTTCCGACGGATTCGAGCGGGCCGTCGGCAATGGACTTTTTTTGGCGAGTACGGCCCCGGTATCGGAGCTGTCGGAGTTCGTCATCGATCCCGCCGGCGAGGTACGGGTGCTGGCCGGCGGCCGAATCCGTTTTGAAGCGAAAGGAAGGGACGCGGCGGGCAACGCGGTTTCCGTTTCGCCGGAGCGGCTTAGCTGGGAGGCGGAAGGAACGATCGGGCGGCTCGACCGAACCGGATTGTTGATCGCGGGGCCGCATGCGGGAGATGGGCGGGTTGTCGTTCGCTCCGGAAGCGTGCGCTGCGAGAAGACGGTCATCGTCGCGGATCGCGTCCATCGACTGCAGCTGGAGCCGTCCCAAATCGTACTGGAGCCGGGCGGAACCGTCCGACTGCTCGTATCCGCCTGCGACGAGCGCGGGGGCGACGTTTGCGTTTCGGCCGACCAACTGGTTTGGTCCGTCGAAGGCTGTGCGGGAACCGTGACGGAGGACGGCGTTTTCCGCGCGGCGGACCGCTTGCTCGGGGGCGAAGGCAAAGTGACGGCGGCATACGGAAGCGTGAAGGCGCATGCCGCGGTTCGCATCGGTTTGCTTCCCCGGACGATCGCCGATTTCGAGACGCTGGACCGTATGCGCGTCCAGGAACGCAATACGGTGCCGGGCGCCGTCCGGCTATCGCCGGCCGCCCGTCCGCAGCCCGTTCGTTACGGCACGTTTTCCGCAAAGCTGACGTACGATTTTACGGGGATGGCGGGATTGTCGGAAGCTTCCGTTATTTTCGAGGATTATACCGTCGATTTGGCCGATTGCGGCGGCCGGCGGCCGATCCGGTTCAGCCTATGGGCGTTTGGCGATGGAAGAGGGCATACGATGCGGCTGACCGCGATCGACCGATCGGACCGCAAGTTCGACCTGGACTTGGCGGGAAAAGACGGACTGCACTGGAAAGGCTGGAAATACGTTTATGCCGACGTTCCGGAATCGATGGCGTTTCCGGTCCGGGTTCATGCCTTGACCGTCGCGGAGACGGACGAGAAGCGCAAAGGCGCCGGCGCCGTTTATTTGGACCTGTTTCGCGCGGAGTATATGGACCTGGGGGAAGATGTGGACGGTCCGCTGATCCGGCGGCTGACGCCGGAGCCCGGTTCCGCCAGCCCGAACCGGAGACCCGCCGTCGGCGCTTTCGTTACCGACGAGGGAAGCGGCGTGCACCCGTCTTCGATTCGGCTGTGGCTGAACGGCACCCTGGCCGATCACCGGTACGACCCTTCGACCGGGCAGGTCGAATACGTGCCGAGCCGGGATTTGCCGGATGGGGAATACGAAGCGAAAATCGAGGCCGCGGACAAAAACGGCACATCGGCTCTTCCTCCGGCCGTCTGGACGTTCCGAATCGACGGAAAACGTCCGGAGTTTTGAACGGCGCATGCATGAATTTACAATTTATTATCATAGAGCTAATCCGGATCTTACAAATCGGGTGTACGATCGCTGCATACATAATAAATCCATTTGATTAATAAAAGGAGGATCAACCTATGAACAAACGATGCTTTCGGACGGGGCTGCCGCTCGTTCTGGCGCTTGCGCTGGCCGGGTGCGGCCAAGGCGGGGAACAGCCCGCAAGCGGAGGGAAGGAGGAGGAGCCGGCCGTAACGGAGCCGGTGACGTTGACGCTTTACTCCCACTTGGCCGCGATCAATACCGAAAAAGATTTGGAGGCGCTGTTCGGCGCCGTTCGAAAGAAGCTTCCGAACATTACGATCGAGCAGAAAAAAGGGAAGCTCGAGGACATGATCGCCGCCGGCGAAGTCCCGGATTTGATCGCTACGACGCATTATTACATGAACGATATAATCCAGCTCGGGCTCGTTTCCGACTTGAACGAATTCGTCAAACGTCGCAAGGTGGACTTGAACCGTTTCGAGCCGAAGGCGATCGAGGCGGTCCGCTCCTACGGCAAAAACGGCGAGCTGTACGGCATTCCGTATACGCTCAATTACGGCGTGCTCATTTACAACAAAACGATATTCGACAAATTCGCCGCTCCGTATCCGAAGGACGGGATGACGTGGAGCGAGGTTACCGAGCTGGCCCGTAAAGTGACGCGCGTCGAAAACGGCACCTCGTATATCGGCATCGATCCGGGTTCCCCGAGAACGGTCGGTCGCGGATACTCGCTCCCGGTCGTGGACGAAAAGCTCGGCAAGTCGCTCATTGACACGGACGGTTACAAAAGCGTCATGAGCATGATGAAGCGCATTTACGACATTCCGGGCATCGTCGATCCGAAAAAAAACTATTCGTACGGCATCAACTATTTCATGAAAGACCAGAAGATGGCGATGTTCCCGTCGTGGATCGCGGCGATTACGAGCCGTCTTATGCAGCTGGAGGAGCAAGGACAGTCGTTCGACTGGGACATCGTCTCGCATCCCGCGTTCGACGACAAGCCGGGGATCGGTCGGGAAATCGAATTCCAGTCGCTGATCGTCACGCCGACCAGCAAACATAAAGAAGCGGCCTACCGGCTCATCGAAGCGATGGTCGGCGACGAGTCGCAGACGATCATGAACCGGGGAACCAACCTGACCGTGCTGAATAAGCCGGAGTTGAAAAGCGAATTCGCGAAGGATACGAAGCTGTACGACGGGAAAAACTTGTCCGGCGTTTTCAAGGTGAAGCCGGCATCGATTCCGGCGACGACCGTATACGATACGAAAATTTATTCGTTTTTGGGAGACGCCATGAAGAGCATGATCGTCGACGGCGCGGATTTGAATTCGGCGCTGCGCGCGGCCGGCGAAAACGCGGACAAATATATTCAGGAAGTGAGAAGCGCGAAATAATGCCGAAATCGCCGTTTCGTCATACGGCACGAGGAGGTC
The DNA here is from genome assembly GCF_036577625.1 of Paenibacillus sp. GYB003. NCBI lineage: Bacteria > Bacillati > Bacillota > Bacilli > Caryophanales > Paenibacillaceae > Paenibacillus > Paenibacillus sp. GYB003. The sequence continues at coordinate 4,788 of NZ_JARBDC010000090.1, read as the reverse complement.
GGTTGCAATGGGAAAAAGAAGGCGTCTCGCCGCCGCTTTAACGTCGGTCTTTGCCGCATTATGGTTGCCGCTTGCGGCGGATTTCGGACGAAATCAGGCTCGTGCCGAAGAAACGGGCGGATTCGCGATTTCCGGAACGGCTTCGTTTCAAGCCGCTCCCGGAGTTTCGCATACGAGCTTCACGATGACCGGCGAAGGACTGAAGCAATCCGCGCACCTGATGGAGATCGACCCGAAAAATCCTCATATCCGCCTGATCGCCTACTCTTCGAGGGGCGAAGTATCGGAGCAGGAAACGGTAGGCCGCATGATCGGCGAATTGGAGTCACTCGGCATGCATGCGGCGGCCGGCTTCAACGGCGATTTCTTCAGCGCGGTCGGAGTACCGTCCGGGCTGCAAATAACGGACGGCGAGATCGTCACGTCGCCTACGACGATCAAAACGATGCTGCTCGTCATGCCGGACGGGTCGGTCCGGCTCCAAGATTCGGTCCGGATGACGGCCACGTTGACGGCGGACGACGGCGAAACGCTGTCGATCAATATGATCAATCGGACCCGGGTCGCTTCGCATACGAATTACGCTTTCGTCTATACGCCGCGTTTCGGGGATTCGACCCGGACGCCGGAGGGGGGCGTCGAGGCGGTTATCGCCTTGTCCGACCCTCATCATAAACTGACTGCGGGACAGACGCTGACCGGTACGATCGAATCGGTAAGCGAGACGGCCGATACGCCGATTTCGGACGGGAAGCTCGTCTTGTCCGCTTCGGGGACGAAAGCGGATTGGGTGCGGGAGCATACGGCTCCGGGCCGGAAGGTGAAACTGGACATTTCGTTCGACAAAGGCGTGAACGAGGCGCGGCAGGTCATCTCCGGCAATTCGACGCTCGGGTTCGTGCTGCTGAAAGACGGGCAAATTCCGGCTGACCTCCTCGACGCCTCCGATCCGAACAATACCGAGCTGCATCCGCGCACGATTCTCGCCACGAAGCAGGGCAAGCTGTACGTTTTCGCCGTGGACGGACGCCAGCCCGGTTTTTCCGACGGCTTGTCGCTGCCCGCCGCGGCCCGCTACCTGCAATCGCTTGGCATGGAGCAGGCGATCAACATCGACGGAGGCGGCTCGACCACTTATTACGCCCGCATCCCCGGGGACGCCGTTCCGAGCTTGCTGAACCGGCCTTCCGACGGCCACGAGCGGCCGGTCGGCAACGCGCTCGTCGTGCTTGCGACGACGAAGCCGAAGCATCGGGACGGGCTCGCGCTTACCCCGTCCGGCCCGCTTCGGATTTTGTCCGGAAGCTCCGTACGGTTTGATGCGAAAGGGTGGGATCGTTATTACAATGCCGTCCCCGTATCGCCCGGCGATCTGATTTGGACGGCCGATCCGGGCATCGGCACGATCGACCGTACCGGTCTGTTTACGGCAGGCGCGAATCCGGCCGCCGGGCGGATTACGGCAGCGGACGATACGCCCGGAAACGCCGATCGGGCGAATAAGAGCCGCGTTTCGCAATCGGTCGATATTGCGGTAACCGACCGTATCGCCCGGCTGACGCTGCTTCCCGATAACTTCGTCGTCGAAGCGGGCGGTACGATCGCGCTCCGGGCGAAAGCCTATGACGAAGCCGGCCATGAGGTTCTGCTCTCCCCGGACCGTCTGGATTGGTCCGTCGAAGGAGGAATCGGAACCGTGTCCGGGCAAGGCGTACTGCGCGCCGTTTACGGAGAAGCATCGGGCAAAGTCGCGGCGCGTTACGGGACCGTTTCCGCGGAAGCTTCGGTTGTTGCCGGCAAATCGCCATTGATCGAGCCTTTCGAAAGCGCAGGCCGTATACGCTCGTCCGAGGCGAGGACGGTTCCGGGCTCGGTGACGCTTTCGCTCGCAAGCGACCCGGTCCGTTTCGGCGATCATTCGGCGAAGCTGACGTACGATTTCACCGGAACTTCCGGCACGTCGGGGGCTTATATCAACTTCCTCGACGACGGCGGCAAAACGGGGCGGGAAATCGGGGGCAAGCCCGCCCGCTTCGGAGTGTGGCTGTACGGCGACGCCAACAACCATATCCTCCGACTGGGCGTCACCGACGGAACCGGGAAAAACCGGATATGGAACATGACCGCTTCCGGAGGCATCAACTGGACCGGCTGGAGGTACGTCTATGCGAACGTGCCGGAAGGCACCGTTTTTCCGCTTAAAGTGCGCAACGTCGTGGTCGAGGAAGCGAGCTCCTCGAACAAAAACGCCGGCGTCCTTTATTTCGATCAATTCCGCGCCGAATATGCGGTCGAAGGAGGCTCCCCGGCGAACTGAACGAATACAGGCCAACGCGTCGCGTTCAACCGGCCGCAATCGGATTCGATCCGATGCGGCCGGTTTTTTCGTTCGTTACCTTCGCTAAAGCTCGAAAGCGAATGTGGAACAAAACGATCCGATTTGCCGCAAATAACGATAGGGAGTTCGTTACGTCTTCAAAACCTGCGGATTCGGCTCGGATAACGATTGCTCGGTTCGTCGGCAGCTGCGGAGCCGCAAGCGGGGTCGGACCGGTTTGAGACGTTATAGCACCGCCGGCGTTTTATTCCCCGGCGGTTTCTCTTGTTGCCGAAACCGCCGCGCTCTTGGTATGATATCGGGACGCGGTTGCTTATTCGGTTTCTTTTCTTTATTGGTTTTGGTAAAATGAGGGAGGTTTCATTTCGGACAACGAGGAGCGGGAGGCACTATGAGAACCGACGGAAGACAACACGAGGAAACAAGGGCCGTTACGATAACGCCAAACTATATGAAGCATGCCGAAGGCTCCGTTTTGATCGAGGTAGGCGATACGAAAGTGATCTGCACCGCTTCGATCGAAGAGAAGGTGCCCCCCTTTATGAAAGGACAAGGCCGGGGGTGGATTACCGCCGAATATTCGATGCTGCCGCGGGCAACGCAGGTGCGCAACCAACGGGAAGCCGCCAAAGGCAAGCTCGGCGGCCGGACGATGGAAATCCAGCGGCTGATCGGCCGCGCCTTGCGCTCGGTCGTCCATCTGGAGGCGCTCGGGGAGCGGACGATTACGCTCGACTGCGACGTGATCCAGGCGGACGGGGGGACGCGCACGACGTCGATCACCGGCGCGTTCGTCGCGCTCTGCTATGCCGTCAACAAGCTGCTGCAAAGCCAAAAGCTGAGCAAATCGCCGATCGCCGACTATTTGGCTTCGATCAGCGTCGGCATCGTGAAAAATCAAGTGTGCCTCGACCTGAACTACGAGGAAGATTCCCAGGCGAAGGTCGATATGAACGTCGTCATGACAGGGGAAGGCAAATTCGTGGAGGTGCAGGGGACGGGGGAGGAGTCGCCGTTCTCGCGCGTGGAGCTGGATGCGCTGCTGGCCTCGGCCGAGATCGGCATACGGTCGATGATCGAGAAGCAGAAAGAGGCGCTCGGTCCGCTCGTCGCCATCGTGGGAGGGAACGCCGGTGCGGCTGACGGCAAATGATCCGGTCGTAATCGCGACCCGCAACGCCGGCAAGGCGCGCGAATTCGCCGCGCTGTTCGAGCCTCTCGGCATCGCCGTGCGCAGCTTGAACGATTATCCGCAAATACCGGATATCGTCGAGGACGGCGAGACGTTCCGGGACAACGCGCTCATCAAGGCGAGGACCGTCGCCGAGCGGCTCGGCGTGCCGGCGCTCGCCGACGATTCCGGCTTGTGCGTGGACAAGCTGGGCGGTGCGCCCGGCGTCTATTCGGCCAGGTACGCGGGAGCCGGGGCGACGGACGCGGACAACAACGCGAAGCTGCTCGGCGAGCTCGGCAAGCTCGCGGAAGCGGGGGACACCCCGGCTGCGGCCGTTGTCGGCGGGCGGGAAGTGCGGCTGCTCAGCAAAGCCCGCTTCGTCTGCGCGCTCGCGCTGTTCGTGCCGGGCAAGCCTCCGCTGTTCGCGGACGGGGCGTTCGACGGCTTCATCGTCGATACGCCGCTCGGCGACGGCGGCTTCGGCTACGACCCGCTGTTTTACGCGCCCGAATACGGCGCGACGCTGGCCCAGCTGCCGCTGGAGGCGAAAAACGCCGTCAGCCATCGGGCGCAGGCGCTGCGCAAGCTGCGGGAGCTGATCGCGGGCGCGCCGGCGACGGGCTCCGAAACGGAGTAGGCGGTATCTTCCTTGACGAAAAAAAGAGGGCTTTCGCCCTCTTTTTTTTCGTTAAGGGAGCTTTAATTTGACAAAGCGATGCTTTCTTTGCCGAGAGCAAGCCGCCGCTCAAACGCGAATGCATTGGAGACCGTTAGCTCTTAATAAAGCGTTTTTTGCGAATTAGGCTCCGTGGTGTTCGTAAACGTCGGCTGCATGAAGCGGGTCGCGACTTTCGTTTCCACTTCCCGCGTATCCGAATGCAGCCGGGCCACCGGAATCGGACGAACGGGAAAACCTCCAGTTCATTCGCACTCCTATAGGCGCCGTATCGAATTATCGGGAAAAGCTCCACTAGCGTTGCATCAAAGCTAACAAAACAAGGGCAAGCAAAAAGAATGTGATATTGTCGACATTATTTTTCACCGTACAACTTGAAAAAGGCTGTCTACTCTTACGAGCAGGAATCATCCATTTACAAATATTGGTCGATTTATATCAAATTACCTGTTCCGCTTTTTCGGCTGCCGGACACATACCCCGGTCACTTCCATCACTTCTCGGGGAACCGGGGGATCCTTCTTCTGTCGGCCTTTACTCCGCTTACTCGGTTTTCGGTGCAGTGCTGCGTCTAATTGGGACCACGGTTTCACGGCGTAG
>NZ_JARBDC010000089.1:0-18266 GCF_036577625.1 Paenibacillus sp. GYB003 | reverse complement strand
CGAATAAGAGACTTTTGGAGATTGCTATATATTCATGAAAGTTATTACCTCGACTTTGCGCTGATTCAAAATGGTGATCTCCATAACGACGCCCCCCCCCCGGGTTAGGATGTACCAAAACAAAAAGAGACGGTAAGCACAGCCGAACAATCCCTTGATATGGGACTATTCCGACGATGCTTCCGTCTCGTAATCGTTTCGGTGTAAGTTACCCCTAGCATACCATGATGCAACGAGAATTTCAAACCGATTGAACCGCCGAGACTCCTGGTCCCTGCCGAGCCCCGCATTAAGAACGGACCTCGATAATATCGTGAATACGGATCACCATTCTACCCGTTGAGTGAGCAAGAACGAGGCGACCGAGAAGCGCATCAATCCGCATCACGATGCCCGTAAGAACTTCTTCCTGGTCCCAAACCCGAAGCGCGATCTGCGTTCCGTGATGATAGGATTCCGATATTTTTCGGGTAAACCCTTCCATTTCCTGATCGTCGAGGACCGGCCGCGTCCGGGAGCCCTTTTGCCATAAACCCGATCGAGCAACAAACTGCTGCCGGTGCTCGGGGAGCATCATGCGCGAAGACTCAAAAATGCCATTCCCGGACAGTTTGATCGATGCTTTGCTAATACTTTCATGTCACCCCTTCCGGATAGAAACAGAACACCCGTTCCTATTATACTCCGGCGATTTCATTTCATTCAAGAAAAAAGCAATCAGCCAGGAGGGGTAACCACTGAAATGCATGACCTCGACGACATGCCTGATCGCTCCCTGCACAAAAGTCCTGTGAAATAAGAAGGCCAACCTCAAGGGCATTATTCAGCATGGGACCGGCATTAATAACTTCAATACAGTTAGTGTGAGCCATGTTGATTTAACCCCTGGAACTGGAAATGTCACCTTTTCGAGACGCCATCGAGTAGCGCTATGCTCTCAATCAAGGCATCTAGCTTGGCGGGGGGTGGATGAGGGCTGTTTTTGAAGCGTTGCTTGTCAAAGCTCGCAATCACCGAAGCACAAAACGAGTATAATGAGGTTATCAATAAATTCCCAATTTTACCCATACGTTTGAACTTGGTGACAGTGACGCTGGTACTACCCCTCATAGCATGGTCACTCCATATCGGTTATGTTACCGATATGGACGCCAATTCTAGCCGGAAGGTTTATCTTTTTTTCGGGAAAACCGACATCTGCCGTCCGAGCAATATTTTTGGAAATCAACAAACGGGCCTCATACAGAATGTATAACTTTCCGGTTATTCTCATGTCAATATTTTTTTCTTTTCTGGGAACCTTCTTGGATCTTGCTTGGTCTTTTTAATAAAGAGGTGAAGAAATGAATGACGACTATTTGAGGCATATCACCAAGATTGATCACTCCATGATTAGTGATATTACAAAGAAATATTGGAATGATGTATGGAACTACGCATTTCTAATTACGAAGGATCAGAACCACTCAAGCGATATTACTCAGGATGTTTTCGTGAAAGCCTTCAAATCGATCGGTTCTTATAGAGGTGAGGGGTCCGTCAAATCATGGCTTCTAGCCATCACACGTAACACAGCATATTCGTATCTAAGATCTGCCTTTTTTCGCAAGGTAATCTTATTCCCAATCGTGCACTTAAACGCAAACGGGGCCTCGGCAGAGAAGGAGTTCTTCGAGAAGAACCTCATAAATGAAGTTTGGGCAGCTGTTATGGATCTTCCGAGACATTATCGAGAAGTTATTGTGCTCGATGCACAATTCGAAATGTCGATTGAAGAAATCTCAACGTTCTTGGGTGTTTCGAAGGGGACGGTGAAGTCACGTATTCACCGTGCACGAAAGATATTGACAAAAAAATTAAAGGAGGAGGGCGTATATGTCCGAGAATAAACCGCAATGGTACAACGATTTAAAAAATGGACCGTTAGTTAGTGTTCCTAAGCCAACGCTGGAGATAATAAGCGATATTGAAAGGAGAGTAAACAGTACCAACACCTCAAGAGTTAAAAAGAGTCTTATTTGGATTCCTCTTGCTTTCTGTCTTGTACTTGCCCTAGTGACTGTAGGGGACCTATGGACGTGGGATCAAGGAAAAGACTCAACCCATTCCCCTTCAGATTACGAAAAGGTGTTTGACAGTAAAGGAAATTTAATTGCTATGGACAAGAAATGGCTCATGTCACGTGACCTTTTTGATGCCTATCGAGCATTTTCCGAATCCAAAACGGATGAGATACTTATGGGAATGGAGCCATTAGATATTTTTAAAATGTATATATTTGCCTCAGTAAATGGTGATTACGAAACGTTGTATGCATTATTTATCCAAGGAAACCAATATGGAGTCCCCTCCCGTGAAGCCTATCTTTCGGAGGTAAGAAAAGACCCAGGGTTGATGGAACGATCAAAGAATCAATGGGCAGCCTGGAAAAAAAGTTATCGACTAGAGGAAGAAATGAATGGAACTCAAGCTACAATTCGAATGGTTTTTCCCGATTTATCGAGTGAAATGAGCTTTCATTTGATTAAGAACGAGAAAGACATTTGGAAAGTTGCTTGGCCTCCAATGCATTAAAAGAAAAAGCAGTTCTCCCAGAAGTGATTCCTGCTTCTGGGGAACTGCATTGTGCTCAATTTACCAAACTACGTTATATTTTCCCGTCTGTTCGTAATTGAAATTATAGACATTGATATTGTGATAACCATCGACCAAGAAATTATAGGAATCTTCCTCCGAGGCACTCAAGGCCTCGGAATAAATTGTATAACCAGTAAGTGCATTTGTACATCTAGCAACAACAAAACTATCGCTTGATCCTGGGCTCGGGTTAGGTCCAGGCATAGACGTTACCCCAAGAACGCCAGGCGAGTATATATCTGCCGACTGCTCGCCGAATAAATACGTTCTCCAATCAAATATTGAGATCCCACCAGAATTCTGTGACTCTTTTGTGATGTAAAAATTGTCATTTTCGCTGACAACGGTTTTGAAAAAAACTGAGTCAGATAATATTTTGTGACCTGAATCAGTAATCTTTTTGAGCTCTTCTTTTGGGATAATCCTTACTGTTGATCGATCTAACTTCCATTGATCATCAACAAGTACAACATCATAAGGGATGACTGGAAGTTCCTTTCCATCTGGAGAACTGAGCTTTGCAATGGATACTTCATACTTCGAATTTTGTATTTTTTTTATGTCCACAATGTCATAGTTTGTTTTCGTACCTTCTAGATTTTTGGCTTTTGCTTGGTAAGCTGCGCCCTCGGAGCCAGCGATAGATGCTAAGAATAGAGCGCTGTCCTTAATTTCTATGCTTTTATAGTAATTATGAACCGTCTGCTCTACTAAAGCTTTTTCGGTTTCAGATTGTCCGGATGCTTTTGTTGTATTTGTTAGTCCAGTAAGTACAAAACAGCAGGACATAACAGTAGCAACAATCGAACTCATTATCTTTCTTTTCATAACCATCGCTCCTCATGTTTTTTTTCACAAATGATTAATAGACCAGAATAGCTAGATTTCACCTCCTATTTATTAACACTATAACCAACAAAAATAATAAAATACACAATTATTCCAAATTATTCCTTTTCAGAATAACATTTATACTTAAGTTTTAAATAGTTCCAAAATATCAAAAAAATAGTTCAATCTAGGAACCTATGGACCTCCCTTCTCTTGATCTCCCTTTCCTTTAAGCCTATTCATGAGATTTTTTTCTATTGTCGAAATATGGTAAGATAAAACAAACAAAGGAAAGAATGCAAACGAAGGGAGTGATCATTCATTGGTTTCGATTAATCAATGTAACAGTCGACTTGGCCAATGCAATCGCTGCATCAGTGAAATGGCTATTCGTAACGACCCAAGCCTCCGAAGCACCATAGTGGGCAATAGACGCTTGGGCTTCCTGAACAGCGCTGATCCCCACGTTCTTCCCATACCGTTTCGCTTGTAGGGGTAATACCAGCGTAGCTGACACCACCCGCAAATGCATGGATTTAAATGGTAATTGTCTGCCGGGTTGTTTACGTCAATGGCTAAAACGGGGCTAAGCTGCCGATCAATGTCGGCAGCTTAGTCTTAGTTGGAGATTGAACTTACGTGTCCATTAGCGGAATAATTGCAATTCAGGATTAGTAATAGTTTTTGAAATCCCTTGTGCAAATTCAAGCAATTGAATTGCTTGTTTTGGATATGCAGCATCTGGTACTTCAGCGGGATCAAAACCAAGTGCATCTTGCCCTTCCTGGCTTGGGCCGAACGCGGCTCCGATCGTGACAGGTCGGCGAACTCGATACAACAGGCTTCTCCTTGTCGCAACAGCTGCAAAAAATGTTCTTTCGCCTTTACGCGTTCATGAAAGTGAAATACCTCGACTTTGCCCTGATTCAAAATGGTGATCTCCATAACGCCGCCCCCCGGGTTAGGATGTACCAAAACAAAAAGAGACGGTAAGCACGGCCGAACAATCCCTTGATATGGGACTATTCCGACGGTGCTTCCGTCTCGTAATCATTTCGGTGATAAGTTACCCCTAGCATACCATGATGCAACGAGAATTTCAAACCGATTGAACCGCCGAGACGCCTGGTCCCTGCTGAGCCCCGCATTAAGAACGAACCTCGATAATATCGTGAATCCGGATCACCATTCTACCCGTTGAGTGAGCAAGAACGAGACGACCAAGAGGCGCATCAATCCGCATCACGATGCCCGTAAGAACTTCTTCCTGGCCCCAAACCCGAAGCGTGATCTCTTTCCCGCTATGTTGAGATTCCGAAATTTTTTGGGCAAACTCCTCCATTTCCTGATCGTCGAGGACCGGCCGCGTCCGGGAGCCTTTTTGCCATAAACCCGATCGAGTAACAAACTGCTGCCGGTGCTCGGGGAGCATCATGCGCGAAGACTCAAAAATGCCATTTCCGGTCAGTTTGATCGATGCTTTGCTCATACGTTTACTTCTCCCTTCCGACAGGCATGATCATCATTACATTCCAGAATTTGATGCGATGTCCGGCATGCAATGTACGATGCATGGGTATCCCAACCTCCCCTTATACAATGGACGAGAACACATGTTCTTATTATTATCGCAACTGCGCATTATATACAAGAAGGCGAATGTTAGATGCAACGAATAAAAAAGACGAACTAACGAGCGATCGCGAGACGACAAGTCCAACGAAAGCAAAGCACTTCATGTTAGGCATGGATCGTTTTTTACTTGTCCCGCCGTACCTGGGGTAACATTTTTAACAAAGAGCTTTATGAGGCATACAATAAATAAAATTAAGGCCGAAGGCGGAATAATAATGATTTCAATCAGTCTATGTATGATCGTGAAAAATGAGGAAGAGACCTTGGAACGCTGTCTAGAGTCCGTCGGAGATCTTGTGGATGAAATTATAATTGTGGATACAGGTTCAACCGACCGGACCGTAGAAATCGCCAGTCGGTACACACCGCACGTTTTCCATTTCGAATGGGTCGACGATTTTTCGCAAGTACGCAATTTCTCCTTTAGTAAAGCGACGAAGGACTACATTTTCTGGCTTGACGCGGACGATACCCTGTTGCCCGATGATCAGTTGAAGATGCAGCGATTGAAGCAAACGTTGGATCCCGTCCTGGACGCAGTTTCCATGGATTATCATATCGCTTTCGATCAATACGGAAATGTCATCACAAGCAGCCGAAGATTTCGGTTGGTCAAACGGTCGAAGCATTACCAATGGCGAGGGGCCGTGCATGAAATGTTGGCAGTTACGGGGAATGCTTTGGATAGCGACATCGTGGTGACTCATAGGAAAGAGAGGCAAGTAACCGATCGAAACTTGAATATTTACGAGAAACTTTTGCGCCAAGGCAAGCCGTTTACGCCGCAGGATCAATTCCATTATGCCCGCGAACTACACCAACGCAAGCGATATGAAGAAGCCGCCGAATACTACTTAAAATTTGTAAACGATCCGAATAATACAGCTGAAAATAAAATATATGCATATCAGCAATTGGCCGACTGCTATCACATGCTTGGGGATACCGAAAAGGAACTATCCTCGACTTTCCAAACATTTCTGTTCGACATACCGCGTCCGGAATGCTGTTGTCGGCTCGGATTTTATTTTTTAAAGAAAAACGCCTACCGGCAGGCGATTTTTTGGTATAAACTTGCCATTGATTTCCCCTTGGAGAAGAATTCGTGGGCTATCGTCAACAACACTAGCCGGAGCATACTGCCTCACATTCAACTGGGACTTTGCTATTATCAAATCGGAGAATATGAAGAATCGTACCGCCATAATAAAATCGCGCTCACATACATGCCCGACGACAAGGACATTCTTAACAACATCCTGGTACTGGAGGATCTGCTGCATAAGCATAAATAGAGAAGATAAAGTGAAAAAAACGAGTGAAACACAGAAAACAAGCAGCCATCGACCTTAGGCGAAACAATCAACAAAGCAAGCTGGCTTAGGAAGCCAGCTTGCTTTGTTTCGATCCGTTGGATCATACGGGGATGGTTCCGATAGCTATCCCTGTCGTCTGCGGTCCGACTTCAATGGTTCCAGTTACCAAATTCGTGCCGGTATTAATGACAGACACGAAACTGCTAAAGCTGGTAACATAGGCACGGGAGCCGTCCGGCGTAATCGCAATATTTTGAGGAAAAGAGGAAGCACTAACGTCTATGGTAGCAGTCACTGTATTGGAGGCGATGTTGATGACGGACACATTCTCGCTGGCCCCATTAACTACATAGGCATGAGTTCCATTCGGCGTGATCGCTACATCTGTCGGCTGACTTCCAACCGGGATGGTGTGGACCACTAAATTAGAACCGGTGTCAATGACCGATACCAGGTGATCGCCTCCAACCGCTACATAAACTCGAGTCCCGTCCGGCGTGACAGCCACTCCTTCGGCGATACGACGCTGCAGGAAGCGCCCATGCTTGCCGCCTATTTCAGCCAGGCGAAATCGTCTAAAAAATATCGTCCAATTTGGCTAAATTGTATGTCCGATCGTCTTCGCTCGGATTGGTATAGATTGTTGTAGTCTGTATCGCTGCATGTCGAGCCACATCCTGGGTAAGTCGGATCTTATTCGTTATTTCATTAAAGTGATAGACAAAGCTGTGTCGTAATTCATGGTTCGTGAAGTCGACAGAAGAAGCCTTTCGAACACGCGCTAACATTCGGTCAACGGCTGACCGGCTAACCGATTTCGAACGGAAACTGACAAAAAGATACTTAGAATCGGCGAATTTGCTGCCGGTACGTTCCTCAATCCAATCTTTGATCGCCCGTTTTAATTTTCTACTGGCGATCGGCAGCTCTGCTTCAATATCGCGCTTCGCGTTCCGGATGATGACTTTTTCTTTCTTCGGAGTCAGTATCACGTCTTCCATTTCCAGAAGTCTCGTCTCCTCATCCCGGAGTCCAAGGAACAACTCGAAATACAGCATGCATCGATCTCGGGCGCGTAAAAAGTCATTTGGTTCCTTTTCAATTCCGTTACAAATCGCACCGATCTCGGAGAGCTTACGCCATTTTGGAGCCGTTTGTTTGAGCTGAACTTTAACATCACGAATTTGGATCGGATGCGGCCAACGCCCCTCTCTTTGTAAATGCTCTAACCATTTCCGAATGCCGGCCAAGTGCTTATTTATGGTCCGAGGCTTCCGCCTTTTCTCCCTCAAATACTCACGGTAGTCGTTGAAATGCGAGGCATCCAATTGTTCGATGACAGGCTCGACCCCATTCGTGTCTTCGAACCAGAAAAAAAAGTCCGAAACAGCTTGGGTGTAGGCGACAATCGTTTTCCGGTCAAGCTCTTGTTGCTGTAAAAACGTCTGGAAGGATAAGGTCATCATTGTCCACCTCTCAGCAGATTCATAATTTTCGTCCGGATCAAATTGGAGGCGAAACAAGTCAGGGATATAATGTCTTCCTGCTCGCAGTTCCAAAACTCTAAATTTGCGAAAATATCGATATAGTATACTTCGTCGTCCGGCAAAGCGATGTCGATAATCTCTGCTCCGTAGAGCTCGACTAACAGTGTAGCCAGTACGTCTTGCAGGAGCTTTCATACTCTTGCCGGAGATAGAACACAAGCAGTTCCATTGCTACCGGATCAACATTGACTCGTACCGCGATCGGTACGTTCAGTAACGTGAGGAAGTGGGTAAAAGAGTACAAATATAGTCGCTCACCCTGCACGGAATTCCTATTTCTCATCCTTTCAATGATGTCGCGTTTCATTTCGTACTCCGATCCCACCTTTCAGATTCGTATTACATGCGTAATACGTCATTACTTCCGATCAAAAATAACAGCAATCTGATCCTCATACGTTTTAACAAACTGTGAATTTTGCATCAGAAACCCGATCATTGATCCTTGATTCTCTTTCGCCAACAAAAATCGATCGATTCGATACCCATCGATAACCCGATTCATGGCATCGAGATTCGAATGGGCATCTAAATAATCGCGAAATATGGTTGAACGGTTATAGGTGGTCAACATATAAATATCTGTTCGTCCGTCAATAAAAGCAGGAATGTCATGATATAAAAGAAAACCGCCCCAATTGTAATTATTAAAAATTCGTTTATTCTCCGAATGTTCTTTGATCCACTGTAACGCCTGAACAGGATATTTATCGTTCCAAGCCTGCTCCTTCAAACGAAGCGTCCCGTTAAAGCTTGTAGCAACCATTACGATCGCAAGCCTCGGATCGTCCATATCAAAAGGGACTTATTAATTAAGTTACTTTTATTCAACAAATCGAAAACTCGCTTTAGCCATTGCTCGATCGGTTTGAACAACTCTGCAAATAAAATAAATACGGACAAACCGAACATAGCCGTATGCCGAACCGACCCTAAAAACTCATACAACATGAAAAAAACAAATAGCAAGTTGAAGATGTCAATTTTCAGTTGTTTATTTTTTACAGCGTTAAAGAGGAGCAGTACAAAGGGTAAAACCAGAAGCGCAATCAGATACCACGACGTGAAGACTGGCGGCTTCCATTCGGAAATGTATTTAGAGATAGGATCAAAAAGGATATGATACGCCAGTTCAATTTGTCCAATTCCGTAAGGATTAATGAGCTCGGTAATAACCGTTAGTACGAGTAGAGCAACCGCGGACAACATATGCTCGGAGCCTTTAACTTTTCGAAGCCAATCTATTCCACAAGAGACGAATAGGACTCCCATAATGACAACCCCGATTAACGATGACCCCCCGTGCAAATTAACCCACAATAGCATTATCGAGAAAATAAAAGCGTAATCGCTCCTCAAAATTCCTCGTTCCCGAATGGATTTCACACGAATCAGAAGCAAGACGAAGAAAAGAAAGCTTATGATCTGCGACCGGGAGGTAATAAAGCTCAAACCAGACTCCTGATGACTAAAAATCAAGACAAAGGCGAAGACCGTTATGGAATATGCAATTACAGTTTTGTAGTATCGCTGTAAATGAGACGCGATTGCCCCTAATATAAATGCAAAAACTGCAAAAGCAAGCACAAAATGAAACCAGTCGCCGCCAGCCCATCGATGTCCGATAGCATAGATGGCATCGGTAAGCCACTCGTGCATCATCCAGGAGTAGCCCTTCTCCTCCGCGATCCAAGATAATCGATCGATATGCGGAAAACCGGTCTCTAAAAGTTGCATGCCCCCCACCTAATTTGTTTCGATCCCGCCGTCGTCGCCGCGGCCGAAGGATGAAAATTTCATTGACTCCGTGTACAATTAAGGACGGCAACAATCGGTCCGCCTGCTGTCCAAATCAAATCAACGCGGCATTCGTTCGGCCGAAAGCCGCTTGTACATTTTCGGGAGATGAATAGCAATGAACGCAAACCAAAACCGGCAGCGGTCGGAGCAGTTGTACGACGAAGCGCTGCGGCATATCGTCGGAGGCGTCAACAGTCCGTCCCGTTCGTTCAAAGCGGTCGGCGGCGGCGCGCCCGTCTTTATGAAGCGCGGCGAAGGCGCCTACTTCTGGGACGTCGACGGCAACCGCTATATCGACTATTTGGCCGCTTACGGCCCGATCATTCTCGGGCACGCCCATCCGCGGGTTACGGAAGCGATTTGCCGGGCGGCTGCGGACGGAACGCTGTACGGCACGCCGACGGAGCATGAAAATACGTTCGCCCGCATGCTGAAGGAAGCGATTCCTTCGCTGGACAAAGTCCGTTTCGTCAATTCCGGCACCGAAGCCGTCATGTCCACGATTCGCGTAGCCCGCGCCTATACCGGGCGCGACAAAATCATCAAATTCGCCGGCTGCTACCACGGCCATTCCGATTTGGTGCTCGTGGCCGCCGGCTCCGGCCCTTCGACGCTGGGCATTCCCGACAGCGCCGGCATTCCGGTCAGCATCGCTCATGAAGTCATTACGGTTCCGTACAACGATCTGGCCGCGCTGGAAGCGGCGCTGGACCGCTGGGGGAGCGAAACGGCCGCCGTCATGGTCGAGCCGATCGTCGGCAACTTCGGCATGGTCATGCCCGAGCCCAGCTTTCTGGAAGGGCTGTGCCGCCTGGCGCGCGCTCACGGCGCGCTCGTCATCTATGACGAAGTCATTTGCGCCTTCCGTTTCCATTACGGCGCCGTGCAAACGTATGCGGGCGCCGGCTTCCCGGACTACGCGGCCATCGAGCCGGATTTGACCGCGCTCGGCAAAATTATCGGCGGCGGCCTGCCGATCGGCGCCTACGGCGGCCGTCGCGACATTATGGAGCGCGTCGCCCCGCTCGGTCCGGCGTATCAAGCCGGCACGATGGCGGGCAACCCGGCCTCGATCCGCGCCGGCATCGCCTGCCTCGAAACGCTCCGCGAGCCGGGCGTCTACGAGAAGCTGGAAGCTTTGGCCGCCCGCCTGGCCGAAGGCTTGAAAACGGGCGCGCGCCGATACGGCGTACCGCTTACGGTCAACCGGATCGGCGGCGCGTTTTCGACCCATTTTTGCGACCATCCGATCCGCAATTACGACGACGCGCAAAAAGCCGACGGCGATCTGTTCGCGCAATTTTTCAGGCTTATGCTCGATCAAGGCATTTGCCTCGCTCCTTCGAAGTATGAAGCCTGGTTTTTGACGATCGCCCATACGGATGCCGATGTGGACGAAACGATCGCCGCGGCGGAGCAAGCTTTCGCGAACATGCGGAGGTAATCCGACCACGGCCGCGAAATGACCGAATACACGAACATTGAATGGGCCCGTCACCTTCTTTGTTCGTGTATTTTTTTCGAGCAAAACGTCCCGAAACGATAAACAAAGCTTATCGCTCTAAGAATATATACTTTTCATTAATTTTCATGTAGCTTGTTGAATGATCGGATCATGCATGTTATAGTATTATGTATACTTCAAAACACATCGATAGCGTGCCGAACGATTACCGATTGTGGATCTCAGGAAAACCTTTTTACTTAAACCTATTAAACCTAAACCTATTAAACCAAAACCCTTAAACCAAACCCATTAAACTTAAACCCATTAAACCTAAACCCATTAAACCTAAACCCTTAAACCAAAACCCATTAAACCTAAACCCTTAAACCAAAACCCTTAAACCAAAACCCTTTAAACCAAAACCCTTAACCTGACCCATTAAACCTAACCCTTAAACCAAACCCACTGCCCCTATGCCCGAAAACCGTATCCATTTTCCCTGAAACCCTTTTCATTTTGCCCGATAACCGTCCTTTGTCAGGCTGGAACTATTTATCCGATGCGATCGCGATCGAAACATGTGAAAATAGGTGTATCCCTTTTTCAAAGCAGAACCTGCTTTTATTTCGCCATTTCCGGCGAGCGTCTTTCATTTCGACAAGGAGGTCAGTAGGCCGGGCGGCGGCAGGCTTGTACCGGCTGAAATCACATATGAACCAAGCGATGATCAACGAAGGTCGATTCCAAGACCTGTTACGGACCGAGCACGACAGCTGCGGCATTATTTGCATTATCGAAAAAGACGGCAAACCGTCCCGCGACAATATTCAAAAAACGATCGAAGCGCTCGTGAAAATGGAGCACCGCTCCGGCTTCATCGACGGCGAAGGCGACGGCTGCGGCATCCTGACCGACATTCCGCGCGCCCTGTGGGCCCAACGGCTGACGGACGCCGGACTGTCCGGCGATCTCGCCCACGATCCGCGGTTCTCGATCGCGCACATTTTCATTCCGCGCAAGCTGGACCAATCGGTCTCCGACATTCAGAAGACGATCCGCGCGATGTTCGCGGAACGCGGCATCCGCATCCTGATCGAGCAGGAGGCGCAAACGGACAGCAGCGTGCTGGGCAAAAACGGACGTCTCGACGAGCCGTGCTTCTGGCAAGTGGCGGCGCTGTGCGAGCGGGAAGGCGTCGTCGTCGCCGACCATCTGTTCGAGCTGCACGTGGCGATCGAAGCCCGTTTCAACGTTCATGTCGCTTCGCTCAGCAACTATACGGCCTCGTACAAAGTGCTCGGCGCGGCCAGCATTTTGCCGAAATATTTCAAAGATACGCAAGATCCGCTGTTCGCGGCGCAAGTGACGATCGGTCACAACCGGTATTCGACGAACACGCTGTCGAACTTTTTTCGGGTGCAGCCATTCTCGCTGCTCGGCCATAACGGCGAAATCAACACGGTCAAAAAAATGCGCTACGAAGCCGAAATGGTCGGCGTTCCGCTCGTGGACGGCGGCAGCGATTCGCAGGACATGAACCGCGTCATCGAAACGTTCATCCATCGTTCCGGCATGAGCCTGTTCGAAGCGATGGAGCTCGTGTTTCCGCCGATTCATAACGAAATCAAGCTGTTCCGTCCGGAGCTGCAGGACTTGTATATGTATTATCGCCAAATTTGGGGCCACTATGCCCAAGGTCCGGCCGGTATCGTTTCCCGTTACGGCGACGAATGCATTTTCAGCGTCGATGCGCTCGGTCTTCGTCCCGTATGGATGGTCGAGAGCGAAACGTCGCTGTACTTCTCGTCGGAGCAGGGCGTCATTACGGTCGACGAAATGGTGGCCGAGCCGAAGCCGATCGCCCCGGGCGAAAAAATCGGCGTCGAGCTGACCGCCGGCCAGCCGGTCCGCGTCGTTCCGTACGTGGAGCTTCAGGCGAAAGTGCTCGAACGGACGAAAAAACGGCTGAACCTGGACGGCATGGGCAAACATTTGTCGTTCGGCCAAACGGACGCCGTGCCGCAAACGTTCGCCAAAGTGGCGGCGACCGACAACGTGTACAGCGCGTTCGGCTGGGACCGCGACGGCATCCAAATGATCGAATCGATGGCGCAAACGGGCGCGGAGCCGATCCGCTCGCTCGGTCACGACTCGCCGCACGCCGCGATCCATTGGGAACGCCAAAACATTCCCGACTTCATCAAGGAGAGCGTGGCCGTCGTCACGAACCCGGCGATCGACCGCGACCGCGAGCAGGAGCACTTCTCCACGCGCGTCGTCATCGGCCATCGTCCTCCCATTTACGGACAGCCGGGGAACGAAACCCGCTTCGAAATTATGGCGCCGATGGTGCTCGAAGGCGAAAACGGCATCGGCTCGTCGGAAGAAATCGGCCATATGTCGCTGGAGCAAATTATCGCGGAATGCCGCAAGCAGGGCGACAACGCGGTCGTCACGCTGCCGATTACGTTCAAACGCGGAACGTCGCTGAAGGCGGCGCTCGACAAGCTGGCCGAGGATGCGGTCGCGGCCGTTCGAGGCGGAGCCGTGCTCGTGCTGCTGGACGACGCGAACGCTCATCGCGACGACAACCTGTGGATGGATCCGCACCTGGCGATTTCGAAAATCGACGTCGCGCTGCGCGCCGTGAAGCTCGGCTTCGGCGACAACTTGCGCCGTCACGCTTCGATCGCCGTCCGTTCGGCATCGATCCGCAACCTGCACGATATCGCGCTCGCTTGCGGTCTCGGCGCGGAAATCGTCTCGCCGTATATTTTGTTCGAAACGGCAGCGGCCAAAGACGGCGCCGCATCCGCCCGCAAAGTGCTGCTGACGCTGCAAAAAGGGCTGGAGAAAGTCATCTCCACGATCGGCACGCACGAGCTGCGCGGCTATACCCGCTTCTTCTCGGCGATCGGTCTGAAGCCGGAGCTGGCCGAAGTGCTCGACATCGTCAATTACCTCGGCAGCGACAGCGCCGGCACCGGCTATGCGGAGCTGGAAAAGGACGCCGAAGCCCGCTACGCGGACTTCCAAAATCCGAAGGCGAAAGCGGCGAAAAACTTCCGTTTCTTCCAGCGCATGTGGAAGGCGCTCGGCGACGCCGCATCCGGCGAAGCGCCGTACGGCGAATACCGCGACAAGCTGCGCGAGGAAGAGAAGAAAAATCCGATCTCGATCCGTCACGTGGCCGAATTCGACTTCGCCAAATCGGAACGGAAGCCGATCGATCCGTCCGAAGTCGACATTTCCGTCGGCAAGCACAGTTTGCCGATGCTCATCTCCTCCATGTCGTTCGGCTCGCAGAACGAAACGGCGTTCCGCGCCTATGCGGAAGCCGGCGAGCGGCTGAACATGGTGACGATGAACGGCGAAGGCGGCGAAATCAAAGACATGCTCGGCCGCTACAAGCGGACCCGCGGCGCGCAAGTCGCCTCCGGCCGTTTCGGCGTCAACGTCGAGCTGGCGAACGCCGTGGCGTTCCTCGAAATCAAGATCGGCCAAGGCGCGAAGCCGGGCGAAGGCGGTCACCTGCCGGGCTCGAAAGTAACGGCGAAAATCGCCGCGGCCCGTAACGCGACGATCGGGTCCGACCTGATCTCGCCGTCGAACAACCACGACATTTACTCGATCGAGGATTTGGCCCAGCTCATTTCCGAGCTGAAGGAAGCGAGCGGCCGCAAAGCGCAAATTATCGTCAAAGTTCCGGTCGTGCCGGGCATCGGGACGATCGCCGTAGGCGTTGCGAAGGCGGGAGCCGACGTCATTACGCTGTCCGGGTTCGACGGCGGCACGGGCGCGGCCCGCGTCCACTCGCTCACCCACGTCGGCCTGCCGACCGAAATCGGCACGAAGCTCGCCCACGTCGCCTTGATCGAGGCGGGACTTCGCCATAAAGTCGAGCTGTGGTCGGACGGCGGCATGAAATCGGGCGCCGACGTCGTGAAAATGTTCCTGCTCGGCGCAAACCGCGTCGGCTTCGGAAGCCTCGCGATGCAGGCGATCGGCTGCACGACCTGCCGCGGCTGTCACCTCGACACGTGCCATGTCGGGATCGCCACGCAGATCGATACGATGGAGGAAGCCGAGGAGAAAGGCTTGCGCCGGTTCGTGCCGCGCCAGTTCGATCTGTCGGTCGACGCTCTTGTCCGCTTGTTCGGCGCGATGGGCGACGAAATCCGCGAAATCGTGGCGCAGTTCGGCTTCAAAAACGCGCAGGACCTGGTCGGCCGTTCCGACTTGCTGAAGCAAACGGCGCATCTCGAGCGCATCGACTTGTCCGACCTGCTCCGTCCGGCTCCGCTGTCGTTCCTGCAGGCGGCCGAAGCGGAAGCGGCCGCGGCCGTGTCGTCGGACATCCGCATCGCGGCCGGCGCCGAAGGCCAAGAGTTTTATCCGGATTCGCTGTCGTACAACAAATCGGTCGAACGGAAATGGCAAAAAATCGACGCCGAATCGCGCATTATCGGCACCCGCTTCTCCAGCCACCGCGTCCGCGACCGGTTCGACGGCAGCTACGACAAGCTTCCGGAAGCGTCGCTCGTCCTGACGGACGGCTCCGTTCCGGGCAACGGTCTCGGCGCCTTCAACGCGCGCGGCGTCAACATTACGGTACACGGCGGCGCCGAGGACGGCGTCGGCAAAATGTCGCTCGGCGGCAAAGTCGCCATCCTGAAATCGCCGGGCAAGCACGGCGTCTTCATCGACGGCTCCGTGGGCAAATCGTTCTGCTACGGCGCGCAAAAAGGCACGTTCATCGTGCAGGGCGGCGCAGACTCCCGCGCCTGCATCCGGCTGTCCGGCGCCGACGTCATCTTCGGCGGCGAAATTACGCAGCCGCTGCAAGACGAGCTCGGCTCGATCGCCAGCCGCGCGAACCTGAAAGGCTTCGCCTTCGAATATATGACGAACGGCCGCGCCGTCGTCATGGGCGATCCGGGCCCGTGGATTTGCGCGGGGATGACCGGCGGCGTCATTTATCAGCGCCTCGTGCCGGAGATGGGCTTCGACGTGAAAGCGATCGAGCGCCGCGTCGCCAAAGGCGCGAAAGTAAGCATCCAGCCGCTCGGCGCGCAAAGCCGCAAAGATTTGACCGAGCTGCTCGGCGTCTACGTCATGGAGCTGCAAGCTTCCGGCCAAACGGAAGCCGCCGCGAAAGTCGAAGCGCTGCTCGGCGACCTGGACGCGAACTTCGTTCGCATCTCCCCGGTCGGCATGCAGGCGGACCAATCGGTCGCGACCGAATAAGATCGGATCATGCAAGTCGAACCCCCTGGAATGCATCCTCGGATGCGTCCAGGGGGTTCGTTTTGCTCGCGGAGCATACCGGCCTACCGGTTACCGGACCGGCTTGCCGAAGTCCTTCAGCTCGACGACGTTATCTCCTTCCGGCGATGGCGTCAATCCGGGATCCGTTACGCCGGAACGGTCGTTTCGCCTTATGCCCGATGTGTCCTCGGGGACGGAGCTGCCTTTCGGAATGTTCGTATTGACGCGGTCTTCCATATGTTCGCCGCGCCGCATGCCGCGGGTATCCTCCGTATCTTCGGTCGGCGTGCGCTCCTGCTGCATCCGATAATCGGCTTGCCCGCAGCCCGCGGCCGTCAGGCCGGCGAGCAGGATGGCGCCCGCCGCCGCCAGCTTTGCTTTGCTCACGTTCGATCCACCTTCTTCCTGTTCGGGGTATTCACGAAATCTTATATAGGATGCCCCGAAAAACGTGGTACAATAGGTTGTACCCGCAGCAAGATTCATCGCAGCAGCAAGGAGGCGACTTTCGATGAATAAACAAACGATTTTGTTCGATCTGGACGATACGCTCATTCATTGCAATAAATATTTCGACGCCGTACTCGATCAATTCGCCGATTTGATGACGACGTGGTTTCACGGCTACCGGCTGCAGACGGACGAAGTGAAGCGGAAGCAGTACGAGTTCGACTCGGTCGGCGTAGAGAAGCTCGGCTTCGCCGCCGGCCATTTTCCCCAGTCGCTCGTTCAGACGTACGAGCATTACTCGGCGATGACCGGCCGCGCCGCCAGCGCGGAGGAACGGGAGCGGCTGATCGAGCTCGGCAAGAGCGTCTACGAGTTTCCGAACCTCGAGCCGTACCCGAACATGGCGGAAACGCTCGGCGCGCTGAGCGATCAAGGCCACGAGCTGTTTCTGTATACGGGCGGCGATGCGGCCATTCAGGAAAGCAAAGTGAAGCGAATGGGACTGGGCGCTTATTTCGGCGACCGTCTGTTCATATCGGCGCATAAAACGACGGACGTGCTGGAGTCGATTTTGACGAAGCAGCGCTTCGATCGCGACAAGACGTGGATGATCGGCAACTCGATCCGCACCGACGTCGTCCCCGCTTTGGAGACGGGGATTAACGCCATTCACATTCCGGCGATTACGGAATGGCAGTACAACGTCGTCGATATCGACGTGAAGCCGAAGCGGGCGTTTTTGCAGCTGAAAAAGCTGCTCGAGGTGCCGCCCGCCATCAGCCGGTACAGCTTGGCCTGATCGGCGGAACCGGTCTGTCGGCGACCGAATGCGGCTTCATGCAGGCAGTGGCTCCGAGCCGGGTGCTCGGTTTGCGGTGCCCGGCTTGCAGTGCTCGGCTTGCAGTGCTCGGCTCGTGGTGGTCGGTTTGCGGCGCTCGACTTACGGATGCGCGGTTTGCAGTGCTCAGCTCTTGCGATGCTCGGTTTGCGGTGCTCGACTTGCGGTGATCGGCTTGCAGTGCTCGGCTCTTGCAACGCTCGGCTCGCGGTGATCGGCTTGCCGTACTCGGCTTGAGGTGTTCGGCTTGCGGTGCCCGGCTTGAGGTGTTCGGCTTCGATTGGCGCGTCTTGCGACCCGTTCCTCGGACGCCTGCAAGACCGGATAAAACGGAACGGGTGAACGATACGGAATCGTTTTTCGCTATTAACCCTTAAGCCCCCTAATGAGATTGGAGAGTACCAAGGGAAATAAGGTACACTTAAATTAGGAGGCGAAGAGGATGCAGCGGAACAAGGTATTCGAAGAAGTACGGAACAAAGTAGCGCAGGAAGCCC
>NZ_JARBDC010000088.1:0-266416 GCF_036577625.1 Paenibacillus sp. GYB003 | reverse complement strand
CAGGCGCGGATGCGGGCGAGAGCGGGGGCGGGAGCGGCGGGCAGCCGGTGCAGGCGGCGTTCGCCGGGGACGCGGCGGCGTTTTACCGCGGCAACGAAGCGGCCGGCCGGCTGGCGGCGAGCGCGGAGCAGGCGTCGCTCGCGTATACGGGCGCGCGCAAGTTCGCGATCGCGGGAGCGGGTACGGGCGGCGGCAGCGGCGGCGTGACGCTGTCGGCGCAGGTCGTGCAGGAGCCGGACGGGAGCTTGGGCGAGCTGGCGGGACTGCCCGTCCGGTTCACGGTATCGGCGTGGAATCCGGACGGCAGCTTATCGCCGGTCGCCGCCGTCGCGGACGCCGTTTATGCGACCGATGCGGCAGGGGTCGCATCCGCTGCGGTCGGCTTGCCGAGCGGACTGTACCAAGTGAAGGCGCGGCTGCTCGGCAACGGCTACTACACGCCGTCGGAGACGACGGCAGATATCGCCGTGTTCGAGTCGGCTCCGGGAGCGGCGGGCGTCAACGGCCATATCGACCTGACGCCGGGCGGCGATCCGCTTATCGGGACGCGGGCGAACAAGCTGCACGTCGAAAGCCGGGTGACGGCCGACGGCCGGGGCGTCGCGCAGGGGACGATGCGCGTTCACGCCGAGCCGCAAGGCGCCGATTGGACCGTATCCGCGTTCGACTGGCTTGTTCTTGACGGCGAGCGCGTTTATGCGCAGGGGGTTGCCGTCTATGAGGGAGACGTCCATACGGTCCGTTTGATGGCCCGGGACGGAACCGTCACGCTCGCCGTATGGAAAGGAACCGATTTGTCGTCGGCTCCCGTATTCGTCCGCTCGGGGGAGCGGCTGCAAGGAAGCGTCCGGATCGAACGGTAATGTAATTTGCATGTATCGCGTTGGAATAGATCGCCATCCCGGCTGGGGGCGGTCTGTTTCCTTTTGCCTTTGATAGGCTTCGAGAGAGCAGACAGCAGCCCGGATAGTGCTCCAAAGCGCACTATCGGCGGGAGGCGGCGGTCGTTTTCGCGACAATAACGTTCAAAAGCGCACTATCGGCGCAAAACCGCTACTGTGAGCGCGGGCATCGGCCCGAATAGTGCTCCAATGCGCATTATCGGCGTGAGGCGGCGGTCGTTTTCGCGACAATAGCGTTCAAAAGCGCACTATCGGCGCAAAATCGCCGCCATGAGCGTGGGCATCGGCCCGAATAGTGCTCAAAAGCGCATTATCGGCGGGAGGCCACCGCCCATTCCCGCGAAATAGCGCTCCAAAGCGCACTATCGGCGGTCCGGCCGACTTGACACCGTTCGAGCCGCGAGTATAATTTGAGTAAACACTCAAAACTCGCGCGTTACCGCATTCGACGCGGACGGAGGCGAATCGCATGGCCGGCAAAGACGGCAACCATTCGAAAAAGCAGCGCATTCTCGAAACGGCGCTGAAGCTTTTTTCGCAAAAAGGATTCCATGCCACTACGACGAAAGAGATCGCAAGCGAGTGCGGCGTCGCGGAAGGGCTTATTTTCTACTATTTCGGCGACAAACGGAAGCTGCTGCTCGAAGTCGTCACCCATTTCACCTTTTTCATGCGCATCCAAGAGGCGGAGGAGCAATGGGCCAAGCTGCCTCTGGAGGAAGCGCTCGCGCAGTACGGGCTTCGCTATCTCCGGTTTTTGAACGAACATATCGATTACTTGAGGCTGATCTGGTCGCCGGACATGATTCGGGACGAGACGGTTTCCCGTGAGGTGCTGCACCTGATCGAAAATATCGGCGCCGTCGGCGGAACGATGATCGGGCGGCGATTGGCTGGGGCTGGCGATCGGCAGGGCGAAGGCACGCCCGAAATCGCAATGACGATGCTCACATCGTCCATTCTCGTATACTTCATGCTCCAATCCCGCTACGGACGCAGCGTGCAGACGCTCGATGACGAGGCGTACGTTCGGCGGCTTGTCCGGCTGCTGCTGTACGGTTTGGTTGAATCGGGCGGCAAGCCCGGGGCCGAATAAGTCGGCCGGGATCGGTCGCAGGCATTCGAAACCGATCTTGCGCCGCGCCGTGATGCCGCCTGACGTTACACCATTTTTTTTGCCCTAAAATTGAGTATATACTCAAATCATTCCCGGGAGTGATCGCATGCGTTTCAAGATCCGATCGAACCGTCCGGGAGCCTTCGCTGCCGGCGCTTCTATCGGCGTAGGCGATATCGGCTGGATGATTATGTCGGCCGAAACGGCGTCCGCTTTGCGCCAATCGGGGAAAAAACGCCCGTCATACCGGGGCGCCATAGTCGCCTCATGTACGGCGGCCTCGTCGGCTGCCGCCCGAAGGGCTAAAGCCGACGCCTTTCGCAAACTGAAAAGCGAACGGAGGACGATGACCATGCTGTCGACTATCGCGGAATCGAGTGGCCTGGAAGCTTTGATCTGGCTGTTGCCGATCGTCTTTTTCATCCATGACGGGGAAGAAATTGCGACGGTGGAGAAATGGCTGCGGAACAATAAGGCGCATCCCCGCATCGCCGCGGAACGCCGCCTGATCGATTGGGACAAAAATGTGACGGTCCAATTCGCGACGGCGGTGCTCCTGCTCGGCTCGGCGCTCATGCTCGCGGCGTACTTCGCGGCGAAAAGCGTCGACGGCGGGGGCCCGGCGATTGCGGTGTTCACCGGCGCCGTGGCCGTGCTGCTGCTCGACGGGATCAAGCACGTCGGAATTTCGGTCGCGCTCGGGACATATACGTCCGGCGTCATTACGGCGGCGCTGGTCGAAATCCCGTATGCGGCGTACGCGTTATACCGGTTTTGCGAGGCGGGGGCGGCGAACTTCGCGACGATCGCGACAGGCTTTGCCTTCGCGCTTCCCGCAACCTTGATTTTCGTATGGGGCGGGCTTTCGCTCGGGAAAACGGTCGCGCCCTACCGAAAGCGCGCATGACGCCTTTAACGGACGAAAAAGGCTGCGCGGCGCAGCCTTTCCGGTTTCAAGCTTTCCTCTTATAAAACGCGGTCGAAAAAATCGAGCACTTCTTGGCGCATCTCCGCCGTTTCCACGTGCCCGGTCTCGTAGCGGAGCAGCTTCCAGGCGTCCGCCGCACCGACGGAGCGGTATACTTTGTTCAGCTCCTGCTCGATTCGGTCGAGCCCGGCGACCGGCGTAAGCGGATCGTGCAGCCCGGCCGCGCTCAGATGCGGACGGGGCGCGATCAGCGCGTTGATTTGCGCCGCATTGAAATGGGTCAGCAGGTCCGGTATGTAATAATAAATGCCGTGGCGGTCCAGACCGCCTTCTTTCATCAGCGCGTGGAAATCGGTCAAGCAGCATATATCGGCGACCGCCCGCACCCGCGTATCGAGAGCGCCGAGCCACCACGCCATCGTGCTGCCCATCGACATGCCGACCGTCCCGATTCGATTGCCGTCGACCTCCGGCCGCGTCGCGACATAGTCGATCGCCTTGATCGCGTCGTACAGCATCATGCCGAGCAGCGACCGGCCGTGCCACAGCATCTCCTTGAAGACGGACAGCTCGCTGCGGCCGCTCCGTTCGCCGAAAACCCAGGAATCGATCGCCAGTACCGCATACCCGCGCTCCGTCAGCGCTTCGCCGTATCCCGGCTGTCTCATGTACGGGGCGGGACGAAGCAGCTCTTCTTTGCCGACGCCGTAAAATCCGCCGTGCGAATGATGATAAACGACGACCGGCGGCTTCCGTCCTCCTCTCGGCTGCTTCGGCAGCAGCAAATAGGCGGGCACCGGCTCGATCCCGTTCAAATCGAGCGAAAGCTTCTCGAGCGTAAACGTTCCCCGGTCCTCCGTTAATACCGTCTCCGCCGATATCGGCCGATTGCGTGCGGGAAGCCGGCCCAGCAGCGCATACAGCTTGTTGCGGTCGCCCCGCTGTTGTTCGAGAAATGGCTCTAGTATATCAGTATCCATCGTTCGTTCCCCTCCATGCTCTATTGTAACGGATGTGAGGCCGGGGGGAAAACGCGAATCTGTCTTTTTTTGTGAAAAAACAGTTATAATGGATGGCAGACGGCTCGAACGCCGGATTGGAGGAGCGGGATGAAAATCAAAGTATGCTTGTCCGTGGACGGGCAAGAGGTGAAGGAAGACGTCGTGGAAATCGACGACGACAAGCTGGCGGAGCTGTCCGAGGAGGAAGTCGCGGCGGCCGCCGAGGCGGTCGTGCGCCGGTGGGCGGATCGGAAGCTGAGCATCGCATGGGAGGTGGTGCAGCCGGAGTGACGGCCGGCCGCCTTTTTTTTTATTTGAAAAGCCGCGCTCGCAGAGCGGTACGCTTCGCCCCGCCGGTCGGATGCCGCCCGGGCCGCCCGGCCAATAGCGGAACGAATGTTCCGTTATTTTCGCATCCGGGCCAAGCTTCCGCAAAATAACGGAAGCCTTCTTCCGCTAACCGAGCCGATCTCATTCGGAAACGACCCGTTCGAAACGATAACGGAATATTCGGTCCTTTACGCTACATAACGAACCGAACGTTCGCCGTTTGGCGGAAATTCGCCTGTTATTCCTTTCTCGCAGGCGCTAACGCTATGAATCTATTACCGAAATCTGCTAGTTGGGAATTATCCATAAAATGTTTTTATAGAGTAGGCGGTCCCCTGCATTGTGTATAACTTTATTCACATCATTCGACCTGACCGTCAGACATGTTTTGACAGTTGTCAACAAAATGCCCACAAGATATCCACAAATTTATGTGGACAAGGGTGCTGTTGTTCAGCTTCGGACGCCATGTTACGATATAGAAAATTAGGTACAAAGTAAGGTGATGGACGATGAAAACGCTAAGCAACGAAGCGCTGATCGAGACGTACTACAAAGCGGTCGATCTCAAGCTGGACCGGGATTTCGTAACGCTGCTGCTCGCCGAAATCAAAAGACGGAAATTGACTATAAAGTACTATGAAGCTCAGGCGAACTGAGCTTTTTTGTTTGCGGAAGCGAACGTTGACGCGGCGTCAAAGGACGGAGGGCCATCGGAATGCGAATCAAGGAAACGGCGGAAAAGCTGCGGATATCGCCGAGAGCGATCCGTTTTTACGAACAAAAAGGGCTTATCGCGCCGTTGAAAGACGGGGCGGGCGGATACCGCCGCTTCGACGACGACGACATGGCGCGGCTGCAAATGATCGTGGCGCTCCGGGAAGCCGGGCTCGGGCTCGACGATATCCGTCAGGCGCTGCCGGCCCAGGGAGAACCGGGCTCCGCTCAAGGCGAGCTGATCCGTCATTTGGAGCTGAAGCGCGCCGAGATGGCGGCCGCCTGGATCGAGCTGAAGGAGACGATCGAGACGGCCGACTCGATGCTGTCGCTGCTCGCCCGCGAGAAGGCGCTGCCGGTCGAGGCGATGTTTCGGCTGGCGCAGGAGGCGAAGCGGGTGCGCGAGCTGCGCGGCGGCTGGCGGGACCGATGGGACTACGACCGGCTGGCCGACACGCACGACAGCGTCGTCGGGAGCAACTCCGGCGAATATACGGATTACGACCGCGCGCTCGATCTGATTGTCACGTGGATATCCGCCGTACCGGGCGAGGAAGGGCTCGATCTCGGAACGGGAACGGGCAATTTGGCCGGCAGGCTGATGCGCCGGGGGGCGAAAATGGCCGGCGTGGACCAGTCGCGCGCCATGCTGGACCGGTGCCGGGCGAAGTTTCCCGAGATGGAGACGAAGGTCGGAAATTTGCTGGCGGTTCCGTATACGTCCGAAAAATTCGACTTCGTCGTTTCGAGCTTTGCGCTGCGGCATCTGGAGGACGGACAAAGGCGGCTGGCGCTCGAGGAAACGATCCGCGTGCTAAAGCCGCGCGGCCGCATTTGCATCGCCGATCGGATGCCGGCGGGCGAACGGACGCCGGAGCGGGAAGGAAGGCCGGAACGTCCTCCGGACGGGCAAAATCCGCTCGCTTCGGTAACGGAGATCGCCGAATTTTTCGAAGCCCGCCATTATGTCGTCAAAATAAAGCGCCTTAACGACCTGCTGCACGTCGTCTACGCCGTCCCGATTCGCTGACGGCGCTTTTTTTGCGAACGCGGCTTGACCTTCGCGCAGCGTCAACCGTTAGGATGGGGACGACTACGACGAAGGAGGCCGGCAAGATGCCCAACCATGAAACCATTTATGCGCAAAACGCGGAGACGTACGAGCTTCTCGTCTCCAGGCAGCCGTCGCTTGCGCCGCATATCGAGGCGATCCGCCCGTTCGACGGGCTGGACGTCGTCGATCTCGGGGCGGGGACGGGGAGGCTGGCGACGGTGCTGGCGCCGAAAGCGAAATCGCTCGTCCTGCTCGACGCGTCGCAGGCGATGCTGAATGTAGCGGCCGACAAGCTTCGGCGTACGGGAGCGGCCGCATGGCGCACGGCGGTCGCCGACCATCGCAGCTTGCCGCTCGCGGACCGGAGCGCCGACCTGATCGCGGCCGGCTGGACGATCTGCTATTTGACGAACGACGGCGTCCCGGATTGGGAAACCAACGTGAGCCGGATTATCGGCGAAATGGAGCGCGTGCTTCGACCGGGCGGGACGATCGTCATTTTCGAAACGATGGGGACCGGCGCGGAGACCCCCTGCGCTCCCGGCTTTTTGCGGCCCTATTATTCGCTGCTGACGGAAACGTACCGCTTTTCGCACAAGACGGTGCGGCTCGATTACGCATTCGACAGCGTCAGGCAGGCGGAGGAGCTCGCCGGATTTTTTTTCGGTGCGGACATGGCCGAACGGGTGCGGGCGAACCGTTGGTCGCGGGTGCCGGAATGGGCGGGCATGTGGTGGAAGCACGTCTAGCGAGGGGCGACGTTCGCGCCCTGTGTCTGCGAAAGACGGAAGGCCGTCCCGAAGGACGGCCGATCGTCCGCGGCAACCGGGCGGATCCGGATCGACGGCTTACGAACCTTACGACGCTTATTGGCGGAAAAACGATCGTTTTTCAAGGCTGACGAATCCGTATATCGTTATCGGGCCGAAAAGGGAAGAAAACGATCCGATTTGCGGGCAATAACGTTACCGGAATTCGCTGCAAATTCAAGCCGCCGCTTTCGGCTCGGATAACGATCGCTCGGTTCGTTTAGACATTGGAGCCTAGTCCCCGCTCCCTCCCCATGATCACAGCTCCATGATGTCTCTATAAACGTCGGCTTCGCTCCCTCGCATGGCCGGGTTCCGCTCAAGCCTGGGTCGACGAGAGGGTTCTCGAACACGAATCAACAAATTATGAACCCGACAAGTCGCTACAACAGCCGACGGATGCGACCCAACATGGACACGAAGGGCAAATCAACCGCCCGCGAAAGCAAGTCGACAGCCCGCTGATCGCGAACCAACAGCCCGAGTGATCCAACAAGTTCGCGTTTTTCTTGAAAAAGTCGGATAAGCGTGCTGCCAAGCGGGGCACTGCGGATGATTGAAACTGTTGTCTTTACCGATGCTGCGGCTGGCGAAGGGTACGGGGTGTCCGGCCCCGCATCGCCGCCGTGGCGGTCGCGCTGAACGCGATGGACAAGAACGAACGGGAAAACCTCCGGTTAACTTGCTCCATCTATAAGCGTCGTTTCGTAATACCAGGAAAAGCTCCGGATAAATGTCGCTGTATCGGCGAAAAGCACGGCATGGACGAATATAACGGTACGTTTTCCCGTTGTTTTGCCCGGAAACCGGAAACGACCGAAAATAGCGGGAGCTTTTCCATCCCGTTTCCCGCTCTGCTGCCGGTTTGCGCAAAAAAGACCGTCGTCTGACGGTCTTTTCTTGTCAATACGCGGTCCAGCCGGCGTCGGCCGTAATGACCGTACCGTTCACGAAGCGGGACTCGTCGGAGGCGAGGAACAGCGCGACGGCGGCGATTTCGTCCGGATCGCCGGTCCGCGGGTTGATGCCCATGCCGGCCATCGCCTTGTCGAGCCCGAATTCGTTCGGAGACGAGCTGCCGACGCCGATGTTCGTTTTGACGCCGCCCGGCGCGATCGCATTGCAGCGGATGCCGAGCTTTGCGTACTGGAAGCCGACGTTTTTCGTCAAGCCGACGACGGCGTGCTTGGCGGCCGTATAAGCGGCGCCCGCCCGGGAGCCGTACAAGCCGCCGACCGAGGCGATGTTGACGATCGTCCCTTTGCCTTTTTCCATAAAATGGGGGAGCGCTTTCCGGATCGCGCGCATCGGTCCGGTCGCATTGACGGCGAATACGCGTTCCCACAACGCGTCGGTCAATTCGTGAGCCGGCACCATGCCGTCCATGATGCCCGCGTTATTGACCAAAATGTCCAGCTTGCCGTACGTATCGATCGCGCCGTCGATCAGACGCTGTATATCTTCTTCATTGGCTACGTTGGCGACGATGGCGACCGCGGAGCCGCCGGCGGCTTCGATTTGCGAAACCGTCGCCTGCGCGGATTGTTCGTTGATATCGGACACGGCCACCTTCGCGCCTTCTCTGGCGAACAGGACGGCGATTTCTTTGCCCATTCCCGACCCGGCTCCCGTTACGATTGCAACTTTTCCATCAAGTCTCATGTGAATGCCTCCCGATCGTTTTTTTCGCCGAACAAATGAAGTACAATACAAATGTAACGCTTTGAAATCCATACGCGGTCGCGAACGAACCGTCGTACAAGAAAAGTATAGTCCTGCCCGCAAAAGCGTACAATCATTAAAAAACCGCCCTTTGTGCGGTAACGGACAGTTCGCCCGGTTTTGTTCAGCAACTGCGGCAACCTTTAGGATGCGGAGTGTCGCCATGTCCGAAACGGAACGCAAAACGGATCGAAGAATCTCCAAAAGCAAACGGGCGCTCAAGCGGGCGCTGCTCGATCTTTTGGCCGAAAAAGAGTTCAAAGCCGTCACCATCACCGAAATCGTCGACAGGGCCGATTGCAACCGCGGCACGTTTTACGCGCATTACGAGCAGAAGGAAGCGCTGCTCGCCGACGTCATCCGAGAAGCGGCGGACGGCTTGGCGGAAGCGTTCAGGGAGCCGTACCGGGACAAAGACGTTTTCTCCGTCCACGAGCTGCCCCATACGGCCGTCGTCCTGTTCGATCATATGTACCGGAACGCTTCGCTGTTTCGCACGCTGCAGAACGGAAAAGTATGGCCCGATTTCCGGGATCGAGTAATCGAAAGCTTCAAAACGATCGTTCTGGAAGATTTGGACGTATCTTCCGGTCATCAAGCCCAGGCCGATCCCGAGCTCCAAGCCGTTTACCAAATCCATGCGCTGCTCGGACTGACGTTTCATTGGGTCGAGCAAGGGTTTCGGCATACGCCGGACTATATGGCGAAGCAGCTACTGCTTATCGTTAACCTGCGGCCGGACAAAATATACATCAAACGCGGCAGCAAGCCGCGAACGGACCGGGCAGGCGACAGGAGGGAAAACCGATGAAACCGCAAAAAGTGCCCCGGTAAGCCCGCGGCCCGCCCCGCCGCTTCCGCTTTCCGCTTGAAGTCAAACGATTACAGAGCGAAAGAGGGAGTCGCATGGGAGCTATGGAACTGCATTGGACCGAACTGAAGTTCGGCGTGGAAATCGAATTCGTCGGATGCGACCCGAAGCGGGTCGAGCTGCTGCCCGGCTGGGTCATGTCGCTGGACGAGAAGCAGGTCGACATGACGGGCGCCGATTCGGGAAGCGAGCTGAAGCCGCCTCCGCTTCGATGGGAGCAGCGGGATCAAATTCGCGTCATGCTGGACCGGCTGAAGGCGCAAGGCGCGGAGGCGAATTGGAGCTGCGGCTTGCACGTGCACGTCGGCGCGGAGCGGTGGGGCCCGCCGATCGTCCCGGCGATGGTCGAAGCGGCCTTGACGGCGCAGGACGCGCTGCGGCAATTGGTCGGAACGAGCGAGCACCGGCTGCTGTATTGTCCCCCGATCACGCGGGAGATGGCCGAACGGTTCGCCGCCGACCCGACGCCGGAGGCGCTTCGCCATAAAGGAAGACCGCAATCGCATCGATGCGGCATCAACGCGGCGGCCTGGTACGATACCGGGACGATTGAAATCCGGTACGCGAACGGATCGCTCGATTACGGCGAAATCCTGAACACGGTCGAGCTGTGCCTCCGCTTCGTCGCGGCGGTCGGCGCCGGCCGGCGCCTGCCGAACGAGCCGCGGCCGCTGGCCGCCGAGCTGGGCGCTCCTGCGGACGGCTATCCGCCGACGGCCGAGCCTCCTCGGTGGTTCAAGGAACGCATGTGGCTGGAGGAGCTGCTGCTGCCGGTATTCGCGCCGATCGCGGCGGGCCTTGTGCCGGACGGCGAGGTTCATCATATCGTTCCGACGGCGGACGGCCTGCTGGTCGCCGTGGAGGACGGAAGCGGAGCGTTGAGCCGGTACGTGTACCGTCCGGGCGCGACGGGCTGGGAGTGGTGCGGGACCCGTTAACGGGGTGCGGAGTGCGCGGTTCCGCCCGATCTGCAACAAAGCGGGACCGTTCGAAGGGCTGCCGGTTCGGACCGGCAGCCTTGATCCGCAGCTGGACGGAGCGGTCCCGATCCAAACCGTTCGATTCGGAAGGGGATGAGGAAGTGGCGGAACGCAAGCTGCAGGAGCGCAGCGAACGCGTATCGATCGGAGCCCGCATCGTCGCTTTTTTGTTGGATTACGTTCTGATCGCGGGTTACCTGGCGGTGCTGTTCGTCGTTTCCTTTCCGGCGCAGCCGTTAATAAAGCCTCTGTTCACGACGAGTCCATTGACGGCGGAGCTTTCCGGATTTTTGATCATAACGCTTCCCGTATATCTTTATTTTGCCGTATGCGAGGGATCGAAGTCGCACGCGACATGGGGCAAAAGGAAGATGGGCATTGCAGTCGCGGGCGTGCGCGATCGGCCCGTCGGGCTCGGAACGTCGCTGCTGCGGTCCGCCCTTAAATTGGCTCCTTGGGAGCTCGCCCATTTCGCCGTCTGGCATATCGTCATCCCGTCGGAATTGCCCGCCTCGCTCGTGTATACGGCGCTCGCGACGGTCTACGTCCTTGTTTTCGCGTACGTCATAAGCCCTTTTTGGAACCCCAGGAGACAAACGATTTACGACTCGATCGCGGGAACCGTCGTAACGTACAGCAAGTAACCCTCGCCATGCTTCCTCTCCGTTCAGGCCAAGTATTCCGTTGCGACCCTTCCGGAATCGCCATTTTCCATTATGGTTATTAAAGATATGCATTGTCGGTTATTAGTTAAAAAAAGCATTGCCGCTCCGTAACAAAACGCCAAAGCCGGATATCGGCACTCGACGAATATGCCTTAGAAGGCAATGCCGTAACGTTCATGTCCTAGCTGCATTACCGCGCCCGCCCGTCCGTACCCGGCTCCGCGTCCTCCGCATGCCTGAAGCCGCGGGCGATGTACATGACCGGCGTGGCCGCGGCCGTAATGACGAATTTGAACAAATACGTCGTGATCAGCAGCTGCAGCCATACCGATAGCGAATAAAGCCCGGCGAAGGCGATCGTGCAGAACACGAGCGAATCGACCAGCTGGCTGAGCGCCGTGCTGCCGTTCGTCCGAATCCAGAACTGGCCGGCCGACGAAAACTTGCTTTTCAAATACGAATAGACGCGAACGTCCAGAAACTGGCTGACGAAGTAGGCGCAGAGGCTTCCCGCCGCGAGACGGGGCATAAGCCCGAATATCGTTTCCATCGCCTGCTGGGTCGACTGCGCGAGCTCGTCGCCGAGCGGCACGAAGACGAGCGTCATCTGCATCATGACGGTCGAGGCGAGCAGGCTGAAAAAGCCGAACCAGACCGCCTGCTTGGCCGCATCGGCGCCGTATTTTTCGTTCAGCAGGTCGGTCGCCATATAGATCGACGTATAGATCGTGTTGCCGAGCGTCATGGCGATGCCGAGCAGGCCGATCGTTTTCGTCACCTGAATGTTGGCCAGCACGGTGGCGAAGCCGATCCACGCGTACAGCCCTTTTTTGCCGAACAGCTTGTAACAGAGCAGAAACAGGGAGAAATTAACGATGACGAAAGCAACGCCCCAAATCAAGTTGAACATGGTGCGGACCTCCATAGTTTTGGTAGCGCGGGATGGTTTCGAACCGCGGCCGGACGCATATCCGACTGAGCCATCATACCAGATTCGCGGCAATCCCGCATCATTCGATCGCGGCGAACGTCCATGATGAAACTGCCACTTGCATTAAGTGTATTAAGTGATATAATACACTTAGATCGAATCAAACAATTGCCTCGGAACGATTGCGGCCGCAATCGGGATAGACGGGAGGAACGCCTATGACAGGGCAGCGGGTTGGCTCGCTCCGATTTCAGATCGACTTCAGCCAGCCTCTATACGAACAAATACTCGATCAGGTGCGAAGCGCCATCGCGAAAGGAGAAATCGGCTTGGGAGACAAAATGCCATCGGTGCGCGAGCTGGCCCAGGAGCTGCGGATGAATCCGAATACGGTCATGCGCGCCTATCAGGAGCTGGAGCGGGACGGCTTGACGGAAAAACGGCGGGGGCAAGGAACGTTCGTCACGTCGTCGCCCGAGCGGGTGCAAACGTTCCGGACGGAGTTCGCGTCGCAATATATCGAGTCGTTTTTGTCGCAAATGGAAAGCTTGGGACTGACTTGGGAAGATATCGAACGGTACGTGAGGCAAAAATCGGCCGAAGCCGAAGGAGGGACGAATCCATGACGCAGCCTGTCGTCGTATGCGAAAACGTAACGAAGCGGTACGGCAAAAAAGTCGCGCTCGGCGGGCTGGACGTCGTCATTCCGTCCGGCCGGATCGTCGGCATTCTCGGGCCGAACGGCTGCGGCAAGTCGACCTTGTTTCGCGCCATGACCGGGCTCGTCGAGCCGGACGGAGGGCGCATCGAGGTGCTCGGCGGCAGGCCGGGCTGGAAAACGAACGAAGCGATCGCCTACATGCCCGACCGCGCCCGCTGGTATCCGAGCCATACGGTACAGCAGGCGATCGAATGGGGACATTCGTTTTTGCCGGGATTCGACAAAGAGACGGCGATCCGGTTCGCGGAATGGATGGACATCGATCCGGAGATGAAGATCGCCGGCATGAGCCGCGGCCAGGAGGCGCGGGTGGCGCTCATTTTGTGCATTTCGCGCGACGTGCCGCTCATCATCCTCGACGAGCCGTTCGCCGGCATCGACGTCATCTCGCGGGAAGCGATCGTCTCCGGCATTATCGATCATTTGGAAAACCGCGGCCGGACGATGCTGATCAGCACGCACGACATTCAGGAGGTCGAAGGGCTGTTCGACTATACCGTCATGATGGAGAACGGCCGGGCGATCTGGTCGGGCGAGACGGACGATTTGCGGGCCGAATACGGCTCGCTGCAAAACGTATTTCGCACTTTGTACAAAAAGGAGTGGAGACGTTGAACGCGCCATCCGCGACATTTTGGGCGCTCGTGCGCCATGAATTGAAGCAAAAGGGGAGCTGGCGGAAAGCCGCCCGCACCCCGTTCCCCAAGTTTTGGAGGATCGTGTACGTCGCGGTTGTTTTGGCCGCCGCGCTCGGCATCACGACCTATTTTGCGATCGTCGATACGAAACAGCTGGACCGGCTATGGTTCGCCACCTTCGGATTGCCCTACTTTATTTTCTTTTTCGGCTTCGGCCATTTTCGAAGGGAATGGGAGAACGACACGTACGGCTGGTGGCTGACGCTGCCGTATCCGCGCCTGTGGCTGGTCGGCGCCAAATGGGCCGCCGGCATGGCGCGCGTGCTTCTCGTCTGGGCGGGCGTGCTCGTCTTCGCCGCTCTGTACGCCTCGATTATCGCGCTAGCGCTCGAAACGTACACGTTCGCGGACGTCGGCGCGTTTATGGCGACGGGGCTCCGCTGGCTCGCCGCCTTGCTCGGCTTCAGCCCGCTTATTATGGCGCTCGGCTTGTTTACGGCTACGGCGCAGTATACGGCGATCCGCCCGATTACGCCGATATTGTGGGTCGTCTTTATGGGCGGAGGCGGAACGCTGTTTTCGATGTCGACGGCATGGCTGAACATTGCCGGCATGGATGATCGGACGGGCGGCGAAACGGCCCGGTCGCTGTTGTCCCAGCCGTGGCAAATCGCCGTCATGATGGCGTTCGGCGCGCTGCTCGCCTACTTGGTCGTCCGTCTGTCCGCCTATTTGTTGGAGCGGAAGCTGCGGGTGTAGCGGCCTGCGAAGGCCGAATCGCAGCATGCATCGTGCAACGCGAATATTCGGGAGGGATTACGATATGAACAGCTTGCTCACGAAAACTAGTCTCGCGTCGACCGCCGGCGACGAACCGCTGCTGGAAGTGTCGGGGCTAAGCAAATCGTACGGCAAAAAGCAAGCGCTGCGGCAAGCGACGTTTTCGCTCAAAGCGGGCGCGTCGTTCGGTTTTCTCGGACCGAACGGAGCCGGCAAGTCGACGACGATGAAAATATTGACAGGCATCGTCAAAGCCGACAGCGGCACCGTCAAGCTGCTCGGCCGCGACGTGACGAACGAGATCGGCGAAGTCGCCCGTTTTATCGGTTACGTGCCGCAGGACATTACGCTGTACGAAAAGCTGAGCGCCTACGACAATTTGCTGTTTTTCGGCGAAGCGTACGGCGTCCGCGGGATCGAGCTGAAGCACCGCATCCGCGAGGTGCTGGACAAAACCGGCCTGACCGACCGGGCGGGCGACGCGGTCGAAACGTTTTCCGGCGGCATGAAGCGGAGAATCAACATCGCGGCGGCGCTGCTGCACCGGCCGAAGCTGCTCATCCTGGACGAACCGACCGTCGGCATCGATCCGCAGTCGCGCAACCATATATTCGAGATGATACGCGAACTGAACGAGGAAGGGGTCGCCATCCTGTATTCCACCCACTACATGGAGGAAGTGGAGGCGCTGTGCGACGAGATCGCCATCATGGACCGGGGGACGGTCAAGGCGAGCGGCCCGCTCGGCGAGCTGCTGGAAACGTACGGGCGCAGGGCGGTTTACGTGGAGGCGGCGGGCATGACCGAACCGCCGCAATGCCCCGGCGTCGGCCGGGCGAAGAAGGAAGGCTCCGGCTGGCTGCTGGAAACCGAGCAGGTCGGCGCCGTCATGCAGCGGCTGCTGCAAGCGGCGGCGGAGCAACGCTGGGACTTGAAGCAGCTCGAGGTCGTCAGACCGTCGCTCGAAAACGTCTTTTTGACGGTAACGGGCACCGCCCTGCGCGATTGAAAGCCGCTCGACAACGGATGAGAGAGGAGAACGAAGCGATGAAAGCGATCATTTTGAAGGAATTGAAGCTGATCCGCAAAGACAAGCGCAGCTTTTTGTTTCTGCTGCTTATGCCGGTGCTGTTCATCGTCATGTTCGGGTCCGTGTTCGGAGGCACGGGCGATTCGGGCGGCATCACGTTAAGAGTCGTCGATCAGGACGGGACGGAAGCGTCGAGGTCGTTTCTGGAGCGGGCCGGGCAAATTATCGATGTGAAAGCGGCGGACGCGTCCGAGCTGGACGAGCAAATCGGCAAAATCGGGCAGGGCCAATTTTCCGCCCTGCTCGTCATTCCGAGCGGGTTCGAGGCGGCGATGAAGCAGGGTGTGCCGGCCGACGTGAAGCTGTACCGGGATCCGGCGGCCGCGGCGTCGCTCGCGCCGATCGAGGCGATTTTGAACGGCATTTCGAACGGCTACCGCGAGCAGAAGCTGGCCGGCGCGCTCGCTTCGATGGGACAATCGCAAGCGGAAGCGGAGCGGACGCTCGCTTCGCCGATCCGAATCGAAAACGTGTCGACGGCGTCCGACCGGTTCAACTATGTCGATCAAGTCGTTCCGGGCATGACCGTCATGTTCGTCTTCTTCATCATGATCACGATGTCGCGGCGGTTTTTCGAGGAGAAGAAGACGGGCTTGCTGTCGCGCATCCGCAGCACGAGCATAAAGCCGCTCCATTACTTGATCGGCATGTGGATTCCGTTCGCGCTGACGGTCGTCGCGCAGTGCGCCGTGTTGTTCGCGTTCGGTCATCTCGTCTACGACTTGAATCTGGGCGATTTGTCGGCGCTCGCCCTCATCGTGGCCGCGCTCAGCGTCGCCGGCACCGGGCTCGGGCTCGGGCTGTCGTTCGTCATGCCGGGCGAAGGGGCGGCGATGGTCGTCACGCAGCTTATCTCGATGGGCGGCGCGATGCTCGGAGGTCTGTGGGTGCCTTCGTACATGTTGCCGCAATTCGTGCAGACGATCGGCCATTTCACTCCGCAGTATTGGGCGCAGCATTCGCTCGTGAACGTAATCGCGCACAACGCCCATATCGCCGACGTGGCCGGCGGGGTCGTCGTCCTGCTGACGTTCGGGCTCGCCGGACTGGCGCTCGCCTTCTTCCGGCTGCCGGGCTTTCTGCGCACGGCGGCAAGCTGACGGGCTGCCGGCCCGTTGTCACGGTTGGGCCGGTTATGCCGCGAAGCGGACCGACCGCCGTCTATTGCGTCGATTCTTTGAGCGGGATGACGTCCGAATACCCGCAATCGGGACAATACGTCTGGTGCACGCACAAATGCTCGGCCAAGTCCGGATAGCCGTTCGTCAGCTTGCTGTCGTCGATCGGACGGTACGGCGAATAAGGGCCGGAATAGTCGTCGAGACGACCGGCGTCGACGAGCCCTTCGCCGCATTGCGGGCAGCTTCGGTCCAGCGCGCGCATTCCGTTGCAGTATAAGCAGATATAGGACACGACGAAACGTTTCCTCCTTTGCGATGAAGCGGATATTACCGCTATCTTGCCCCGCGGCGGACGCCGGAATTCGCGGGCGGACGCCCGGACGAACGAAAAAAGGTACTCCGCCTGCGCCGCGGAGTACCTTTACCTTTGATCGGGTCAAAATTTCATGTTGCTGCTGTGACCCGGCGAAAGCTTCGCGTCCGGATCGATATACACTTTCGCGTTGTTGATGGCGGTCGGCGCTTCCCCGAAGCCGACGGCGATCAGCTTCAGCTTGCCGGGATACGTCGTAATGTCGCCGGCGGCGAAAATGCCGGGAATCGACGTTTCCTGCCGGGAGTCGACGACGATCGATCCGCCGTCGATATCGAGCCCCCATTCGGCGATCGGGCCGATCGAGGAAACGAAGCCGAAATTGACGATTACGGCGTCGATGGCGATTTCCTCGATTTCGCCGGACTTGATGTCCTTGATCGAAACCGTTTCGATCCGGTCCGCGCCGCTCAGCTTGACGATTTCTTTCGGCGTCACGACGTTGACCTTCGACTTCATGAGCAGCTCTACGCTGTGCTCGTGGGCGCGGAATTTATCGCGGCGATGAATGAGCGTCACCTGCTCGGCGATCGGCTCGAGCATGAGCGCCCAGTCGACCGCGGAGTCGCCTCCGCCGCTGATCAGCACCTTTTGTCCGGCGAATTTGTTCAGGTCGCTGACGAAATAGTGCAAGTTTTTTTTCTCGTACCGAGCCGCCTCCGGCAGCTCCAGCTTGCGCGGCTCGAATGCGCCGACGCCGGCCGTAATGATGACCGCCTTCGCATGATGGACGCCCGCGTCGGTTGCGACCTCGAACAAACGCTCGTCCTTTTTGGTCACCTTCAGCACTTTTTCTTCGAGCCGCACGTCGACCGGAAAATGGCTCATTTGCTCGTTCAACCGGTTGACGAGCTCCTGAGCGGTTACTTTCGGAAAGCCGGCTACGTCATAAATATATTTTTCAGGATAGAGCGCTGCAAGCTGTCCGCCCAATTGAGGCATGCTTTCGATTATTTTCACGGAGGCTTGGCGCATTCCTGCGTAAAACGCCGCAAACATCCCGGCAGGTCCACCGCCAATGATGATGATGTCCGTCAAGTCTTGACCCTGCTCCTGTACTGGCACTGACACGAAAAAAGACACCTCCAAATGGTTATACCACACCTTACTATTATAATCGTCCGCCTATGCGAAAGAAAGCGAAATTGTCACAAATAACGACAAATTTTAGACAGTTTGTCGCTTGAATTTTCATAGGGGAAGATATATGATTGCTCTTGATATCATCGCTTTTCTGCATTCTATTTGAAGCGATCCGTCGACACGTTTCGTCCGGAGCGAACGGCTTCCCGGGCGAAAGGCGGAGTTTTGACGCAAAATAGGTTGTGTTTTTTTTCACAACATAGAGAGAGAACGAATACCGAACCGGATACGGAAAGG
The DNA here is from genome assembly GCF_036577625.1 of Paenibacillus sp. GYB003. NCBI lineage: Bacteria > Bacillati > Bacillota > Bacilli > Caryophanales > Paenibacillaceae > Paenibacillus > Paenibacillus sp. GYB003. Next base: position 248,286 of record NZ_JARBDC010000088.1, on the reverse strand, counting down.
ATCAGAGATGAGTACAGTTCCACGAATCGTCATATTGGGCGCCGGCTACGGCGGCGTGCTGACCGCTCTAAGGCTGCAGAAGGAGCTCGGGTATAACGAGGCGAACGTAACGCTGGTGAACAAGCACGACTATCATTATATAACGACGCACCTGCATATGCCGGCGGCCGGAACGGACGATCCGGAAAACGCGAGAATCCATATCGCGAAGCTGATCGACGAATTCAAAATCGATTTCGTCAAATCGACCGTCGTCCAAATCAAGCCGAACGAGAAAAAAGTCATTCTCGAAGACGGAACGCTGTCGTTCGACTATTTGGTCATCGGCCTCGGCGGCGAAGCGGAGACGTTCGGCATTCCCGGCCTGCAGCAGTATGCGCTGAACATTCGCAGCATCAACAGCGTCCGGCTCATCCGCGAGCATATCGAATATCAATTCGCCAAGTTCAAACGAGAGCCGCACCGTAAGGACTACTTGACGTTCATCGTCGGCGGGGCGGGCTTTACCGGCATCGAGTTCGTCGGCGAGCTGGCCGACCGCATCCCGAAGCTGTGCAAGCAGTTCGACGTCGATCCGAAGCTGGTCGGCATCGTCAATATCGAAGCGGCGCCGACCGCGCTGCCCGGCTTCGATCCCGAACTCGTCGAATACGCGATGCGGGTGCTGACGGACAAAGGCGTAACGTTCAAAATCGGCACGGCGATCAAGGAATGCACGCCCGGCGGAGTTCAGCTCGCGACCGGGGAAACGATCAAGTCGACGACGATCGTATGGACGGGCGGCATCCGCGGCAACCGGCTCGTCGAGCAGGCCGGCTTCGAGGCGATGCGGGGCCGCGTGAAGGTCGATCCGTATTTGCGGACGACGCAGCACGAAAACGTCTATGTCGTCGGCGACTGCTCGCTCGTCATGAACGAGCAGGGCAAGCCGTATCCGCCGACCGCCCAGCTGGCGATGCAGCAAGGGATCGCGTGCGCCCGCAACTTGGTGGCGACGATTCGCGGCGAGCCGCTGCGCGAGTTCAAATACGATCATAAAGGTGTCGTCGCGTCGCTCGGCAAAGGCGAGGCGATCGGCATCGTGTACGGCAAAAAAATGACCGGCCGCAAAGCCGCGATGATGAAAAAGTTGATCGACCTGCGCTATTTGTTCATGATCGGAGGCATTCCGCTCGTGCTGCGCAAAGGCAAGTTTTGACGGGAGACGGTGCAAGCGTCTGTCCCGAAGGAGGCGGCTCGTCCTGTGAGACACTGCAGCGTGCAAGTGCGCGGGCTTCTGACCCGCGAGGAGCTGGACCGTTACAACGCGCTTATGGAAGTCGGTTCGTATTTGGAGTCGCAGAGCCGCCACGACCTCGCGTATACGGTGCAGAAGGAAGTCGATTTGCTCATTATGCCGGCCATCGAACGGCTGAAAGAAAAAAGCCGCGCCCGCGACCGGGCCGACGAGGAATATTTGCGAAAGCTCGCCGACGCGGATGACGACGATGACGACGAGTGAGAAGCGGCGCTAGCCGCCGGGCCGAATGCCCGGCGGTTTTTTCGCGCCGGCGCCGGCCTCTTTAGGCACAAGTATCGCTATCGAGGCGAAAAGGGAAGAAAACGATCCGATTCGCCGGCAATAACGATACGGGAATTCGTTACAATTTCAAACCCCCGCTTTCGGCTCCGATACCGATCTCTCGGTTCGTCAGCCGCGCCGCATGCCAAAGAACCGTCCGATAATTGTCCCGGACGGTTGTTCTCAAAACAGTCGCCGGCTTACGCCTGCCGTTCGCCCGGCTTCGCCTCCGCGTCGGACCGGAACTTGTCGCGATACTATACTGCTTCGGCGTCAGCTGCTCAGCTTCTTGAACGCTCTCCGCAGCGTTCTGGCGTCGTCGAAGCCTACCTCGACCGTAATGTCGACGATGTCCATATCGGTCGTGGCGAGCAGGCTCGCCGCCCGGTCGACGCGCAGACGATGCAAATAATGGATGAACGTCCGGCCGGTATGCTGCTTGAACAGACGGCTCACATAAGACGCATTCATGCCGCAGCCGTCGGCGAGCGAAGACAAGGACAGCCGCTCGTCGGTATAATGCAGATGCGTATAGTTGAGCAGCTCCACAATGTTGCTCTGCGATTGGACCGACGTCGCGTCCGGCGGAGCGGCGGCGAAGCGCGTCCGGCTCAAATAGACGAGTCCTTCCATCAGCTTGGACCGGAGCGACGTTTCCTTGGCCAAAAACTCGCTCTCGTATTCGAGCTTCATCGCGTCGAACCACTCTTGCATATAAACGGTCTGCTCTTCGTTCAGCTCGTAATGCGAAGGAAGCTGCTGGCCGGTTTGCAGCAAGTAGTTGCCGAACTCCCGGTCGGACGGGCTGAGAAACAGCAAGTTGATGTCGAACATGCAGTTGTATTTGCGAGCGGGAGACTGATCCAGCCGCACCTCGTATCGCTCGCGACGGCCTGTTCCTCGGGGGACGGCGCGAACGGGTCGAATGCGGAGGAGAAGGGGAATGCCGGCGCCGCGCAGGAAAAGCTCGAGCCGGTCGTGCTGAACATTTACGGGGGACGCTACGTGTCCGAGGAAGCGTTCATGGAAACGTACGGCAAACATATTCAGAAAAAATACCCCCACATCAGCTTCAACGTCTACGGCAACAAAAACGCGGCCGATATCGTCGCCGCCGGTTCGCCGATCGATATTTTTTACGCCGATCCGGTCGCCTATCCCCGGGATGTGGCGCAATTCGGTCTTGCCTACGACATGACCGCGCTGATGAAAGAGTTCAAGTTCGACGCCAACCGGCTGTACCAGGGGCCGATCCAGGTCATGCGGGATACGTTCGGCCAAGGCGTGACCGGACTGCCCCTCGCCATGCGGAACGTCGTCCTTCATTATAACAAGGACTTGTTCGACAAGTTCGGCGTCGCTCCGCCGCGCGACGGAATGACATGGGACGACGTGTACGAGCTTGCCCGCAAAATGACGCGCACCGAAGGCGGCGTTCAGTATCGGGGGATGGATTTTTCCGCGCACGTCATCGACTACAACCAGCTGTCGCTCGGCTGGGTCGATCCGAAGACGGACAAAGCCAGCGTCAACAATGCGCAGTGGGCCGAGCTGATCCAAAACATCGACCGCTTCTACAAAATTCCCGGCAACGAAGTCGGCACCCCGCAGGCGAAAGAAATTATGGACTGGAACCGGTTCGGCGTGAACGGGATTACGGCGATGGAGGCGACGACGTTTTACCCGGCTACCGTCACGAAAGATTTGTTCAGCATGGACTACGCCGCGCTGCCTTCGTTTTCGTCCAAGCCCGGAACGGGATCGCAATCGCCGGCCACGTATATCGGCATAACGTCGAGCGCCAAGCATCCGAAAGAGGCGTTCCGCGTCATCGACTTTTTGCTGTCCGACGAATTCCAGACGATGATGTCGCGGGCAGGGACGATTTCCGCCCTGCAAAACAAAGCGGTCAACGACGTATTCGGCGCCGACGTGCCCGAGCTGAAAGGGAAAAACGCAAAAGCCGCCATTCCGGCGCAGCCGGCCGCTCCGGCTCCCGTCTCGAAATGGTCGGGGCAGACGCAGGCGAGCTACTGGACGCCTTTGCTCAAAGTGTTTACCGGCGAAACGGATATCAATACGGGGCTGCGGAACATGGAGGAAGCGGTCAACAAAAAAATCGCCGAGCTGAACAGCGCGGCCAAATAAGCGGACGGTCCGCGAACGCCCGGTCCCGCTCTCTGACGCATCGATGCGCCGGGGGCGGGGCCTTTCGCTTGACGTCGCATAGCCGGGACAAGCGGCGAATCGGGCTGGCGATCGGGCTCGCGGGCGGCACTCCGATTTTTTGTATTGACAGGGCGGGAAAGTGCGATTACAGTAAGGTTACCGGTAACCTTACCACAAAAGGAGTTGAACGGTCATGAACGGCGCGGAAACGAAACTGTATTATAAGCAGCCCGCCAAGCGGTGGGTGGAAGCGCTGCCGATCGGCAACGGCCGCCTTGGCGGCATGATATTCGGCGGCGTCGAAGCCGAGCGAATCCAGATGAACGAGGACTCGATCTGGTACGGAGGGCCGCGCAAGCGCGACAATCCGGAAGCGCTTTCCCATCTCGCCGAAGTGCGCCGGCTGCTGTTCGAAGGCAAACCGCAGGAAGCGGAGCGTCTCGCCTTAATGGCGATGACGTCGCTGCCGCAGCATTTTTCGCCGTATCAGCCGCTCGGCGACTTGAAGCTGCTGTTCGATCACGGGAAGCGGGCGGTGGCCGATTACGAGCGCGAGCTCGATTTGGCGGACGGGATCGCGACCGTACGCTACGGCTGCGGCGGCGTAACGTACCGCCGCGAATCGTTCGCCAGCGCGGCGGATCAGGCGATCGTCGTCCGGCTGACGGCCGACGCTCCGGGCCGTCTCACGTTCAGCGCCCAGCTCAGCCGCCGACCGTTCGAAGGGGACATCGCGCGAGTCGGTCCGGCCGCGATTTCGATGACCGGAACGTGCGGCGCGGACGGAATTACGTACAGCTCCGTCCTGCGGGCGGAGTGCGAGGGCGGCCGGGCGAAAGTCGTCGGAAGCTACCTATCCGTGGAGGAAGCGGACGCCGTTACACTGATCGTAACCGCGCAAACGTCGTTCCGTCATGCGGATCCGGCCGCCGTCGCCGCGAAGCAGGCGGAAGAAGCGGCCCGGCTCGGCTATGCGGCGCTGCGCGACCGGCATGCGGCGGAGCACCGGAGCTTGTTCGACCGGGTCCGGCTCACGCTGGACGCCCCGGACCGCGAACCGGCGTCTTCCGCGCCTACCGACGAGCGGCTGAACCGGGTGCGCGGCGGCGAGCGCGACATCGGCCTCGAGGCGCTGTTTTTCCATTACGGACGGTATTTGCTGATGGCCAGCTCCCGTCCCGGCACGCTTCCGGCCAATTTGCAGGGCATCTGGAGCGACAGCCATACGCCGCCGTGGGAAGCCGACTACCATATCAACATTAATTTGCAGATGAACTATTGGCCGGCCGAGACGACGAATCTCGCCGAATGCCACGGGCCGGTGTTCGATCTGCTCGACCGGCTGCGGGAGAACGGGCGCGAGACGGCGAGAATCGTATACGGCGCGGGGGGCTTCGTCGCGCATCACGCGACCGACCTGTGGGCGGACACCGCCATTCAAGGCGCCTACGTCCCGGCCGTCTTTTGGCCTACCGGGGGAGCCTGGCTCGCTCTGCACGCCTGGGAGCATTACCGGTTCGGATTGTCTCTCGATTTTTTGGCCGAGCGCGCCTACCCGATCATGAAGGAGGCCGCCGAATTTTTCCTCGACTTTTTGGTCGAGGACGGCGAAGGCCGGCTCGTTACGGCGCCGTCGCTGTCGCCGGAAAACCGGTATTTGCTGCCGAACGGCAACACCGGCTGCCTGTGCGTCGGGCCTTCGATGGACAGCCAGATCGTGTACGCCTTGTTCGGCGGCTGCATCGAGGCGTCCCGGCTGCTCGGGACGGACGAGGCGTTCCGCGGCAAGCTGGAGGCGGCGATCGCCAAACTGCCGAAGCCGTCGATCGGCAAGCACGGGCAGCTTATGGAGTGGGCGGTCGACTACGACGAGCCCGAGCCGGGCCACCGCCACATCTCGCATTTGTTCGCGCTCCATCCCGGGGAGCAAATTACGCTGCGCGGCACGCCCGAGCTCGCCGAGGCGTCCCGGGTTACGCTGGAGCGGCGGCTCGCGAACGGAGGCGGCCATACGGGGTGGAGCCGCGCGTGGATCATCAACTTCTGGGCCCGGCTCGAGGAGGCGGACAAAGCGTACGACAACTTGTACGCGCTGCTGAACCATGCGGTGCATCCGAATTTGTTCGGCGACCATCCGCCGTTCCAAATCGACGCCAACTTCGGCGGAACGGCGGCGATCGCGGAAATGCTGCTGCAGTCGCACGGCGGCGAGCTGCGGCTGCTGCCCGCCCTGCCGAAGGCGTGGCCGGGCGGAGCCGTCCGCGGCCTGCGGGCGAGAGGCGGCTTCGAGGTCGACATCGAATGGGCGGCCGGCCGGCTGACCGCCGCCGTCATTCGTTCGGAGCGCGGCGGCGAATGCGCGATCCGGACCGACCGGCCGATAACGGTCCGCGCGGACGGGGAGCCGGGCGCGATCGCCGCCGAAGGCGACGGGCTCGTTCGTTTCGCCGCGGCGCCCGGCGTAAGCTACCGGGTATATCCCGCGTAAAATTTCGTATATACGGGAGGGCATGCCGATGACGGCCGCCAATGCCAAACGACTGAAGCCGACTCCGAAGCAGCTCGCTTATCAGAGCTGGGAATTCGGCCTGTTTCTCCACTTCGGGCTGCGTACGTTTTACGAAGGGTACGTCGATTTCGACAAACGGCCGATGACGCCGTCCGCCTTCAACCCGGCCGCACTCGATTGCGGGCAGTGGATTCGCACGGCGAAGGAAGCGGGAATGAATTACGCGGTGCTGACCGCGAAGCATCACGACGGATTTTCCAACTGGCCGACCCGGTACTCGACATTCTCGGTAGCCCGCAGCCCATGGAAAGACGGGAAGGGCGACGTGATCCGGGAATTCGTCGAGGCATGCCGCAAATACGGCGTCAAGCCCGGCCTGTATTATTCGCCGTACGACGGCTCGGCCGATTTTTACAGCCAGGATGCGAAGGCGTACGACGACTATTTTGTCGGTCAAATTACCGAATTGCTGACGCAGTACGGCGACATCGACATTTTATGGTTCGACGGCTGCGGCTCCGAAAACCACGAATACGACTGGCCGCGCATTATCGGCGAAATCCGGCGGCTTCAGCCGAACATTCTCATCTTCAATATGGGCGACCCGGATTTCCGCTGGGTCGGCAACGAGGACGGGATTGCCCCGGTGCCGTGCTGGAACGTCGTCGATTCGACGAGCTTCTCGATCTTGACGGACGACAAGGAGAAGCTGGGGGACCGGCTGTGGCTGCCCGCCGAATGCGACGTGCAAATGCGGGCCAACTGGTTTTACAGCGACAGCGACGCCGATACGCTCAAAAGCGTCGACGAGCTGATGGGGCTGTACGAGCATTCGGTCGGACGCGGCGCGAATTTGCTGCTCAATATCGGGCCGGACCGGAGAGGGCTGCTGCCGGACATCGACGCCGGGCGTCTGCTGGAATTCGGCGCGGAAATACGGCGGCGCTACGGCCGTCCGCTCGCGACGATCGCCGATTGCAAGCGTTCGGGCGGCGGCAAATGGACGTACGAGGCGAAGGAGCCGCAGCTGATCGACTGCATCGTGCTCGGCGAAGATTTGACGGAGGGCGAGAGCGTCCGGCGGTTCACCTTGTCGATCGTGACGGCCAAATCGCGCCGGACGTTTCCGGTATACGAAGGCCGGAATATCGGGCACAAAGCGATCGTGCGCATCCCGCCGGTCCAAGTGCGGGGAATCGAGCTGGAAATCACGGAGAGCGACGGCGAGCCGGTCATCGCCGAGCTGTCGATCTGCCGCGCCGGAGAGCGGTAAAGGGACGGGTGCACGGACCCGGACCGGAAACTGCAAGGCTGAAGGCGAAGGCGAAGGCGGAGGCGGCCGGTACAAATGGCGGCGGCAAGCCCGGATGCCGGAAAACACGATCTGGCCCGTATAAGGTCAGGTCGTTTTTTTCGGCTGCGCATTTAGGAAGGGAAACGGCCGCCTGTAACCGAATCGTCCGCGCAGCAACCGGAATTTTTGAGACTGTTGAGTAACTTTGATTTCTGCACAAGCAAGCGGTACTGCAATCCGGTATGTTCGCGGTGTTCCGGGCGTGGATCTTATCTGTAGTCCGACTCTTCTTACCGGCGGGAAATCCTCCCGCTATTTCGTCTCGTATCGGGCATTGGATCCGTTCTAGCGGGAAATCCTCCCGGTAATTCGGGGCTGCAGCAGTGAAAAACGCGGTTTCGGCAAAAATAGCGGGAGGTTTTCCCGTTAAGCGGCCGAAGCGAGTGAACCGCAATCATTTAGCTGGAGGTTTTCACGGTAATTGTTCCGCGCTTCGGCAAATACCGCTCCGGGGTCATGCCGCTAACGGTTCTGTATACGCCGCTCAAGTATAACCGTGTCCGGAAGCCGCAGGACTCGTGTCAAGTTCGTTTCGATCGAGTCGCTTTTCCATTTCGTCGTTTTCCCGTTCTCTTCCCGTTCCAAATCCCCATTCCCATCCTCTATCGGTCTGGACCCGTACAACATTACGGCGATCGGCTCCGGATTGGGTCTGTCTCTTGTCGATCCCGCCAGCGGCAAGCCGACGCTCCAGAACGACCAGTGGGCCCAAATATTGCGATTGTACGGCGATCTGTTCGCGATTCCGGGTTATGTGCAGAACGGCAAATACAGCTACGGCATCAACGGGTTTACGAAGGACCGGAACATGGCCATGTATACGCCTTGGCTCGACATGGTGGTCAATCAGGTCCGGGAGGCGTCGGGAATCAACTGGGATTTGGCGCAATTGCCCAACTTCGAAGGTTCCGCCGGCAAAGGCCGGGAAACCGATGCGCATATTTTGATGCTGTCGAGCAAAAGGTCATGCAGGTTGTGACGTCTTCCGACGAAGTGCAGCTCGATCTCATCAGGCAGGGACGGGTGTCCGTCTTGAACAAGCCGGAATGGCAAACCGATTTCGCGGCGGCGCACGACGCCTTCAAAGGCAAAAACATTCAAGCCGTATTCAAATCGAAGCCGGTTCTCCCGCATAAACCGAGCAAACACGACGGCAAAGCGTCTTCCGTGCTCTACCAGGCGGTAAAAGATCTAGCTGCCGGAGGCAAGGACATTAACACGATATTGCGGGACGCCGAAAACGCCGCCGATCAAGCGATCAAGGCGGCGGGCGCGAAGTAGCCCGTCGATTCACGCAGCCGTCCGGAGAGGATGGCTGTTTGGCTTTGTGCGGAAAAGCGGGCGCTCGGCTGCGTTCGCAGTCGGACCGCCGCAGCCCCGCATTGGCGATGGCCCCGCAGGGGCCGAGCGGAGCTTAGCCTGGATTACCGTGAAAACCTCCTGCAAAATGGTACCCCGTTGCCCCATGCGAGCCGTTTTGCCGGGAAACTTCCGGTTCGTTACAGCCGATGCTCCAGCCGGTACTGCTTCGGAGTCATGCCGCAATTGTTTTTGAACACTCGGCTTAAATAAAATCCGTTCTGGTAGCCGCAGCATTCGGATATTTGATCCAGCGTCAAATTCGTTTCGGCGAGCAGCTTCTTCGCTTTTTCGAGCCGGAGGGCGGTCGCGTATTTGATCGGGGTCGTTCCGAGCTCGGCCTGGAACTTTTGGCACAGCTGCATGCGGCTGACGCCGAGGGAGACGGCTATCGCATTCAGGCTGAACCGCTCGAACGCATGCTCCTCGATCAGCTTGGTCGCTTTGCGGATGAACGGATCGGACGACCGGTCCGCTTCGTCGGTCGGCAGCTGTTCCGCCTGTTCGCAGTACATCAGCCAAATATGGTGCAAATAATGATTTCGCCCGACCATGCTCCAACGCTCGTCAAGGAAGTTGTGGCGCTTCATCGCGGCGTAATCGTCCAGCAGCTTCTCCGTATTGCGCAGGCTCACCTTGCCGACCGGAAGGCGGCTCAGGCGGAGCGGATCGAGCTCGTTTCCCAGATCGTCCGTCCAGCCCATGCGGAGAACGAACAAAGTAACCGGCGAAATGACGACGCGGCGAAAGGCGACGCCCGGCGGACAAAACACGAGATCGCCGAACGTAGCGGTCGCGCTCCGGTCTCCGATTTCATAATAAAACGACCCGTCTTCCACCGCAAAGACGAGCCATTCGCTTTGTACGCTTTCGAATTGAAAAAATTGCTCGCGCCGGACGACGTGCCGAAAATACGTCAACCGCGGTATATGTCCGCATAAAGGAAAAGACATCCGCACCTCTCCCCGTCTGCTTGTCGGTACAACGATCCCGCCCGTTCATCGCCGATTGCGGCGTGGCGCCGCATGACGGCGATCCACGATATATCCCGAGCCGCGTTCCTCTTCCGGAGCGGCCGAACTGCCGCAACGGCCGGAAGAACCTTGCAGCGCCGGGCGGCGATTTTTTGTATATGGTTTAGCTTACAAAAGTGCATGGAGGAAGTAAAGCGTTTTCTCCTACAATAAACATGGGAAGCAGGCCTGCTTGGACCCGAAAAAGAAAAGGGGAGCGCTTGAATGGGAACGACCAAACGAATACCGATCGTAACGGGGATAGGCGTGGCTGTCGCCTTGCTGGCCGCGGCTTGCGGAGCGGCGAACGACAAGGAAGAACCGCCGGCGCCGGGCGTTTCGCCGAAATCGTACGCGGACGAGCCGGCGGAGCTCGTGATTTTCGGGGCGGTCGGCAATACGGAGGAAGTATGGAACGAACGATTCGGGAACGCGCTTAAGCAGAAGTTTCCGAACTACAAATTCACCTACATCCAGGGGTCGGCCAAAAATACGCTGCAAAATCATATCGCGGCGGGACAGACGGTCGATCTCGTCCACGATTCGCTCGGCGGCATGCGCACCAATATTATCGACAACGGGCTGAACTTCGATTTGGCTCCGCTCATGAAGTCGCATCAAATCGATGCCAGCCGGTTCGAAAAGCCTGTGTTCGATGCGCTCAGCGACAAAGGGAAGCTGTACGGCTTCCCGCTGCACGACGGCGGGCTCGTGCTTTATTACAACAAGGACATTTTCGATAAATTCGGCGTCGAATACCCGAAGAACGGCATGACGTGGGATGAAGCGATCGCGCTCGGCAAACGGTTGACCCGCTTCGACGGGGGCGTCCAGTATCTCGGCCTCGGCGTTTCCGTCAATCACATGCTGACGATGAATCCGTATTCGCTGCCGTTCGTTAGCGAAACGACGGGCAAGGCGGCGATCGATTCCGACGCCTACCGCAAGCTCGTCGGCAAGACGATTCTCGAGCCGACCGAGGCGGACGGGTACCGCCACTATTTAATCGCGTCGAACAAATCGATCACCAACGACAATTTCATGAAAGACAAACATTTGGCCATGTTCGTCATGAATTTTTATTTGCAGCTGCAGCCGGACTTCGGCACGTTCGACTGGGGCATCGTCAGCCTGCCGGTTTTCGGCGATTTGCCCGGCGTAGGCTCGCAGCCTTACCCGAACGGCCTGTTTGTTACGAGCTCGAGCAAGTATAAGGATCAAGGGATGGAAGTGTTGCATTTTTTGGTGTCGGACGAATTCCAGATGCAGCTGTCGCGGAAAGGGTTCATTCCCGTCGTCAAAACGAAGGCGGTCCGGGATGCGTACGCGCAGGACACCGCGTTTAAGGATAAGCAAATCGTCGAAGCGCTGTATGCGAACAAGCCGGCCGCCCCGATGGCGCGTTCCGCGAACGAAGGGTTGGTGCTGACGCCGCTGGCGGCGAATTTGGCCAAAGTCATGAGAGGCGTGATGGATTTGAACACGGCGCTGCGGGTGAGCGAGGAGCAGGCGAACAAAGCGTTGGAAGAGGCGGTGCGCAAATGAGCGGCGGGCCAGGAGGAGGGCGGCCTGCGGCGATCCCGCTGCCGGCGGGAAACGAAGTTCGGGGCGAATACGACATCATGGTGTTCGGCGGCGGATCGGCGGGATGCACGGCGGCCATTCAGGCGGCCCGTGCCGGCATGCGAACGGCTCTCGTGGAGAAAAACGGCGTTCTCGGCGGCACGACGATCGTAGCCTCGGTCAATTTCCCCGGCTTGTTTCACGCCTGGGGGAAGCAGGTCATTCGCGGCATCGGCTGGGAAATCGTCGAACGGACCGCGGAGCTGGGCGGAGCGGAGCTGCCGGATTTCTCCGTCGTCCCGCCGAAGCATTGGATGCATCAAATTTTGGTGAACCGGTTTATTTACAGCGCCGTATTGGACCGGCTTTGCCTCGAAGCGGGCGTACGCCTGCGGCTGCACGAAATGCCCGCTGCCGTCCTGAAGGGCAAAGACGGCGTTTATGTCGCGGTCGTCGGCAAGTCGGGCTTGAAATGGTTCAAGACGAGCAAGCTGATCGATGCGACGGGCGACGCCGACGTGGCGGGCATGATGGGATACGCGCGGAAAAAAGGCGAGCGGCTTCAGCCGGGGACGCTGATCAACGATATCGGCGGCTACGATCCGGCCGCGGTCGATCAAGGCGAGCTGAACCGGCTGTACGAGGAGGCGCTCCGGAACGGGGGAGCGGTCCGCAGCCGCTTCGGCCTGTACAACGATTTGAAGGCCGGACGGATCAACATGCACGTCCAGGACATCGACGGTTCGGATTCGGAGACGAGAACGGCCGCGGAAGTGAAGGCGCGGCGGCATTTGCTGGACACGTTCGCGATGCTGCGCCGGGTGCCGGGATGCGAGCGGCTCGAGGTCCGTTACTTCGCGAACGAATGCGGCATACGCGAGACGTGGCGCATCGAAGGGGAGACGGAAGTCGACGAGCGGTCGTACCTTTCCGGCTACGTATGGCCGGATGCGGTATGCTACAGCTTTTACCCGATCGATCTGCATCACCACAGCGGCTACCATATCGAGCAAAAAATGATCGAGCCCGGCATCGTGCCGACGCTGCCGTACCGGGCGTTAATTCCGAAAGGAAGCGACGATCTGCTCGTTGCCGGCCGCTGCGTATCCGGGGACCGGATGGCGAATTCGGCGTTTCGCGTCCAGGCGAGCTGCATGGCGACCGGACAGGCGGCCGGCATGGCGGCGGCGATCGCCGCCGAACGGAACTGCTCGGTGCGGGACGTGCCGGTCGGGCTGCTGCGCGAGCGTCTGGAACGGTTCGGCGCCATCGTTCCGACGGGCGGGGGTACCGCCGCGGCCCGGACGGACGAATAGGCCGGGGCGGAGCCGGGCGGAAACAAAGCGCGCCGCTTTATTCCGCCCCCCGATCCGGCGATTCAGCCCGTCAGCTCCGCCCATCGCTTCAGCGAAGCTTTGACGTCGGCGCCTTCATCGATCCATCTCACGAGATCCTGATTGAAAATTTGCCGGTTGGCGTTCCACTTCCGGCTGACGTAAAACGCGCTTTTCGACGCTTTGTCGAGCTCCGCGAGCGCTTGCCCCCAGACGGGGTGATCCGTTTTGCGGAGCCGGCGGGCGATCGGCTTGGTGGCAGGCAACAGGCTGAGCGGGCCGCCCGTTTCCGGCGCGGACAGCTCCTTGAGCAGCAGCCATGCGAGTTCGGGATGTTTGCACGCGGCGGAAATACCGTACCCGCCCATATACACCATATTGGTATCGGCGCCTTCCGCGGTTCGGGGCAGGCCGACGACGCCGTACTCGTCCGCATGGTGCCGCAGGACATAAGGAAGGCACCACGAAAAATCGAACGCCATGGCGAACGTTTCGCCAAAGCCGCCTCCTTCGACGGAGCGGGGAACGATACGATGAACCCGGAACCAGTCGACGATGCGCCGAAGCGCTTCGGCCGTCGCTTCGCTGTCGGCATATCCTTTCGCGGTTGCGCCGTCGGCCGACAAATAGGCGCCGCCGCTTCGTTTGACGAACGGCTCGAACCACTCGAGATCGATCCCAAGGCGAAACCCGTATCGCTTCTCGTTCGTCAGCCGGGCCGCCGTCTCCAAAAACTGCCCGAACGTCCAGTCGTTCGCCGGCTCGGCGATCCCCGCTTCCTCGAACGCCCGTTTGCGATAAAAGTTCAGAGGCACCTGCATGTCAACCGGCAGCGCCGCCAGTTTGCCGTCGACCGAAGGCCCTTCCAGCGCTCCCTTATAAAAATCGTCCGCGGACAAGCGCGAATCTTCCCGCAAAAACGGCATCAGGTCGATAATATGCCCTTGACGCAAATATGGCGCGAACACGCTTTCCGATAAATGGATCAGATCGCCCGGTTCGCCGCTTCGGATTCGGTTCAGCACCTCGAAATTGCCGTTCGCCTGCTCGATCCGGATCCGGATGTTCCCCGTGCCGGCTTCGAACGATTCCGCCTTGCCGATAGCGCCTTCAAACTATCGCCGTTCGCTTGGGTGACTATCGTTAACTCGATCGTTTCGCTCATCGTTTTGTCTCCTCTTGTCGTATCGATTTCATTTCCATCATCCGAACCGCCTCCTCCAGATGGGCCAATGCGCGCTCCTCGGCTTGCCGGGCTTACCCGAGCAGCCCGATCGACGCCTCTATCGCTTCCTCGTTCCACTCCGATTCGCCGTGCAGCGGGCACAGGCGGCTCACTTCCGAAAGCCGGCCGGCCGGTTGCCCGAACAACGAAGCGGCGAGTCCGATCGGCCCTTCCGCGAACCTTTCGACAACCAGCGAGCGAATATAAGGTCCGGCGAACGATCTTGCGCCGGAATAAGCGTAAGCCATGTAACGATGGCCGTAGCCGTTGGCGACGCGCGGCCCTTCCCGCAGATGCCGAATCCAGGCGTCGTAAGCCCGGAGCCCCGAAACATAGGACGTATACATCGTTTGCTGAAACGTCCCGTCCCCTTCGCGCATATAGCGGATGACGGACTTTAGCGACCGCAGCGGATCGTCGGGCTGCGCGGGCCGGTTCGTCTTTTTCACCGCGCAAAGGAAGCGAAGCGGCGAGGCGGCCAGCTGGGCATAGCTTAACGTTTTCCGGTAAGGCGGGGAGGTGTCGGTTACTTCTACGGTCTGCTCCGCATCGTCGTATGCGTAAATCAAATTCCATTCGTGCACGCAAGGCTTCCGGGCGTATGTATCGAAAAACAGCACCGGGCTTCCCGAGTCGACGGAGCCGCGAACGAAGGGACAACACCGCTTCCTCGTCCGCGCGAACGACGCCGAACCGCATGGATACCGCATGCAGCGGCAACGGGCTGCCTTCCAGCGGGCCGGTCAGGAACATCGGATCGTACCCGTAAGGAGCGATCAGATCGGTAATGTCCCGCATCCAGTCGAAAACGAATACGCCGTCGGCATACGTCGTTTTCCGGGACAGCTTGAGCCGGAACGCATGTCCGCTTCTTCCCGCGGCATCGGCCGTCGATGCGCGCTCGCCGCGGCTTCGCAGCAGCTTGGCGATCCGGTCGACGAACGTAAGGCCCGCATCCGGCCGCCCGGTCGCGATCGAGACCGACCGTTTCCTCGGCGAGGCGAATTCCGCGTCCGGATTGCTCTGGCCGATTCGCTCCCGGTACACGGCCTGCCGCAACTTCTTTTTAGAGCGATGCAGGTACGTATGAACGCTTCCGGGCGTCGTCCGGTACAAGGCGGCGACTTCCTCCGCGGAGCATTGCATCCAGAAGTAAGCTTCGAACATGCCCCGTTCCCGTTCGTTCAAGCAGTGGAGCAGCGAACGGATGAAGCGGGTCGATTCGTTGCGCATAAATCGCCGCATCGGATCGTGTTCGTTCGGCCCGTCAGCTGCGGTTTCGCCGATTCGGTCCGGCAATCGTTCAAGCACGCGCTCGTCGGATTCGCCGTTTTCCGCATCGACTCCCGCGACCGAAAAGCTGGAAAGCGGCCTTTCCCGGCGATACGGCCCTCCGCGGCGCAGCTTCATGTTCGCTTCGTTTTGGACGATTTGCCGGAGCCAGCCGAGGAAGCGGTTCGGCTCCACCAGCCGGCCCATATGCAAAAATGCTTTCACCAAAGCTTCCTGGACGATATCTTCCGCAAGAGCTTCGTCCCCGGACATCGAACGCGCCCAGCCGAACGCCCGCTCCCGATGTTTTCGGATCAGCTGCCCGAACGCTTCCGTATCGCCCGAGCGTGCTCTTTCGGCCATCTCCTCGTCTTCGATTCGTTCCTGTTCGGTCGTTCGAACGGATTCGATCGCAACCACATCCTTCTCCCCCTATTATAGATGCCATTCGCCGGCCCTTTCACAACAACTCCGATCAATCTAATCGTTTGGGACATGCTTCGCCAATCCCGGGTTTGGCATACGAAAAAACCGTCCGGCGGCCGGACGGTTGACTTGGCGAGCTTGGCGAGGATGGCGCTTTGGCGTTAACGGAACCGCGTTCCGATATGCCGCTTATTTCCCGGCATTTCCGAAAATAAAGGTATTGCGTTCCGTTATTTTGGGCGAAACGACGGGATTCGTTTTGCTACTTGCCGAATAACGGATTTTCGTTCCGCTAAGCCGCTTGTACCAAGCTGATTTTGCCAAATAAAGGAATGCGGTTCCGCTATCCCCGATACGGAGGCGGAAGCCGAAGCCGGCGACTGTCGCTTCTCCCGAACGAAGCTTCGCATTGCATTGCCGGAAAATAGCCGTGTGTCGGCTTGGATATTACGTTCCCGATTTGTCCGCATAGTTCGCGGACTGGCCGATTTCGATCGCTTTCCGGACGAATCCCCCGGATTTCCGCAGCAGCTCGCGCGCCCGCTCGCAGGAGGAGCCGGTGGCGATCATGACCGTCGCCGTTTTGACGTCGCCGCCGGTCGCCCGGAAGGCGCGCTCCACCGCTTCGTCCGATGCGCCCGTGGCGAGACGGATCATATGCTTCGCCCGGCGCACGAGCTTGTAATTCGTCGCCCGCAAATCGACCATCAGATTGCCGTATACTTTGCCCATCTGAATGAACGAGGCGGTCGTAAGCATGTTCAGCACCATTTTTTGCGCCGTGCCCGCCTTCAGCCGGGTAGAGCCGAGCACCGCTTCCGGGCCGACGACGACTTCGATCGCGATGTCGGCGTGTCGGCTCATCGCCGATTCGGCGTTGTTGCAGACGCAGACGACCGCGGCTCCGGCCTCCTTGGCCCGCTTCATCGCCCCGATCACGTACGGCGTCCGCCCGCTGGCGGCGATGCCGACGACGACGTCGTGCTTGCCGACGCCGCGGCCGGCGATGTCCTCCGCGCCGAGCGCCTCGTTGTCCTCCGCGCCTTCGACGGCCCGGCGTATCGCCGTATCGCCTCCGGCGATGAGGCCCTGCACCATATCCGGATCCGTTCCGAACGTCGGCGGACATTCGGACGCATCCAGGATGCCGAGCCGGCCGCTCGTGCCGGCCCCGACATAAAACAGCCGGCCGCCCAGACGGAAGCGGGCGACGATCGCGTCGACCGCCTTGGCGATGTCCGGAATCGCTTTCCGGACGGCCGAGGCGATCAGTTGGTCTTCGTCGTTCATCATTTCAAGAATGCCGGCCGTCGACGCTTGGTCGATATGGCGCGTGCGTTCGTTTTGCCGTTCCGTAACAAGATGCTCCAAAGAACGTTGCATAAAGCTTCCTCCACAAGTTTTCTCTCGGGTACGTCGATGGGCGAAAGTTCGATTTCGAGCCACCCGACGGCGTCAAGCGACCGACGGACAGACTCTATTCGGCACCGCAACAGTTCGGATCCCGCAAGCGGCGGGGATGCGCCCGATGACGCCCGTTCGCTTGGCGCGGTTTCTTAAACTATAAACGATGACGCCATGTTTGTAAAATAAATTTTTATGAATTAATATTTTTCTTGAAATTAAATTTTACGGTGCTATAATGGTGCCGTGGCGCCGGAATGCGATAGCGAAACGAAAACGCCCGGTACGATGCCGGCCGAGGACGTAAAAGACGTCTGAAAGCGTTTTCTGAAACAATTTCAGCAGCGGCAGGCTGCGATCGGTTCGAACCAAAGCCTTTTCGGGATGAAAGCGGTATCGAATGAATCGGCGACACGGCGTCGCGGCATCGGCGCGAACGCGCAGGCAGGAAAAGCGACCGGCATGCCCGAGCGGCGTTTGGCCGGCAGCTTGGAATGATACAACAAACAGTTACGGGAGGTCTCATTCATGATTAGCAAAAAGGCAACTCGCGCAGTAAGCTTGGCCGCCATTTCGGCGCTGGCCGTCGGTTTGACCGCCTGCGGCTCGAGCAAAAACAATGCGGAAGGCGGCGACGGCGGCAAAAAAGAGCCGGTCACGCTCACCCTGCTGTCCCATTACGCCGGCGCGCAGGAAGAGAAGCTGAAGCCGTACGTGGACATGTGGAACAAAGACCATCCGGACATCCAGGTGAAGCTGGAGCCGGTCGATTTCGGCGAGCTGCTGAAAACGATCCAGGCGAAGCAAACCGCCGGGCAGGTCGCCGACATTATGCACGTCTACTCGCTGTGGGGCGGCCAGCTCACGAAAAACAAAGTGCTCGCCGAGCCGCCGGCCGACGTCGTCGACGACATCAAGAAAAACTATCCGGAAGCGTCCGTCAAAGGCGCCTCGATCGGCGGCAAAGTGTACGGCTTCCCGACCGAGGTGAACGCCTACGCGCTGTTTTACAACAAGCGGCTGCTGAAGGAGGCCGGCTTCGACAACCCGCCGAAAACGTGGGATGAAATGTACAACATGGCCAAGGCGCTGACGAAAAAAGACGCCTCCGGCAAAATTACGCAGCAAGGGTTCGGCTTCGTGCGCGGCTACGCGTCGATCGTCGACCAGCCGTTCATGTCGCTGATGGCGACGGCGGGCGGGCAGCTGATCAGCGACGATTTGAAAAAAGCGCAGCTCGACTCCGACGCCGGCAAAAAGACGATGGAATACGCCGCCAAGTTTTACAAAGACGGGCTCGCCGACGTTTCGTTCAGCGTAAGCAAAACGTTCCCGGCCGAGCAGACGGCGATGACGATCCAGGCGGGCTGGTACGCCGGTTCGCTGGCCGGCACGATGAAGGACGCGTACAAAAATATCGGCACGGCGCCGCTTCCGTCCCCGGACGGCACGAAGAAAGGATCGATCGCCTACACGTGGATGTGGGGCGTCAACAACAAGTCGAAGCATCAGAAGGAAGCCTGGGAATTTCTCAAATGGTTCAACACCGTATCGGTCAAAGACGGCTTGACGCCGGAAGGCGGCTTCCTGCTCGACGCGTTCAACTCGCTGTCGACCCGCAAAGCCGACCTGGACGCGAAGCCGATCAAAGACAAGCTGGCCGGAGACGCCGTTCTGAAAACGTTCGTCGACGCGCTGAACTATGCGCTGCCCGAGCCGAATCCGGCCGCCGGAACGGAAATCCAGGACATCCTGTTCAAGCAGATCGAGAGCACGTGGACCGGGCAAACGACGCCGGAAGCGGCCGTGCAGGCGGCGCAAAAAGACATTCAGGCGAAGCTCGGCGCGGACTGACCGCGAGCGAGGACGGCTGCGGAGCTCCGATAAGCGACTGGCGGGCCGGCGAACCCGGCCCCGCCGTTTTTCGAATCGCTTGGGGGGCGGCGCATTGCCGGGAAAAGCTCCCTTTAAAAAGCGTCATGGAAGAGACGTAACACATTGAACCGGAAAACCTCCCTCTAATCCGGACGAAAGCTTAGGAAATGCCGGTCCCGGGCCATATTGCCGTGCGGTTTTCCATCTAAATCGATCCAAAGCGATAACTTTCCCCGAATAGCATGAGGTTTTCCATGTAATGGCGTTTTGCCGCCAAGCGGAGCGGCTCGGGACCGCGCAAAACGGCTTCCGGACGAAACGGGCGGGCAGAACGGAATGGAGGTTTGGCATGAGCGGTAACGGCAAATTAAACCGCGGCCAAGGAGTGCTCGGCTGGCTGTTTTTATCGCCGGTCGTCGTGTTTTACGCGATCTTTTTCCTTGTGCCGCTTTGCTTCTCGTTGTTTCTGAGCTTCACCGAATGGGGCGGCTTCGATTTGACGCTGATCGAATGGGTCGGCCTCAAAAACTACAAGGCGCTGTTCGCGGACGGGTCGACGTTCTTGAACCCGATCATCAAAAATACGTTCGTCTTCGCCTTCGGCACGGTCGCCATGTCGTTCGTCATCGCCCTGATCGTGGCCTACATGATCACGCGCCTGAGGTTCGAAGGCTTTTGGCGGACGCTCTATTTTTTGCCGACCGTAACGACCGTCGTCGCCATCGGGAACGTCTGGCTGTACTTGTACAATCCGACGAACGGGCTGATCAACGCGATTTTGAACAAGCTCGGCGTTTCGTCGATCAAATTTCTCGACGACCCGAACACGGCTCTCGCTTCGATCATCGTCGTCGGCGGCTGGCTCGGCATCGGCAGCTCGGTGCTGATTTTGACGGCGGGGCTGAAGGCGATATCCGACGATTACTATGAAGCGGCGACGCTCGAAGGCGCCGGACTGACGGCGATTTTCACGAAAATTACGCTGCCGCTGCTGAAGCCGTCGATTTTGTTCGTACTGATCACGTCGTTTATCGGCGGGCTGCAATCGTTCACGCTGTCGCTCGTCATGACGAAAAACGGCGGGCCGGGCAATTCGACGAACGTCGGCGGGCTGGAAATGTACAATCAGGCGTTCTCGTACGGCAACTGGGGGACGGCGAGCGCGATGGCGTTCGTGCTGTTCATCTGCGTCTTTATCGTCACGATCGTGCAATTGACCGTATTTCGCCGGGGAGGGGTGGAAAGCTACTGATGAAACCGAAAAAATTTCCATGGTTTTCGTACACGGTCATCATTATCGGGAGCATCATGATGGTATTTCCGTTTCTCGAAATGATTTTTTCCTCCTTCAAGGGGCCGGCGGACTACAATCGGCTTACCTATTCGCTGCTTCCCGAAACGTTCGAGACGAGCAACTACGAGACGGCGTTCGAGCAGCTGAAGCTCGGCCTGCTGTTCAAAAACAGCTTGATCAAGTCCGTCGTGACGACGGCGATCGTGCTGCTCACGAGCTCGCTGGCCGGCTATGCGCTGACGAAGCTGCGGTTTCGCGGACAGAAGACGATATTCCGCTTCATTTTGGCGACGATGATGTTTCCGGCGTTTTTGTTTCTGATCCCGAACTTCTACATTATGGTCCATTTCCCGTTCGTCGGCGGCAACGACTGGATGGGCGAAGGCGGCGACGGCGGGATGGCGAAATATACGCTCGCGCTTATACTGCCGTTTACGGTCAGCGCGTTCGGCATTTTTTTGATGCGCCAGTTCATCATGACGATCAACGACGCGTATATCGAAGCGGCGCGCATCGACGGGGCTTCCGAGCTGCGCATCTTTTTCCAGCTCATCCTGCCGATGACGGTTCCCGCGCTGTCGACGCTGGCGATATTCGAATTTATCGGCAGCTGGAACGAGTTCATCTGGTCGCTTCTGATGTATACGGTCAACAAAGATTTGGCGACGCTGCCGGTCGGCATTCAGCAGCTGAAATCGCATCTCGATTCGAACATGACGCAGCCGCTCGTCAATGCGGCGCTCGTCATCAGCACGGTCCCGATTTTGCTCGTGTTCATTTTCCTCCAGAAATATTACGTGCGCGGCATGATGAACTCGGGGCTGAAGGAATAGCGTTGTATGGCGCATCTTGAAACGGATACAATTGAAAAGGAGAGCTTGGCTATGAGCGAACAAGCGAAACATCATATTTTGGCGATCAGCGCGCACGCGGGCGATCAGGAGCTGACGGCCGGAGCGACGATCGCGAAATATACGCAGGCGGGCCACAAGGCGACGTTTCTTCATTTGACGCCCGGGGAGAAAGGCCATCCGCGGCTAAGCCCGGACGACTATGCGAAGCAAAAGATCGAGGAATCGTACAAGGCGGCGGAAATTCTCGGCGCGGACGTCCGCTATTTGCAGTACAAGGACGCGGAAATTCCGGTCGACGAGCAGATCAAGTACGAGGTGGCCGACGTCATTCGCGAGCTGAAGCCGGATATCATCATTACGCACTGGAAAAACAGCATTCACAAAGACCACGCGAACACGCACAAAATCGTCGAGGACGCGCACTTCTACGCGGCGCTCAAGACGATCGAGCGCGAGCTGCCGGCGCATTACGCGCGCAAAGTGTACTTCTCGGAAAACTGGGAGGACATGCACGAGTTCGTGCCGGAGGTGTTCGTGGACATTCCGGAGGAAGCGTTCGAGGCGTGGATCGAAGCGCTGAGCGTATATGCGTTCGCGCGCGGGGAAACGTACGGCTTCCCTTATATCGACTATTACAAAGCGTTGACGGTCGTCCGCGGGGCGCCGGTCTATTTCAAGCGGGCGCAAGGGTTCATGGTGCCGAAGGGCGGTCTGAACAAGCGGCTCCAATGGCTCGAGTAGGACGGCCGGCAACCGGCAAAGGGTGGAATCGCAATTGAACGGCGGATTGGTTCGGTTACGGGAAATGGTAGGGCATATTACGCCATCCGAGCGTATTATCGCCGATTATATTTTGGCGCATCCGGAACAGGTGGCGCATATGTCCGTCGCCGATTTGGCGGAGCGGAGCGGCGGCAGCCAGGCGGCCATCATCCGTCTGTGCAAGTCGCTCGGGCTGAAGGGCTACCCGGAGCTGAAAATGAAAGTGATCGGCGACCTGCAGTCGAAAGAAAGCTACGAGTACCGCGAATTTCGTCCGAACGACCCGATCGCGACGATCGTGCAGAACGTGTCGTACAACAACATGCAGTCGATCCGCGATACGATGAAAATTTTGGACATGGACCATCTGCAGCGGGCGGTCGAGGCGCTGAGCAAGGCGAGCCGCATTTTTTTCTACGGCACCGGCGCTTCGAACTTGATCGCCCAGGACGCCCAGCAAAAGTTTCTGCGCATCAACAAGCCGTCGTTCACGTTCGCCGATCCGACGGTGCAGTTGACGGCCGCGGTTACCGCGCGAGCGGACGACGTGGCGGTCGGCATCTCCTATTCCGGGGAGACGAAGCCGGTCATCCAAAGCTTGATTTACGCCAACGAAGCCGGGGCGACGACGATCGGCATAACGAAGTACGGCCATACGACGCTGAGCGGCGTTGCTTCGATCCCGCTGCATATCGCGTCGACGGAAAACGAAATTCGCAGCGGGGCGATGGCGTCCCGCATCGCGCAGCTGAATTTGATCGACATCCTGTATCTCGGCGTCGCCAGCTCCAATTACGAGGAAGCCGTCCAATATTTGAAGCGGAGCCGCAACGTGCTCGGCGATATGGAGAAGATCGGGGAGTCCGTGCGGAAAAATTAGAACGGCGGTTCGGGCGGATAGTGCGCCAAAGAGCGTAATCCGCCCGTGACGGCGCCGACTTCGGCCGGATAGTGCTCGAAGGCGCACTATAGGGGCGGCGGTTTCGAAGCGTTGGCCTTCATCGCCTTTTCCGAATAAAGGAAAGGCAGCCTCTAAAATATTATTTTATATGAACTTATTTTTGTTGAAATAATGTTTCGTAGTGCTATAATGGGGCTGTACGCCGACGGAAACGTCGCAAACGAATATCGGAATCGAATGGAGGAACACTCAATTGGAACGATCGAATCGGCAGCCTGTTTTCTCCGGAGCCGACCGGCTGGCCCGCTCCGCGGCGCAGTACCTGGACGGCAAGCGCTTCGGCTTGCTTACGAATCATACCGGCATTACGAGAGATTTCCGCTCCACGATCGACGTGTGCGCCAGCCAGAGCGCGGGGAAGCTGACCGCCATGTTCGCCTGCGAGCACGGCATTCGCGGGGAACGGCAGGCGGGAGTCTTGTTCGAGGATGAGGTCGACCCGGAACTCGGCATTACCGTTTACAGCCTGTACGGCAAACATCGGGCGCCGACGCCGGACATGCTCGAACCGCTCGACGCCATCGTGTTCGACTTCCAAGATTTGGGCGTTCGCTTTTTTACGTATTTGACTACGCTGATTTATACGATGCAGGCGTGCGCGAAAGCCGGCAAAGAGCTGATCGTGCTCGATCGGCCGAACCCGCTCGGCGGCCTGCAGGTCGAAGGCGGCCTGCTGCGCGAAGGGTTCCAATCGATGGTCGGCGGCTGGAAAATCCCGTTCCGCACCGGACTGACGATCGGCGAATTCGCCCGGCTCGTTAACGACCAGTCGGGGATGAACTGCAATTTGCAGGTCGTGCCGCTGGAAGGCTGGACGCGGGACATGGAGTTTCCGCAAACGGGGCTTCCGTGGACGATGCTGTCCCCGAACATGCCGACGATGGATACGGCGCGCGTTTATGCCGGCACATGCCTGTTCGAAGGAACGAACCTGTCCGAAGGGAGAGGGACGACGCGTCCGTTCGAGCAGATCGGAGCGCCGTGGCTGAACGGCAAGCGGGTCGCCGAGGCGATGAACAAGCGCGGCCTGCCGGGAGTCGTGTTCCATCCGGTCTATTTCACGCCGATGTTTTCCAAGCATCAAGGCGCGATATGCAGCGGGATTCAGGTGTATGTGACCGATCCGAAGACGTATCAGCCGGTGCGCACCGGGCTGTACCTGGTCGAGCAGGTGCAGAAGATGCACCCGGACCATTTCGCTTGGCTGCCGCCGTTTAAAGAAGGCTCGAAGTCGTTCATCCAGCTGCTGACCGGGAGCGACGTTGTCCCGCAGACGCTGCACGAGCCGGGAGCCGGCGAGAAAATCGCGGACGAATGGGACAAGGAAGCGGCCGAGTGGGCCAAAACCCGCGAACCGTATTTGCTGTACGAATAAATAAGGCATTTGACCGAAGACATTCGACGATGTGCATGTAACGTTAAAAAGGCAGGGAGAGATTCAAATGACCGAGGTCGTTTACCGGCATTACGCGTCAGGCGACGAGAAGGCGATCGTGGAGCTGTGGAACGACTGCCTGCATCACGATCCGATTACGCCGCTTCGTTTCCGCAACATGGTGCTGCTCGATGCGAACTTCGATCCGGAAGGGCTGCGTCTCGCGTTCGAAGGCGAGCGGCTTGTCGGCTTCGTTTACAGCGTAAGACGGCTGCTGCCGATGGTCGGAACGGAGCTGGAGCCGGACAACGGCTGGATTACGGCTTTCGCCGTGGCGCCGGACAAACGCCGGCAAGGGATCGGCTCCCGGCTCGTGCGCGAGGCGTTCGACTTTTTGATCCGCCACGGCCGGAAGCACGTCTTTTTCTCCTCCTACGCTCCGAACTATTTCGTTCCGGGCGTCGACGAGGAAAGCTACCCGGAAGGGTACGCGTTTTTGCTGAAGCACGGCTTTGCCCGGCTGTACTCGCCGGTCGCGATGGACTATTCGCTCGTCCGGTACTCGATGCCGGACGACGTCAAAGCGCTGAAGCGCGCGCGCGAAGCGGAAGGGTACGCGTTCGGGCTGGCGCAGGACCGCGATCTCGTGGACGTGATCCGGTTTGCCGGCGACGTGTTCAACCCCGACTGGGGGCGCGCGATTCGCGAAGGCGTATTGCGCGGACTGCCGCTTTCGGCGATCCATGTCGCCCGCGAAAACGGCAGGCTCGTCGGCTTTTGCATGCACGCCGGCTATGAGGGAGTCGCGGAGCGGTTCGGACCGTTCGGCGTCGATCCGTCGCAGCAGGGCAAAGGGCTCGGCAAAATTTTGCTGCACGACTGCTTGACGAACATGCGGGCGCAAGGGCTGCACGGCGCCTGGTTTTTGTGGACGGGCGAAACGACGACCGCCGGGCATTTGTACAAGAAGCTCGGCTTCGAAATTACGCGCCGGTTCCACGTCTGCAAAAAAAGCTTCGAAAACTGAGTCGTCCCCGTTTCGTTACGCACGGCTATAGGTGATGAAGGGAGAACGTTACACATGTCGGAACAACAAAAGCATCACATTTTGGCGATCAGCGCGCACGCGGGCGACCAGGAGCTGACGGCCGGAGCGACGATCGCGAAATATACGCAGGCGGGCCACAAAGCGACGTTTCTGCATTTGTCGCCGGGCGAGAAAGGCCATCCGCGGCTGAGCCCGGACGAATACGCGAAGCAAAAAATCGAGGAATCGTACAAGGCGGCGGACATTCTCGGCGCCGACGTTCGCTACTTGCAGTACAAGGACGCGGAAATTCCGGTCAACGACCAGATCAAGTACGAAGTGGCCGACATTATCCGCGAGCTGAAGCCGGACATCATCATTACGCACTGGAAAAACAGCATTCATAAAGACCATGCGAACACGCACAAAATCGTCGAGGACGCGCATTTCTATGCGGCGCTGAAAACGATCGAGCGCGACCTGCCGAGCCATTACGCGAAAAAAATATATTACTCGGAAAACTGGGAAGATATGCACGAGTTCGTGCCGGAAGTGTTCGTCGACATTCCGGAGGAGGCGTTCGAGGCGTGGATCAAGGCGCTCGGCGTCTACGCGTTCGCCCGCGGGGAAACGTACGGCTTCCCGTACATCGACTACTACAAGGCGCTTACCGTCGTACGCGGCGCTCCCGTATATTTCAAGCGCGCGCAAGGCTTCATGGTACCGAGAGGCGCGTTGAACAAGCGTCTGCAATGGTTCGATTAATGCGCAAAAAGAGGCCGCGCGACCCGTTCGCCGGCCCGAAAAAGAGCCGTCTTCGCATCCGCTGCGGAGACGGCTTTTTTTGCTGCGCGCCGGTTGCGGGCCGGGCAAACCGAAGCCCGTTACACGGACGAGCCATAGCTTCTCGCGTTCATTTGCTTGATAAACGCTTTGGGCGTGTTTCCGTTGTACCGCTTGAACAGCTTGTAAAACTGCGCGGGATTGTCGAAGCCGACGAGTCCGCTGATTTCCGTCACGCTGAGCGGCTCCGTCAGCAGCAGCGTTTCCGCTTTGCGGATCCGTTTAAGCTGAATATACTCCGTGAAGGACATGCCCATCGTTTTTTTGAAAAACTTCATAAAGTAATGATAATTGAAGTTGACCAGCCGGCTGACGTCCGCCAAGACGATGTTTTCGCCCAGATGGCTTTCGATATAATCGAGGGCGGGCCGCAGACGGTTCAGCTCCGAAGAAGGCTTCGTCCCCATCATGTCCGACACGTCGTGGCGTATCACCAGAAACAAAAATTGCTTGATCGCGCCGCTGATCGCAAGTTCGAACCCTTTTCGTTTATGCGCCATCTCGTCGTAAATAAACCGGACCAAACGGAACGTCTCTTCCCGGACCGTCCGATTTTGCTCCCAAATATAGTTGAGCTGGCTTAAAGGAACGGACGAATCCGAAAACGCTTTCAAATAAGGCATCGTGCTCGAATCGAAAAACCGGGGAACGTCGAATTGCAGGACGATATATTGGGTCGGCTCCTGCCTTAGCGACCGGTGAACCTCGTTGGACCCCAAAATCCAGACGTCCCCGGCTTTCAGCCGATACGAACGTTCCTTCGTCTCCATGGTCAGCGTACCTTCCGAAACGGCGATAACCTCGATCGCGGGGTGATAATGCCACGCCCCGAATTCGACGGCGTCGTACCGTTCGAAGGCGAGCGGAAACACGCGTAGCGACAGAAACGGATTTTCGTACGTAAACCATTCGCGCGATTGATCGTCCAGCTGCATGATCGACCTCCACTAGCTTTACGTTTTCCCGTCATCCCGGCGTATGCGGAGTAAGCGTTAAACCGGTCGGGGTCGCGGAATTTTGCGGATGGTATCCATTATAGCACAACAAAGGCAAAAAATGATGGGGCGCGGCGACGGCCGGCCATGGTTCCGGAGGACACTTTTCGCGAGAAAAAAGCCAGCATCGGAGAGGTTTCCGGCCGCCGATTTCTATACAATCAAACTGAGAAACGGCCAATCGCACGCTATTTATGGAAGACGGGGGCGAAGACGGGGATGAAAAACGGAAAAACGATGCTGCTGGTCGGTTTGGCGAGTTCGCTTGCACTCGCCGGCTGCTCCGGCGGCAAAGAGACGGCCGCAACGCCGGACGGCGGGGCTCCGGCCAAGCAGGAGCCGGTGACGATCCGCATTTATTTATGGGACCCGGTCAACGAAGATTTGTTCCAATCCGTTTTTGCGGAGCCGGTCAGAAAGAAATATCCGCACATTACGCTGGAGCCGATTACGAGAGGGAAAGACACGCAGCCCGAAACGCTGGCCGTCGGAGGAAGCGGCGCGGATATCATCATGGCGTGGAATTCGGTGCTGCCGCAGTTCACGAACCTGAAGCTGCTGTCCGACATCACGCCGAAGCTGAAGACGGAACAAATCGATTTGAACCGGTTCGATCCGCTGATCGTCGACGGGCTCAGGGACAACGACAACAAGAGCATTTTATACGGGCTCCCGTTCGGGGTCGATTTTTACGCCACGTTTTACAACAAGGACATTTTCGATAAATTCGGCGTGCCTTATCCGAAGGACGGCATGTATTGGGAGGACGCCATCGAGCTCGCCAAAAAGCTGACCCGGACCGAAGCCGGCGTTCAATACAAGGGGCTCGATCCCGAAGGCATCGAGAAGCTCGGCAATCCGCTGTCGCTGCAATTCGTCGATCCGAAAACGTCGAAGGCGAGCGTCAATACGGACCAATGGAAAAAAGTGTTCGAGCTGGCGAAAACGATCTACGCGATTCCCGGCAACGAAAACACCATATCGAATCACGCCGGCACGGTCGCCCGCTTCGTCAAAGACAAAAACGTGGCGATGTATCCGTCCCACGGCGTTCTCGGCGGCTTGGCGCAGTCCGATCTCAATTGGGACGTCGTCCAATATCCGAGCTACAGGGAGAGGCCGAACGCGTACGGGATGGTGCAGGCGTATGCGTTATGCATCACGACGAACAGCGCCAATCCGGATCAGGCTTTGAAGGTCATTCAGGTGCTGACCTCCGACGACGTGCAGATGGCGTATACGAAAAAGGCGGCGGTTCTTTCTCCGTTGAAAAATCCGGAGCTGCACAAATATTTCGGAGCCGACATGCCGATCCTGAAAGGGAAAAACGTCGAAGGCATTTTGAAAAGCAAGCCCGCGCCGTTTGCCGCGCAAAGCGTGTATTCCGGCAATGTCCGGGTCGTGCTGGAGAAGAAGTTTGCCGAGTATATGAAAGGAAAAGATTTGAACACCGCCCTGCGGGAAGCGGAGGAGGAAGGCAACAAAGGGATCGAGGCGAGCAAAGGGGCGGCGAAGTGATCGAAGCTTCGCTTCACTTTTGGGGGGAGGGGATCGGGGCCCCCGAAAAGTAATCGGACTAAGCTTCGAAGGCAAACTTCACTTTTTGGGGTTTTATAGCATAGAGGACAATACGGTACGAATATAATCCAATTGAAGTTGCGGGACGATCCGTCCCCGGGTCCGGTCCGGAACGAGCGGCCGGATCGCCCGCGGCGACAATAATCGATAACGGAGGAATCGTACCGATGCCGACAAGTAGCGAACTGCGGGCGACCGCAAGGAGAAGCCTGAGCGGGAATTGGCTTCCCGCGATTGGCATTGCGCTGTTGTTTGCCATCATCCTCGGAGTGCTCTCGTACATACCGTACATCGGAGGAATCGCGGTGCTTGTGCTCGGGGGACCGCTTACGCTCGGTCTCGTCACTTATTTTTTGCAGCTTCATCGCGGCGAGAAGCCGGTAGTCGGGGTGCTGTTCGGCTCGTTCGACCGCTTCGCTCCTTCGTTTCTCGTCTACTTGCTCGTGCAAATTTTCGTTTTTTTATGGACGCTGCTGCTGATCGTCCCGGGCATTATCGCGGCGCTTCGGTATTCGCAATCGTTCTACATCCTGAAGGATAACCCGAACATCGAAGCGATGGAGGCGATCCGCCAAAGCAAGCAAATGATGAAAGGGCACAAAGGACGGCTGTTCGTGCTGTATTTGACGTTTATCGGCTGGGCGATTTTGGCGGCGATCCCGTTCGGACTCGGCTTTATATGGCTGACTCCGTACATGATGGCGACGCAGGCGGCGTTTTACGAAGATTTGAAGGGGCGTACGCCGGCGGTGTGACGCCCGCCAACGGAATCGGCACCGGGAGCATCCCGGTGTTTTTTTTTGTATCGGCGAATTCATGGGTACGATGCCAATCGATGGGGAAAAGTATAAGCGTGACATTCGGCAAAGGGAGGGGCGCCATGAGGCTGTTCCGTCATTGGTTTGCAAAGCTGAACGGGCAACACCCGGAACGGGTTACGGTGAAAGCCGTGGGCTCGGACGAAAAGCCGACGTTCGGGCATATCGTCCGCCAGTTCGAGAATTGCTCGGATCTGGCGCATCGAAGTTATCCGCAGTGCGGCGCGGATGTGCTTTATATTAACGTTCTGGTCGGCAACGACGAGCTGATTCGCGACGTCGTCGAACCGCTCTCCCGCGCGACGGAAAGCGATATATCCGACCTGCTCGGCAGCTCGCCGTTTACGCCGGTTTACGATGCGAAGCAGTGCGTCAACGGCATCTTGTTCGGCAAGGCGGCGATTTTTCACCGCGACCGGACGTATTTGGTCGATATCGCCCATGCGACAGGCCGATCGGTCGAACAGTCCGAGACGGAAACGGTCATCGCCGGACCGCACGACGGGTTTGTCGAAAATGCGATGCAAAATTTGAGCGTGCTGCGACAGCGAATCCGCAGCTCCCATTTGAAAACGATCCGGCTGTCGGTAGGCGAAGTGACGAAAACGGAAGTCATTTTGGTATACATGGACGGCATCGTCGATCCGGACTATGTCCGGCTGCTTCAAGAACGAATCGCCAATCTCGAACTCGACGGCGTTTTCGAGGCGAATATGCTCGTCCAGCTGATCGACGACAACCCGAATTCCGTTTTCCCGCAATTTATGACGACGGAGCGTCCCGATGCGATCGCTTCCAAAATTATCGGGGGACGCATTGCCGGCATCGTGGACGGCAGCCCGTCTTTGTTCGCCTGCCCGACCGCCTTTTTCGACTTTTTCTCTTCGCCCGACGATTACTACCAGCGGTGGCTGCTCGGGACTTCGTTGCGCATTCTCCGGTTTGTCGGCTTCATCGTGACGATCGGGTTCACCGCTTTTTACGTCTCGGTGACGACGTTCCATTACGAAATGATTCCGCATACGATGCTGCTCAACTTGACCGAATCGCGGAGCAAGGTTCCGTTTCCTCCGCTTATGGAGGCGCTGCTGATGGAGACGACGATCGAGCTGCTGCGGGAAGCGGGAGCGCGGCTGCCGACGAAAATCGGGCAGACGATCGGCATCGTCGGCGGTATCGTCATCGGACAAGCCGCCGTGCAGGCCGGCTTTACGAGCAACATTTTGATCATCGCCGTCGCCACGTCCGCGATCGCCTCGTTCGTCATTCCCAGCTACGTCATGAGCGCGTCCATTCGGCTGATCCGGTTCGGACTCATCATTTTGGCGGGAATGCTCGGAAATTTGGGGCTTATGATGGGGATCGGCATGGTCATCATTCATTTGGCCGGCATAACGAACCTCGGCGCCTCTTATTTGACGCCGGTAGCGCCGGTGAACGTTACGGATATGCTCGATACGTTCGTACGCGGACCGCTGTGGGCGATCCGAAAACGGCCGTCCATCAGCAGGACGGACAATCCGATCAAAAATAAAATGAGGAAGTAACCCGAATGCACGTTAAAGAAAAACTGAGCAGCTTCCATATCGCGCTCCTCATTTACATGATTCAGCTGGACGTTACGGCGTTCGCCGTCCCGCGGCTCGTCGCGGAAAATTTCGGCACGAACGGCTGGCTCGGGCTTATTGTTCTGTCCGGCATCGTCTTGCTTAATCTGCTGCTGTACCGGATCGTCTACCGGCTCGGTAAAGGCGCCTCGGTGTTCGAGCTGGCCGAGGCGTCCGTGCCGAAGCCGCTGCTCGTCCCGCTGTACGTGCTGCTTGCCTTGTTTTGGGTCGCGCTCGGGGCGATGATCGGCAAACATTTTATTTTGATTTTTCGCTTAATCTCGTTTCAGACGACGAACCCGATGCTTATTTTTGTCCTGTTCTGCTTTATGGTGTACGCGCTGCTGACGAAGACGATATACGGCATCAGCAAGGCGAGCACCGTCTTCTTTTTTTTGTCGATCTGGATGCTCGTTCTAATCGTTTATTTCTGGAGCGACTGGAAGCTGCTCCGGTTTACGAATTTTTGGTTCCAAGGGGCCGAGAACGGAGGGATCGTTCACAACTGGGCGGAGGTGTACGCGGTTTTCGTCGGCTACGAGCTGTGCATGTTTTTGTTTCCGTTTACGGACGCCAAAAGCAGGCTGTTTCGCGGGGTTTTCATCGGCCATCTTACTTTTACGTTCGTCCTGCTGGTTACAACGTGGGTCGCCTTCGGTTTTTTCAGCTTCGAGCAGCTGAAGATGCTGCAATACCCGCTGATCAGCATGCTCGAATATATCGAGCTTCCGTTCATCAACCGGGTTGAAAATTTGGTGTTTACCTTTTTCCTGTTTTCCAACCTGATGTCGACGGTCATGTTTTGCTTCGCCGGGCTTACGACGCTTCGGCGGGTATTCCCGCGGGCCAGGCGCAAGCTGCTGGAAGCTTCCGTCGTATGCGCCGCTTACGGCATCGGCTGGATTCCGCAAATTCTCAGACAGTCGATGCTGCTGCTGCGGTTCATGTTCTATACCGAGATGGGGCTGGCGTTCGTCATCCCCGTTCTGCTCATACCGCTCGCCTGGCGGTACCGGACGAAAAAGGGAGGCGACGCGACATCATGAGGAGCGTCCTGGCACTATTGGCGACCGTTGTCTTGATCCTGGCGACCGGCTGTACGGACGAAAAAGTGTTGGAGAAGGTCGGCTTCTTGCGAAGCATCGCTTACGATACGGCGGGGGAAGACGAGCCCGACAAGCTGCGGGTAACGGTCAGCATCCCGTTGTCGAATCAAAAGCAAACGGTGATTTACTCCACGATCGCGAGTACGTCGGAAGAGGCGATGCTCGTCTTTAATCGGCAAAATAACCGGGAAATCGTAAAAGGGCAGCTGCGCCAAGTGCTGATCGGGGAAACGCTCGCCAAAAAAGGAATCTGGGAGCACGTCGGCCTGCTGATGCGCGATCCTTCGGTCGGAAGCCGCGTTCACGTCATCGTCGTGGAAGGCGATACGCAGAAGCTCCTGTCGCGAAGCTACGCGCATCACTCGACGGCCGGCGAATATATCGATAATTTGATACGAACCGTTGTTCATACCGGGGACGTTCCCGATACGAACATCCACCGGTTCATGAGAGACTATTACGACGACGGCATCGAACCGGTCGCGACGATCATTCGAGGGACGGCGAAACATTTGGTCATCGACGGCATCGCCCTGTTCAAGCGGGACCGCATGGTCGGCCGGGTGGAGCCGGACGACAAAACGCTGTTCGGCCTGCTGTACGGCAACGTGCGGACGGGCAAAATGTTTATGGATTTGTCGGCGAACAACGGGCATGGCGACAAGGTGTCGCTGAACTATTTGGTAAGCGACAGAAAGGTGACGATCGATTCGTTCGATCCGCAGCGGAAGGATAAGCCGCTGAAGGCGACGGTGCGGCTGAAAATCAGAGGCTCCCTGCTCGAGTATATCGGCGACCGCTCGATGCAAAATTTTCGCGACCAGCGGCTGCTCGAAGCGGAAATGACGGAATTCGTGCGGCGCCGATGCCAGGAACTGCTCGAGCTGATGCAAAAATGCGGCGCCGATTCGATCGGCATCGGCCAGCATGCGAGAAACAAAGTAAGCTATGAGCAGTGGAAACGGCTGGAATGGAACGACGTTTTTTCCAAAGCGGATATCCGCGTCGTGGCGGACGTGAAAATCAAAGATTTCGGAAAAGTGCAATAACGGCCATCCCGTAGTCGCGAAGGGCGAACGTATGCTATGATGCAGTTGCCGATAGTCGGCGACATTCTTTTTCGTGTAAGGAAAGGTGACATCATGAAGCACTCCAGCTCCTCGGACATTCCCGCTTCTTCCGGCAGCCGCGACATGCGGCTGTTTCGGCTCACGTGGCCGATTTTTCTCGAAATGCTGCTGTTTCTGCTTATGGGCAGCGTCGATCTCTTCATGCTCAGCCGCGTATCCGACAATGCCGTCTCGGCGGTCGGGGCGTCCAACCATATAATTACGATCGCGATACTCGTGCTCGAGGTGATCGGAAACGGCGCGGCGATCGTCCTGTCGCAATATATCGGGGCGCGGCAGCATTACGAAGCGGCGCGCATCGCCGCCGTGGCGGTCGCGCTGAACGCGATCGTCGGTCTCTTTCTCAGTCTCGCGTTTCTCGCGGGGAGCGGACGGATGCTGACGGCGATGAATTTGCAGGGCGACATACTCGAGTACGCCGATGCGTATCTGGTTATCGTGGGCGGCGGCATCGTGCTGCAGGCGCTGATCAATATCATGGCGGCGATCGTCCGGACGTACGGGTTTACGAAAGAAACGATGCTCGTGTCGCTCGGCATGAACCTGATTCACGTCGCATTGAATTACGCGCTTATTTTCGGCCATTGGGGCTTTCCCGAACTGGGCGTCCAAGGGGCCGCGATTTCGACGGTGGCCAGCCGGTTCGTTTGCCTTGTCGTTTTCATAGGGCTGATGTACCGGGTCATGGAAGTACGGATCGCCTTCGGGCACTATTTCGAATTTCCGAAAGCGTACGTTCGAAAAATATTGAAAATCGGCCTTCCTTCCGCTTTCGAGCAAATCATGTACCAATGCTGCCAGCTCGTCTTCGTCTTCTACACGACGTTTCTCGGGGCGACCGCTCTCGCCGCCAAGCAGTACGCCTCGAACATGTCGATGTACATTTATTTGTTCAGCGCGGCGGTCGGCATGGGAACGGCGATCGTGACGGGCCGGCTCGTCGGGGCGGAGCGGCACGGCGACGCGTACCGCCGCGTATGGTCGAGCGTCCGATGGGCGCTCGCGATCACGGTGCTGATCGATGCGCTCGTCATCGCGTTTCGCGTGCCGCTGTTCGGCCTGTTTACGGACGACCCGGACATTGTCCGGCTCGGCGCGCAAGTTTTGCTGCTCAGCATCGTACTCGAAACGGGACGAACGTGCAACATGGTCATCATCAACTCGCTCCGGGCGGCCGGCGACGCGACGTTCCCGGTTTATATGGGCGTGCTGTCCATGGTGTGCATGAGCCTGCCGCTGGGCTATTGGCTCGTGTTCCGCCTCGATTTGGGGCTAGTCGGCATATGGCTGGCGATAGCGGCGGACGAATGGCTGCGCGCGGTCATTATGTTTTTCCGATGGAGAAGCCGGGCGTGGGCGAACAAAGGGTTGGTCGACCGGGGCGGGGCGCAGGAGCCGGCTTCGGCGGCGACATCGACGTGAACGGCCGCATCGTGCGGCAGCCGAACCGGCTTGCGGATGCAGCCGGTTTTTTGGTCCGCGGAAGGCGCCTGACGAAGCCTTCGCGCCGTCGCCTAACGTTGCCTATTTTCGCGATTTGGCGGCCGGACCGAATTTTATACTTTTTTTACATTTCGTTTACGGCGGTTTTAGACCTCCCGGCTATTCTAAAGATGCAGCAACCAACCAGGAGGGATGAGAAATGAACAACAACAAAAAATGGATCGCGATGGGAGCCGGCCTCGGCATCGGCGCGGTCATGCTGACCGTCAGCGGGCTGTCGGCGATGGCGGGCACATCCGGCTACGACGCGTGGAAATCGGCGGTCAAGCAGACGCATACGGCGACCAGCTTCGCCGCGCAGGCGGGCGTCGTCGTTTCCGACGGCGGCACGAAGCTGATCGAAGCGCAAACGGCATTTAAAAAAGACGGCGCCGCCGCAAGCGGGGACGTCCGGGTAAGCGCCGGGGGCGCGTCGCACGGCATGAACGTATACGTCCAGGACGGCAAAACGATTTTGAAGCCGGGCGACAGCGACGTATACCGCATCGTGGAGCACGGCAAGGGCGAAGGCGGCGGGCACGGTCCGAAAAACGGCGCGGCGCATGCCCCGGACCCCGAATTGGCGCAAAAGCTGGAGCGGGTGTTCGATGCGCTCGTCGGCAATTTGAAAGACCGGGTGACGCTTGACGAAAACGCCGACGGCAGCAAGCGGGTGGCGCTCAGCCTGAGCGGCAACCAGGTGCCGGTAGCGGTCAACGCGATCGGCTCGCTGCTCATCGGCCATGCCGGAGGCGAGCACGGGGAGCGCGGCGGCGCGCACGGCTGGGCGAAAGGTCACGGGCGGGGGAACGACGGCTCGGATCCCGGCGCCGGTCCGCTGTTCGCGCCGGACACGATGCCGAACTTGCCGAAGCTGACGCAGGACGTCCGCATCGACGAAATCAAGCTGAACGCCACGATCGACGCGAACAATTACGTAGACGACCAATCGGCGGAAATCCAAATTTCCGGCAAAGACGACTCCGGGGCGGCGCACACCGTCGTCATCGCGGCGAAGCTCGACCTGAGCGGCGTCAACGCGACGAAAGCCGACTCGGTCGACTTGACCGGCAAGACGGTGGAGCCGATCGAGCCGAAAAAAGGGGAGCGCGGCGGCCGCTGATTCGCTGACGCGGCCTGGCGCCGTCCGAGCAGGGCCAAGCGCCGGTCGCGGCAGGGACGCGGCGCGGGCTCCGCCGGATCGTACGACCGGCGATGGCCGGCAGCGCCCGCCGGCTTCGGCGATCGGCGGACCGCCGCCCGCTTCCGCCGCCACCCGCACCGACCGAAAGGAGCGTTTCGCCAATGGAAGCAGTTTTGCAAGTGCGCGGGCTGAACAAAAAGTACCGCAACGGGCGCGGCGTCCGGAACGTCGATTTCACGGTGCGCCGCGGAGACGTATTCGGCTTGTGCGGCCCGAACGGCTCCGGCAAAACGACCGCGCTTAAACTCGTGACCGGACTGATCCGGGCCGACGGCGGCGACGTCGCGCTGTTCGGGGAGCCGATGCCGCACCGGTTCGAGTCCGCCATGAGGCGGGTCGGCTGCATGGTCGAATCGGCCGACGTGTATCCGTACATGAGCGGGTATATGAATTTGAAGCTTGCCGCGCGCTTTTATCCCGGGCTGAAGCATACGCGCATCGACGAGGTGCTGGAATGGGTCGGCCTCGCCCCGTACCGGCGGGAAAAGGCGGGGAGCTATTCGCTCGGCATGAAGCAGCGGCTCGCGCTGGCCGCCGTTCTGCTGAACGATCCCGAGCTGGTCATTCTCGACGAGCCGGCGAACGGGCTCGACATCGAAGGAACCGTCATGCTGCGGGAGCTGATCGGTCGGCTGGCGGCCGAGCGCGGCACGACGTTTCTCGTCTCCAGCCATATGCTGGACGAGATGGAGCGGATGTGCAGCCGGGTCGGCTTCATGTACGGCGGAGCCCTCCTTCGCGAAGCGGCGATCGGCGAGCTGACGGCGGAAGCGGGCGGCCTGGAGCAAGCGTATTTGGCGGAAATCCGCAAAGCGAAGGAGGGGATCGCGCATGTCGGAGTGGTATAGCCTGTACGCGAACGCGCACAACGAAACGATCAAGCTGCTGGCGCAGACGAAGACGAAGCTGGCCGTCGCGCTGACCGCGCTCGTGCCGGTCGCGGCGGCGCTTCTGCTCGGCCGATTGCGCACCGGCATCGGTCTCGGGCCGCTGCGCGATTTCCCGCAGCTGATGCTCGATCTGTTCGCGACCGCCCTGCTGCCGCTGTTTCTGTTTATGGCCGCCGCCGAGTCGTTTTCCGGCGAATACGCCGACCGAACGATCAAGCTCGTGCTGCTGCGGCCGATATCGCGGGCGAAGGCGTTCGCCTCCAAGGTGGCGGCGCTGCTGCTGTACGCCGCGGCGCTGCTCGCCGTCGTCTGGCTCGTCTCGACCGCCGCCGCGCTCGTCCTGGACGGCGGAGCGGCGCTGGCCGGGCTGCCGGACTCGATCGTCGCCTATGCCGCCGCCTTCGTGGCGATGGCCGCGATCGGGACGGCCGCCGCGTTCGTGGCGCAATGGCTGCGCAGCGGCGTCGGCACGCTCGCCCTGTGCGTCGTCTTGTACGCCGGCGCAAAGCTGCTGCCGTTCTTTTTCCCGGAAGCGGCCGCCTGGTCGTTCGTGACGTATGCCGACTGGCATTCGCTGTGGGTCGGCGGCGCCGTCGCCTCCGGCAAGCTGCTGCAAATTTTTGTTTTTTTGCTCGCGAGTTGTATGATAAGCTATACGGCGGGCTGGTATTTGTTCGAGAAAAAAGCGTTCTAGGGATACCGGACACGGACGCTATAAGCGCAGTCCAATCAACCTGCGACGGGAGGGAACGCCGATGTCGATCCGCAAAAAGCTGCTGCTGTCCAATTTCGGCATGGTGCTCATCCCGATCGTGCTGTTTTTCGTCTGCATCATGCTGCTGTATGCCGTGTTTATGCGCGACATTCGGGGCATCAAGGAATATTACGGGGATACGGAAGTCGGCGGAAGAGGGCTTGCTTACGTTCACCAACAGTTTGAGAAAAAGAACGTGCTGATTTCGGGCATTCAGTTTTTGACCGAATACGAGCCGGAAAAGCTGAGCGATAGCGGCTTCCTGAACGAGATGAGCCGAAGGCTCGACGAGCTGAAGGCCGGCCTCGTCGTCGCGCGCGGCGGAACGCCGACGTTCGTATCGTCGTACGTCCAAGGCGTCGACTTCGCCCAGCTGGAAGCTTCGGGGGAGAGCGGGCACCACGGGTCGGAAGGGCGGGGAGGCGAAATCTTTTTCCGGGCCGGCGACCGGGACTATTCGGTCGTGCGGTACGAGGGGACGTTCGCCGACGGCAGCCGGCTCGCCGCCTACGTATTGTCCGATATGAGCCCGATGGCCCGCTTGTTTCCGAAAATCGTTCCGGTCGCCATCGTCACGCTTCTGCTCATCCTCGTGCTGACGAACGGCGTGCTGACGCTGCTCGTCTCGCGCAGCTTCATCCGGCCGCTGTACGCGCTGAAAGACGCGGCGGAGCGAATCAAGGACGGCGATCTCGACCGCGGCGTGCAGCTAAGCTCCCGCAAGGACGAATTCGGGGAGCTCGCCGAGGCGTTCGAAGAAATGCGGGCGCGCCTGAAGCGGTCGATCGGCCTGCAGCTGCAGTACGAGGAAAACCGCAAGGAGCTGCTGTCGAGCATTTCGCACGATTTGAAGACGCCGATCACGGCGATCAAAGGGTGCGTGGAGGGCATCCTCGACGGCATTGCCGATACGCCCGAGAAGCGGAACAAATATATGCGGATGATTTCCAAAAAAGCGGCCGACATGGACCGGCAAATCGACGAGCTGTTTTTGTTTTCGAAGCTCGACTTGAAGCGGGTTCCGTTCCATTTCGAGAAGCTCGAGCTCGTTGCGTACGCGGAGGAGCATGCGGAGGAGCTCCGGCTTCAGCCGCAAAACGCGGACATCGAATTTACGGTCGAGGCCGGGGGACTGTCCGGCGTCTACGTGCGAGGGGACCGCGAGAAGCTGCACCGCGTCATTCAAAACGTCGTCGACAACAGCATCAAATATTTGGATAAGCGGCCGAAACGAATCGGCTTCGAGCTGTCCGTCACCCCGGACGAGGCGATCCTGCGCATTCGCGACAACGGGGCGGGCATCGGGCCCGAGGCGCTGCCGCACATTTTCGACCGGTTTTACCGGGCCGACCCGTCGCGAACCGGCAACGGAGGCGGGAGCGGTCTCGGCCTCGCCATCGTGAAGCAAATCGTCGAGGAACACGACGGGCGCGTATGGGCGGACAGCGTCCCCGGCGAAGGGACGGTCATCGCGATCGCGCTGCCGAGAGCGCCGCAAAGCGGGACGGGAGGAGAACCAGGATGAAAAAAGTGCTCATCATCGAAGACGATCCGGTCATTGCGGAAGTGCAGCGCGACTATTTGGAGGCCGGCGGATTCCGGACCGATGTCGCGTCGAGCGGGGACGTCGGGCTCGAGCTCGCGTTAAAAGGCGGGTACGATCTCATCATCCTCGATCTGATGCTGCCGAAGACGGACGGGTACGAAATATGCCGCCAAGTCCGAGAGGCGTCGAACGTTCCGATTTTGATCGTATCGGCGAAAAAGGAAGAGGTCGATAAAATTCGCGGCTTCGGCCTCGGCGCGGACGATTACATCATCAAGCCGTTCGGCCTCGGCGAGCTGGTGGCGAGGGTGAAGGCGCATTTGGCCCGCTACGAGCGGCTGGTCGGCGGCGGCGAGCCGAAGCCGGACGAAATCCGGCTGCGCGGCATCCGCATCGACAAGCTGTCCCGGCGCGTATACGTGAACGAAGCGGAGGTGACGTTTACGTCCAAGGAGTACGACCTGCTGCTGTTTCTCGTCATGCATCCGAACCGGGTGTTCACGAAGGACGAACTGTTTCAGAAAATATGGGGCTTCGACTCGCTCGGCGATATCGCCACCGTAACGGTGCATATCAGCAAGCTGCGCGAAAAAATCGAGTCCGATCCGTCCAGGCCGCAATATATCGAAACGATTTGGGGCGTCGGCTACCGGTTCAACCTGTAACGGGAGGAGAGCCGGTTCGCGCCCGGTTGGAGGGATTTATGTGAATAAAATCACAAACTCGCAAAAAAAGCTGCTGCTGGCCGTCCATCTGCTGTTCGCCTCCATCATGCTCGGCAGCATGGTCATCTTTCTCGTCATGAACATTACGGCCGCGGGGACGCGCAACCCCGAGCTGTTTCAAGCATGCTACGCCGTTATGCTCGTGCTCGCCCGCTCGTCGGTTCGCGCCTCGACGATCGGTACGGTCGTCACCGGCGTGCTGCTGTCCGTGCTGACCCATTGGGGGCTGCTGCGCTATTACTGGATCATCGCGAAGGAGCTGCTGACGGTCGCGGCGATCGGCATCGGCATGGTCGGCATCTATGTCTGGACGCTGAAGGCGGCCGACCTGTCGGGCCGGCTCGGGATGGACGCGCTGCACGATCCGGCGTTTTTGGCGAACCGCGTTTATTTGTTCGCCGGCGTCGTCTTCCAAATCGTTTCGCTGGCCGGCATGTTTCTGTTGTCCGTCTACAAGCCGTGGGGCAAACGCGCCCGCCGGTAGCCGCGGGCGGACATGCGGACCGGGCCCGCCGGTTCCCGGCCCAAGCGAGGCGGGGCATGCCCGTCCGGGCAAACAGGCACGCCGCTTCGCCTCAATGCCCCGACGCGGCGGCGAGGCCGACCTGTTCGACGAGCTTCCGGCTTTCCTCGTTCAAGCCGACGATCGCCGCCCGTTTGCCCGCCTTCTCGTACTTGAGCGTCGCCTTCGCGATCGCCGTCACGGCCGAATGGTCCCAAACGTGGGACGCGGAAAAATCGATCACGACCGATTCGGGATCGTTTTTGTAATCGAACAAATCGGCAAAATGCCACATCGTCCCGAAAAACAGCTGGCCCGTGATCCGGTATACCTTCGTTCCGTCCGGCTGGACTACGGCGTTCGCCGCGATCTTCGCGCTTCTCCAGCCGTAGATCAGGGCGCTTAAGACGACGCCGGATACGACGCCGATCGCCAGGTCGGAGGTCGCGACGACGATCGCTACCGTCACGATCATGACCAGCGCGTCGCTGCGCGGAATGTTCAGGATCGTTCTCACCGAGCCCCAGTCGAACGTTCCGATCGAAACCATAATCATGACGCCGACGAGCGCGGCCATCGGAATTTGCTTCACCACGCCGCCGAGCGCCAGAATGAGCACGAGCAAAAAGACGCCGGCGACGAACGTCGACAGGCGCGACCTTCCGCCGGACTTGACGTTGATGACCGTTTGGCCGATCATCGCGCAGCCCGCCATACCGCCGAAAAAGCCGGAGACGATGTTGGCGATGCCTTGGCCGCGCACTTCTTTGTTTTTTCGCTTTTCGTATCGGTCATTTCGTCCACGATCGTCGCCGTCATCAACGACTCCGTCAGGCCGACGACGGCGAGCGCCAACGAAAACGGCAGCAGGCCCACCAGCGTCGCGAAGGACAGCTCGATGTCCGGAATATGGAAAAACGGCAGCGCCTGCTTGATTTCCCCCATATCGCCGACGGTGCGCAGATCCAAAGGCAGCGTCATCGACAAAGCGGTCATGACGATAATGGCGACGAGGGCGGACGGAACCGCTTTGGTCAGCAGCGGCAGCAAGTAAATGACGGCCAACGTGGCCGCCACCATCGCGTACATGTGCCAGCTCGCCCCGCGGAAGTTCGGAAGCTGCGCCATGAAGATAATGATGGCCAGCGCGTTCACGAAGCCGGTCACGACGGAATGGGGGATGAACGTAATGAATTTCCCGAATTTGAGCAAGCCCATTACGTATTGAATGATGCCCGTCATAATCGTCGCGGCGAACAAATATTCGATCCCGTAGCCGGCGATAATCGGCCCCATCAGCGAAGCCATCGCCCCGGTCGCTGCGGAGATCATTCCCATCCGTCCGCCGACGAACGAAATCGTCACGGCGATGCAGAACGAAGCGTACAAGCCGACCATCGGGTCGACTCCCGCCAAAATGGAGAAGGCGATCGCCTCCGGGATGAGCGCCAG
The DNA here is from genome assembly GCF_036577625.1 of Paenibacillus sp. GYB003. Taxonomy (NCBI): domain Bacteria; kingdom Bacillati; phylum Bacillota; class Bacilli; order Caryophanales; family Paenibacillaceae; genus Paenibacillus; species Paenibacillus sp. GYB003. The sequence goes on along the minus strand of NZ_JARBDC010000088.1, from coordinate 206,317 downwards.
AGCGACCGTCATGCCGGAAAGCACGTCGCGATGAACGTTGAACAGCCAATCGCTTTTCAGTTTTCGGTACAGCAAAAAACAATCCACTCCCGTTCTGTTTTAGGTGGACTTCTCTCTCCGGAGAAAGTCGCGGGTCCGATCCAACGCTATAAATTTCGTTCAAACAATGACTTTCCACTTTCAGAAAAGTCGGGTCCGATAGTCAACGTTTATCATTATACACAGTCGGTCGGGAATCGGTCTACCCCTAATTGCATCGGGAGAAGGAGAGGGAGAGGGAGAGGGAAAACGCGAAGCGAATCCGCCCCGATTCCGATCGAACCGGGACGGATGGCGGAGGTTGCGTTGTATGCCCTTCGGCTTCGGCGTATCCGCGAAGATTTCCAATACAAGATCATAACGTATCCGGCCTCGGCGCCGTGAACGCAACGGTACCGTCAGCGACGGTAAGGTTAAACCGTCATGCGAGCGTATACCGGTACAGCCCGAAGCTCAGCGGGCGGCCGAGCGATACGGCGATGCGGCCGTCGCCGTCCGGCTGCAGCAGGGCGGCGTCGCCGGCGAAATCGAGCCGGTCGCGCCCCTCCGAGCGGACGAGGCATTCGAGCCGCAAGGACGCGCCGCGTTCGCCCCACAGCCGGAACGAGCCGACGGCTTCGTCCGTATATTCGCGGAACGCGAGCAAATAACCTTGGCGCTCATCGACGGCGCACTGCAGCCCGGTCCAGCCGGTCCCGCACGGCTCGCTGCCGACCGGCAGCACATGGCCGCGGCTCGTCTCCGGCTTCAGCCGGTTGAACAGCGCGACCAGCGGCTCGAGCGACCGGGCGTCGTCCTCGGACAAGCCCGACAGCTCCATCCAGGCGAGCGGATTCGCGAACATCGTCGCCGCGAAGCCGTAAGCGATGCCGCATGCCGCCGGCGATAACGGGTCGTCGCCGTACAGCGCCGCATTGCGCGCCGGGTTGAGAAACTCCATTTGCAGCTTGCCCGCCGGGACGTACGGGGCGAGCATCCACAGGTTGCGCAGCGTCCAATGCGGATAATAGCTTTTGAAATCGGAATAGCGGTTTTCCAAAAACAAGCAGCCGCCCGTCGTATGGTACACATAACCGAGCCGCCGGCCGTTCGTCGTATCGAGATTGAAGTAGACGTCGCCCGACGTATGCTTCGTCATTTCGTCCAGCATGCGCAAAAACCGCGCTTCCCCGAGCTTGCTGCCGATCGAGATGCCGTCCAGCTTGAACGAACGGATGCCGAATTCGTCCCACATGTTCCGCAGCAGCTCGAAATCTTGGCGCCAGTAAGCGAAATCGTTCGTCGAGTCGGGGGAAAACCAGAGGCCGAGCTCGATGCCGAGCTCCTTCGCGCGCTTCACGACGGGAGCGAGACCGTTTGGAAACCGTTCGGGATGGACGTCCCAAAAATCGGTCGCTTTCGAATAGTAGTCCGCCCAAGTTCCGCCGGTAATGAACGAGTTGGCCGTCACGCCCTTTTGCCAGCCGTCGTCGATCTGCACGTGGGTGACGCCGAGCCGGGCCGCCCGCTCGAGTTCCTGCAGCATAAACGATTCCGATACCCGGCTGTCGCGGGAGCGGTCGCCCCACGTATTGCTCATGACGAACGTGTCGCTTTCGGGGCGGCGCGCTTCCAGGCAGTCGTAATAGCGCCGGATGAGCCGCCATTGCTCCAGCTCGCCGCCGCTATACAAGCCGACGGCGCTCCCGTAGCACTCGACCCATTCCCCGTGCTCGAGGTCCCGCTCGGAGACGCCGGAGCCGGTCACCCAGCATGCTTTGCCCGCGATATAATAGTCGCCGGCCGCACGGTTCAACTGACCGAAGGCGGTAGGGCTTTCTTTGACGAGGAGCAGCCCGTTCTTGGTCAAATTGTTGTGGACGGTCAAGAAATTGCCGTCCTGCGAGCGCTTCTCGCTGTCCGTATACAGCAGACCTTCCTCGGCGCGGACGAGATTGTTGTGGGTATCCGTCACGTCGAGCAGCGCAACCGACTTCCAGCGGCAGTGCAGTGCGGCGAGCGGAATATAGTCCGTATAGTCCGCGGGCAGCTTGGCGTTCGCGGCGGGCCCGCCTGTCGGCCGCGCTTCGTCGGCGCCGCCCGATTCGGCGGAGGATGCTTTGTACCATAACGTTTGGCGGATGACCGGGGCGTCCGGATAAACGCGAATATGCCATCGGACATCGATCGGGCCGCACTTGGCCGCAACGGTTACGAGCAAATGTTCCGGCACGCGGCCGCTAGCGACGACTCGCTGCCGGTCGACGTCGATATTCGTCGGCGGGCCCGCCAGTGCAGGATGCCGAAACGCCGGAGCGGCGCCCGCCGCTTTCGGGTCCAGCCATTCGGTTCCGGTAAGCCGGTCCGAGACGGATAAAGGAAAGACGCCGTCGGACCGGAGCGCCCATTTGCGCTCGATCCGCGAATTGCCGACGGTCAGCACGCCGTCGCGAACGTCCGCAAAGCAGGGGAATGATGGTTCGAGCTTCATGACCGTTGTCCCGCCTTTATGATAAAATATTGTTGCCGTCCTTCATACAGCAAGTGTATGAAACATCGATCGGGCGCGCAAGAGAACGATATTTCGTCATAAAGGGGTAAAATATTGCGATTACACGATAGCGCTGCGTGATCGCTTGTTTATTCGGCGGCGTCGGCCAAAGCAGACGGCCAAGGAGGGGTTTGCCTTCCTTTTGGAGAATTTAGATTTTGAAGGTAGGTTAAACGTCCTTCTATCCGGATAAATGTTCAAGGAGAACCGAAATGAACGAATTCAATGACTTTACTCGAAAATGGCTTGATCTGATCGGCAAGCCGGATCGCTATGAGTACAAGCGTCATCTGCGGCTTATTCGCAAATTCGAGACGCCCGATTTTGACGGAGAGTTGTACGAGCAAGCAAACGGGCCGGGTACGGTGCAACAGACATTATTGATGCTTCCGAAAACCGTCAACGAAAAATTGCCGGCTGTCGTCGTTCCGTTTTACTACCCCGACCGGGCGGCTGGGTATAACCTCGACACACTCGAGCCGACCGACGAACCCGGCGTTTCGATGGCTCTGCATCTTGTGCGCCGCGGATATGTTGCCGTCACAGCGGAAGCCTATCACCTGACCTACCGGGACCTCGACCTGGAACGCCAAGATTTCTCGCGTTGGCGGCTATCCGCCGACAGCCTGCTACGGGATCATCCGGAGTGGACCGGCATTGGCAAGCTGATTGCGGATACCCGGCTTCTGGTGGACCTCCTGTGCTCCGACCCTCGCGTCGATAATGAGCGTATCGGTATAGTCGGACATTCGCTTGGAGGAAAAATGGCTTTATACACGGGGTGTTTGGACAACCGGATTAAAGCGATACTATGCAGCGATTTCGGGATGGACTGGGATAGGACGAATTGGTCGGAACCCTGGTATTGGGGAGAAAAGCTCGATAAATTGAAAGCGGCCCATATGGACCATGCGGAGCTGCTCCGCATTGGCGGACTTAAGCCGTTTGTTCTGATCGCGGGACTTTACGACAACGAAGATGCATTGGACTTCATAAAGCGGGCCGGCTATACCGATTCGTCGCAGTATCTTTTCATCAATCATGCAAGCGGGCATCGTCCGCCGCTGGACGTTCTCGAACAAGGATACGATTTCTTGCAAAAAAGCTTCTAAGCTTCCGAGGTTCCGCTTTCGTACCGGAGGCTCTTTCCAAGGACAACGGTATTTCGTCATAAAGGGGCAACAGATTGTGCTGTCTTCGTTCGGTTTCCGCTACACCGATCCGAATCCCGGACTGCTGCGCATTTATACGGTCGGCCACCAGGTCGTGACCGGACCGGGCTACGATTTTCACGGGCTGAAGCGCCATGCGGAAGGGATGCTGTTTCAATATACGCTGTCCGGCACCGGCTACTTGGAGGCCGGAAACGCGCTTTATCCGGTACCGAAAGGACATGCGTTTCTGGTGGAAATCCCCGGCGACCACCGCTATTATTACGATCCGGCGAGCGGCAAGCCGTGGGAAGTGCTCTGGCTTCGTTTCGGCGGGGATACGGCGGCCCCGTATTGGCAGCAGCTGTGCGGCCGCGGCCGCGTGCTGCCGTTCGGCAAGGACAGCAAGCCGATTCGGCTGCTGTTCCAGCTGTACGGGGAGGCGAAAAGCGGGAGACTCGGCGGCGCGGTCGATCAATCGGTCCGCATTTACGAATGGCTGCTGAACGCCTGGGACGAAGCCGGCCGGGCGGGGAAATCCGAGCCGCCGCCGCATGCGGAAGCTTTTTCGGACGCGATTCGGTTCATGAAGGAGCATTACGGCCGGGCGATTGCGCTTCAAGATATCGCGGACGCCGAAAAGCTGTCGAAGTATCATTTCTGCAAGCAGTTTCGCCGGGTTGTCGGAATGTCGCCCGTCGCGTACTTGAACAAGGTGCGCATGGAGGAGGCGGTGTCGCTGCTGTCGACGACGTCGCTGTCGATCGCCGACGTCGCGCGGATGACCGGCTTCGAGACGCCCGGCTATTTTGCCAAAGTGTTCAAGCGGCTCGTCGGCGGCACTCCGACCGAATACAGGGAAAGCAAGCACGAGCCGGCCTCCTCGGTCATGCGGATTTATTGACCGGGCGTGTCTCAGGTCGCCGCCTCGGTCGATTCGGCTTGCGCTTCGCCCTCCGCGTCTTCGCGCGGCCCGATGACCAGCTCGCGGAAACGCTCTTTCCAGGCCGGCTCGGCCGCTTCGATCGCCTCGAACGTCTCCTCCGCCTTTTGCAAAAACAGCGTCTTGATCACTTCGGTATACTCGACGCAGCCCGAGTCCCGAATGTAATCCAGACAGGCGCTTTTTTGCTTCAAAAACTCGTCCCGCCCGACGGCGCCCTCGTAATAGCGGCGGATGACGGTGAACTCGCCGTCCTCGTCGCCGAGCAGGAATAAGATCGGCAGCGTCTTTTTTTTATGCAGCAGATCGTTTTTGACGTCATAGCGCAGGACGTCGCGAAGATCGTTGGCCAGCTGGGAGACGACGCCCAGGTAGCCCGCCAGCAAATCCATCTGCGGCTCGATCGACCGCGCCTCCGGCAGGCCGCCGTAGCCCATGTAATACGCCAGCTTCAGCAGCATGCACGATTTTTGCTGCACGACGGCGATGTAGTCCTGCTCGGTGACGATATCGCCGATCAGGTCGCGGTATTGGCCGTTCACCGCGTTCATTACGATCAGTGCGGCTTCGCCCGGATCGGGAAGCGGCTCTCCGGGATGCTCCGCCCGGAGCCGGCCGAGCTCGCCCAGCGTCCCCATCAGCAGCGCCATGACCGCGTTGAGCGACAGCTCGTTCGGGCACTGCATCCAGCTTTTTTCGGTATTGTCCTTATCCTGCAGGTCGTCGGCGATGTCGAGCGCCAGCACGATCAGCTCGGTCATGGCCGCGATTCGGTCGATATGCGGCGAGTCGCCGCCGAACATGAAATGGACGCGGCGCGTCATCTCGCCCCATCGCGAACGTTCCGCCGCCTTGTCGCGGACGAACGTTTTCAGCAGGTCGTTGAAGGAAGGCACCGGCACCAGCCGGTCGATCCAAAGCTCGGTTTCGCGCAAAATGGCGGCTTCCATCGTCAATGATCCTCCTGTCGCTCGGCGTATAGCGGGCTTCTCACGAATTTCTCGATCGCTTGAATGCGGCTCGATACGTCGATTTTTTCGTATATTTTTTTCAAATAATTGTCGACCGACCGCTTGCTGACGTGAATATGCTCGGCGATCTGCTCGTGCGTGGCCCCTTTGACGAGCATCGTCATAATGACGATTTCGTCGGCGGACAAATCGATAGGCTCCGCCTCGGACGCTTGCTGCCGGGTCGACAAACGCATTTGCCGGTAGATCGGAAGCGGAATCATCGTATGATCGTCCAAAATGCAGCGGACGATGTTCTGGATCGTCGTTTCGCTGGCTTCCTTCGACAAAATGCCGCTGACGCCGATTTCGAGCAAATGGTTGTACATGTCGGCCACGTCGATTCCCGTAAAAATGACGATGTGCGTGCCCGGGGAAACGCGCCGGACCCGCTCGGCGACGACGCTGCCGTAAAAGTCGGGCAAATGGTAGTCGAGGAACAGCAGATCGGGCTGGTGCTCCTCGGCGAGCGCCAGGCACCCTTCGCCGTTTGCGGCGATGCCGACGACCTCGACGCCGTCGATTTGCTCCAGAATATGTTTGGTCGCCCGGGCGACTACGGGATGGTCGTCCACGACGATCGTACGAAACGCGCGCTTCATGCCGTCAACCCTTCTTTCATCGGAAACGAGATGCGGATATCGACGCCGGAACCTTGGCCGGCTTCGAGCTCCAGTTGGCCCTGCATATGCAAAATGCGGCTGCGCAGCTGCTCCATGCCGACTCCGGACGCGCCCATATCCGGCGCGTCGAGGCTTTCGGGATCGAAGCCGACGCCGTCGTCGCGGTAGTGCAGGACGAATTTGCCGCCGAGCGTCGTCAGTCGGACATGGACGAGAGACGCTTCTGAATGTTTCTTCGCATTATTAAGCAATTCCTGCACGATTCGGAATAAATGTCGCTTAAATTCCAAATCTTTCCGCTCGATCGCCTGAACGTGCGAGGCGTCGAACTTGATTTGGAACGGACAGGAGTACGATTCCCGCTCGACGATTTTCTCGATCGTCCGCACGAGCCCGACTTCCTGCAGCAAGTACGGATTCAGGTCGAAGCAGCTTTGGCGCAAATTGACGTTGATGATCTCGATGTACTCGACGAGGCCGCGAATCGTTTCTTTCGTTTCCGCGGACAGCTCGTCTTTGGCCCCGACCGCCGCCAGCTTCCGCTTGAGGAAAAACAAATCCTGCATCGTCGTATCGTGCAGATCGGTGGCGATGCGCACCCGTTCCCGTTCCTGCAGCTCGAACGACAGCTTGCGGAACCAGTTGAAATCGCGCGCCTCCTGCTCGCCCGGCAGCTGCGAGGCGAGACGGTTCAGCTTGTCCGTCAGCTTGCGGATCAAGTAGACGTTTTCGAGGCTGACCGCGAGGTACGATATGATCAGGTTCAGCCACTGCACTTCCTCGAGCCCGAGCCGGGTGTTCGACTTTTTGCGGGTCATGACGAGAAAGCTCGTATATTCCTCGTGCCGGTTGATCTCGAAGCTCATCAGCTCCGGATGCTCGTCCGGGACGTCCTCGGCCACGAGCCGTTCGACTTCCTTCGTGTCGATCTCGCCCTCGTGGATGATTTCCGTGCTGTCGCGGTATTTGAACACGATCGCTCCGCCGTACACTTGCAGCGTATTGACGATATCGAGGAGAATGAGGTCTTTCAGCTCGCGGAAGCTGAACGTCGACGTCAAATCTTTCGATATTTTTTTGAGCGCCGCCTGCAGCAAATGTTTGCGGGGGAACATGAACCGTTCCAGTCGCGTGTACATGTATTCGATCGAGTAAAGGAAGAAGGTGAAAATGATCAGGACAACGCAAAACGAAAATAAAAATTGTTTCAAGCTGTAAGCTTCCTGGAAAATCAAAGCATTCAATATAACGACAAGCGTACTAGGCAGAATGGCGAGAATGATGGTAAATAGAATGCGCCGCATTACGATCTGAATGTCGTATAATTGTCTTGTCAGCATTAAATAAGCAAAGGATAGTGGGAAAATAAGCACAAACCATCCGGTATACAGAGAAGAAATGATCTCCGCTTTCGAAAAAATTCTTGGTACGAACGAAGAGATGACGATCGGACTGAACGAAGCGAGCAGCGCGATCCAAACAAACCGTATAACGGTCGACAAATAAGAGTTTTCATTTCGATGCTCGATATATAGCTTGATGAGCAGCCCGAAAACGTACATCGTACAGAGAATGAAAAAGACGATGCTTGCTACGGAAGTTAATTGGTATATGTCATAGACGTGCACGTCCTTGAAGAAGAAAGACAATCGTACGATGAAATTTAATAGAACGATCGAATACATATATTTCAATAAATAGGAAGGAAGCTGCTTGTCGCCCTTTTCCTTAAAAAAGACGATCAGGAAGTGCAAAAATAATACGGGAACAAGCAGAAGAAAACAAGTTATCATGATCTTCCCCAATGCATCACCGCGTATGGACGCAATTAAGCCCAAAAACGTGCCCCCGACGCTTAAAAAAACATATGCGAGCAGCTTGGCGGAAACGGAGTTCGGAATTTTTCTCAACAAAATAGCGGCGATAACCAAACAAATCGTTTCGGCAACCAGAGGAAGAAGAGTAAACTGAAGCGGGTTATTGACATTTTTCGTTGATAACGTTATTCGCTCATTGTTCCTTGCGATTTCGACCGCATCGGCCTGCTCGAGTGATCTCCATTTCAGGACCGTTTTAAATTCATTTGCAGGAATTCCGTCAATCGCAACGATCTGATCCCCTAAGCGAATGTCGATTTTGTTTTGAATGCCGTCGGGATCGAAGGTCGAAACGACCCACTCTCCGGATTGATTTTGCTCGAGATTCACGCCCATATAAGGATAACGAATATTTAAATAAATAAACCAGCTTTGGACCAGTATAAATCCTACTATGCTGACTATTAAAATCAGTCGTGTTTTTTTCATAAAATTCTCCTTTTTTCGTATTTTTATGATACAATATTCCTAGATTTAAAAATTAGGAGGGGTACATATGCAAACTGTAGTTTGGTCTACGGAAATCGGTTTTGCCGTAAGAAGCGGTAAAAAGAACAATTCCCTTGTAAACGGTGTCATCGCGAAACAAAGCAACCTCCTGCAGTCCGAAATCAAAGCGATCAAGAAGGCAATCGGTACGAAATCCAAAGAAGTCAAACAGTGGTGGGACTAATATCTTAAGTAGCAAAACCTTTCAAAAGAGATTGTATACTAGGTATACAGTCTCTTTTTTTATTCATTGCAGGAAGGAAGATGGTTCGACATTAATTGCTTCCTTCCGCCCCATACCCGTCCCCGCCATGAAAATCCGCGACTTCGCGCGCAATCTTCGCAATTAGCTGACGCAGTTCGACAGGCTCCAAAATCCGTATGGACTTCCCAAACGACATCAAGTAGCGGGCAAAATAGCCGTTCATCCCCGTAAAGTCAATCGTCATCGTCAGTTCCGTTCTCGTCTGCGACACGATCCGGTTGCGTACGAACCAATTGTCGCAAAGCATGGAGATGACGTGCTCCTCGCCTTGCAGCCGAACCGTCCGCTCCTCATCCGGATCCGCGGGGTAATGCCCGAAATCGAACCGGTCCTCCATAAACTCGCGCAGCGAAAAGGAAGTCGGCCGCTCGAACGTTTCGTCGGACGTTTCCGCGGAAACGATCCGGTCCGCGCGGAAGACGCGCATATCGTCGCGAAGATGGCAGTGCCCGATCAAATACCATTTGAACATCCGGTGCACGAGCCCGTACGGATTGACGCTCCGCTCCTCCGCCTCGGCTCCTTTCCATTTCTCGTAACGGATGCGAACCGTCCGGCCGCTCGCTACGGCGCGTTCCAGCTCCTGCAGCAGCTGCTCGTCCACCTGGAGGGAGCTCGGCTGCATCACTTCGAAGCCGGTCGTATGCCGCTGCAGCTGCTCCATCTGCTCCTCGCTCAGCCGGCTTTGCATTTTGCCGGTCGCCTGGCGGAGCGGCTCGATGTACGGGTAGCCGGCCTGCTCGGCGAAGCGCCCCGCATGCACCATCGCCTTCAGTTCGTCGATATTGAAAAAGAGAGGCGCGTCCCGGAACGTCGAAGGCAGGCGGTAGCCGCCGCCGTGTCCCGGTTCGGCTTCGACCGGCACGCCGCTCATGCACAGGGCGTCGATGTATCGGTATACGGTTCTTACGCTCGTTTCCAATTGTTCGGCAAGTTGTTCCGCCGTCATGCGGCTTCTCGATCTGAGCAGCCACAGCACGGTCAATAGCTGATCCGCTTTCGCCATATCGTTAATCCGATCCTTTGCTATGAAAATGATGCCATAGCATCATTATACCGTGTTTTCGACGGAATCACGGTTGTTTTTTGTCGAATTGGGGTGCACCCGGCATATTTCTTACCGATAGAGCGATTGCGAACCCGACTCGCAGCCAATACCGTCCCGTCCGGTGTGCGGGGCGGCTGTTTCGTCCGTTTGCTTCGCCCGATCTTGCGGCCGATCCGTATGGTTTGGATCAGGATCGGCAGGAGAGACGAATCCCTCACAGATGGTCGAGCTTCAGCTGCATAAGGCTAACGAACTCAGCGGTCGTTATTCGCCCCAAATGCGGCCGTTTGAAATTGTAACGAATTCCAGTAACGTTATTGCCGGCGAAACGGATCATTTTCTCCATTTTTAGGCTCAATAACGATGTCAGGGTTCGTTACAAATTCGGATCAGCCGTTTTCCTGCGAATAAGCTTATCAGGATTCGCTAGCAGCGGCGGCGCTAACCTCTACCCGCTCGGTAACGAAGCCGGGGAGCCGCAATTCCGGATCTGTTGCATTCGAATGCAAATCGATTTGCGTTCGAATGCAACAAGTTTGCGCTGACGCCGGACCGATTTCTGGGTAACATAGGTGTATATAAATGGAAGTCGTGTCATCAGTCATGCTGCACGATGACAGCTTGGGAGGGACAAATGATGAAGGTAAGTCAAGGAGACGAGCGTTTCTTTGAACTGGCGATTCAAACCGTGTTGCACAATAACAAGCACCGCCTCACTTTGCCGGCCGATGTCGGAGAGCGCGATTTGTTTTTGCAGGACATGTCCCGTGAAATATTGCAGAAAGCGCAGACGTTCAAGCGTATAACGGATACGGCGATCCGCGAACTGGAAAGCGATCCGAACGCTTTGCTATGGGAGGGTGCGCGATGAGATTGCTGAAGGACGAGCATCTGGTCGAGTGCTATATCCGGTCGGTACAGTGGAAGCTCGACGAAGATTTTATTCAGATTTTGCGCAAAGAAATCGAGAAAAGGAAGCTGCAATTACCGGTCTGCCTTCCTTGACGATATAACAAAGCCCGATCCACGGCGGATCGGGCTTAATGTTTAAGCTCCGCGTCGTTTCGCGGGGCTTCGCTCATACGCGCAGCATGCTGCGGCATTTATCGGCGTCGAGCAGGTTGCCGACGTAAAACGCGCCGAATTCGCCGAAACGGGCGCTCGCCTCGTCGAAGCGCATTTCGTAGACGAGCTTTTTGAACGTCAGCGGATCGTCCGCGAACAGCGTCACGCCCCATTCCCAGTCGTCCAGGCCGACCGACCCGGTAATGATCTGCTTGACGCGTCCGGCATAGCTGCGCCCGATCATTCCGTGGCTGCGCATAAAGCCGCGGCGCTCCTCCATGCTGAGCATATACCAGTTGTCTTCGCCGGAGCGGCGTTTGTTCATCGGGTAGAAGCAAATATGTTTCGTTTTCGGCAAAATCGGCTTCAATCGCGCCGCCACTTCCGGATCTTCCATCGGATCGATGCCCGGCTTCGCCATGTAGCTGCTCAGCTCGACGACGGATACGTACGAATAAACCGGAATCGTATATTGGGCGAAAGCCGATTTATTGAACGCATTTTCCAGCTCGTTCAGCTCGTCCAACGTTTCGCGCAAATGCATGAAGACGAAATCCGCCTTCTGGCCGACGATCGAATAAAAAGCGGTGCTTCCTTTCTTCTGCTGCTCGATGCCGTTCCATTCGCTCAGCATCGTCTGCAGCTCGTCCTCCGCTTTGGTGCGCTCGTCCGCGGAAAGCCGCTTCCAGGCGTTCCAATCGATCGCGCGAAAATCGTGCAGGGCGTACCAGCCCTCCAATGTTTGTACCGCTTCGCTCATAGGTCAAAGGCTCCTCTCTGAGTAGGTCCGTTTCGATGGATCGGGCTTTCGTCCTTCATTGTATCGAATCGGCCGCCGATGGGCAAATGAGGAAGGGAAAACGCGCCTCCGCCGCCGCGGCGGGAAGGCGCCGCTCAACCGTTGACGAGCATGGGCTGAATCGGACTGTCGTCCGGTATCAGGTCCTGCAGCGAATAGACGGAAATCGGGAACATCGGGAAGCCGTACACATACGGCGTAATTTCGTACAGCTGAAAATAGACGACGAGCGCTTTGTCGGCCACGTAAAAGTCCTGGTCGGGACGAATCGAGACGAACGGCTCCAGCGTTTCGATGCCGCGTTCCGCGATTTGCGCCTTCACGATGCCGGATATGCGCCGGACGTAATCGCCGCCTTTCGCGAACAAGTCCGCCAGCGCATATGACCGGCCGGTCCGGATGTCGAACGTCAGCGAATGGATGAGCGTCAAGCCGTGGGCCGCATGCTCCGTATAGCCGTAAATGTTCAAGGCGACGCTGAGCAGCCCCCGTTCGTTCGTCTTGATTTCGTAAAAGCCGCTGATTTCCGTCGTCTTCGAATTCGGGACGTACCCGAGCTGTTTCAGCATCGACTGCACTTCGCCGGCGATCGCGTTGTTCATGATCGTCTGCGCCGCCGCGTCCGGCGCGTTTACGATTCGCGGGACGTACAGGTCGAGCTTCGGCCCGACCCGGTGCACGGTTTGGATCTGCAGCGGCAGCGTATACGGTTCGTTCAGCATGGGCGTTCCTTCCTTTCGGTTCGGTTTCGCTGGGGGGATGTGCGAAAGCCTATAATAGTCCAGCGTATTCCGCACCGGGCGCGGGCGTTACCGTTTATCGCGGCGAAACGTATGACGTTTTCCTGACAATGACGGGAAGGCCTTTACTTCGAATCCCGTTTCCACTACAATGGACGTGAAAGTTTCGGGAATGGCCTCGGGAGGGAATACCGTGATCGACATCATCCAGCTCGTCATTTTGATGGTGCTCGTCTTCGTGCTCATGTTCGGCATCGGCTTCATTTTCAACATGCTGCTGAAAACGACCCATTTTCCCATTTATTTGTATTTCGCCGCGGTGATCGGCATGCTCGTCTATTGGGCGTGGAATTCCGATTCGCTGCTGGCCCACCTGGCCGGACTGAAGTTCGGCGAATATTTGCTGTTCGTCTGCGGTCTCGCAGGCGCGATATTGAGCGGCAAAACGATCCAGGCGCTGCGGGTGCGCGGCTACAAAATGTTTTGAGACGAAGCTTCTCCGTTTGCGGGGAAGCTTTTTTTCTGAAATAAATGCGAGCCTTCCGGGGAATCGTACAAAGGAACATACGACATTTTCCTTTGGAGGGAAACATCTATGCCGATCGCGGCGATCAACGGGGCGCACATCCATTACGAGGTCCACGGCAAAGGAACGCCGATCGTGTTCATCCACCCGCCGCTGCTCACGAGCGCCAATTTCCGCTACCAGCAGGTGCAGCTGGCGGGCGAGTTTACCGTCGTGACGTTCGACATACGCGGACACGGGCGAAGCGGCGCATCCGACGCTCCGCTGACGTACGCCCTCATCGCGGAAGACATGAAGCGGCTGCTCGACGATTTGGGCATTCCGAAAGCGTTCGTTTGCGGCTATTCGACGGGAGGATCGATCGCGCTCGAGGCGATGCTGAACTACCCCGACCGGTTCGTGGGCGGCATTCTCGTCAGCGCCATGTCCGAAGTGAGCGACCTCGTCCTCAAAAGCCGGATTCGCCTGGCGAGCTATTTGTCCAAAACGAAGCCGATGACCCGGCTGCTTATGTGGGCGATCGCCTGGGGGAACGCGGACAGCGGGCTGACGTTCCGCAATTTGCTGAAGGATGCCGTTCGCGGAAACATGGCGAACATTCACCAATATTACAAATACAGTCTGAACTATAACTGCACGGGCCGTCTTAGGGAATTGAAGGCTCCGGTGCTTCTTCTGTGCGGAGGGAAAGACCGGGGCTTCAAGCGGTACCGACGCAAGCTCGAGAAGATGCTGCCGAATTGCGAGACGGTCGAATTGGACGAAAAGCATCAAATTCCGACAAAAGCCGCGCTCGCGATGAACGAAAGCATCCGGCGCTGGATCCGGTCCGTACGCCCCGGCATCGACAAGCCGAGGACGGCGGCGGACGCCCCCCGGCCGGACCCGTCAATGGCGCAAATGCTGCTTCCCGGCGCGGATTCCGAGGCGCAGCGGCAGCCGGAAATCCATACGTAAGGCGAAACAAAAGCCCGGACGCCCGGAAAGCGGTCCGGGCTTCGTCGCGTCCGGCCGGACATTTTTTGCTAGATTCGAAGCGCAAGGTTTTCGACACGCTCGGGTCGATTTTATGATAGAATAGAGAAACGGATTCGATCATCCGTCCCGAGTTGCCCCAGGCAGGAATGGAGACACGTTCATGCGCATTACGAATCTATTGCATTTTACGGAAAATCACCGGTTTTGCGTGTACCGGGATTTTGCGCTCAGCGGACTCGATTACCGGGTGCTGGCCGGTATTTATTCGCCGATGATCGGCGGGTTCGCGATCAGCGTCTACCAGACGCTCTATCAGCAAGTTTCCGGCGACCGTACCGGCTTCTCGGAGTTGGAGCAGCAGCGGAAGCTGTTTCTGGCGCTCGACCTCGAGCCCGGCGAGCGGGGACGCAAGCTGCTGGCGGAGCAGGCGTCGAAGCTGGAAGCGATCGGTCTTCTGCAGACGAACCGCAAATATTCGCCGGCGGCCGACGACTACATGTACGAGTACGTGCTGAGCGGGCCGCTCACGCCGCAAGAATTTTTCAAAAACCAGCATCTCGTCATGCTGCTGCACGATAAGGTCGGCAAATACGCGGTATTGTCGCTGCGGGAGCAGTTTTATTCGCCCGAACCGGAGGAAATGCAGGATCCGGGGCTGTTGTCGGAAGATTTGTCGGTGCCGTTCTACGAAATATTCCGGCTCAATACGCAAATGTTCGACCACGAGCTGGAGCAGGCGCTGCAGGAGACGGCGCCGGCCCGGGAGACGGAGCGTCATCTCGACGTCACGTCGAAGGCGTTCCACTACAGCGAAATCATCCAGCGGTTTCCCCGAGGCACGTCCCGCAATCGTCCATTCGTCGAAAATTTGCGCCACAACCCCGATCAAATGTTCGAAATTAACAAGATCGCCCGCAAATTCAACTTATCGCTGCGCGAAACGTGCAGGCTGCTGGACGAAGACGGCATGTTTACCGAGGACGGCAAGCTCGAGGTCGATATGCTGCAATATAAAGCGAACTTATATTTTCGCCAGGACAAGGACCGCGAGCAGGAGCGGGAGCGGCTGTTCCACAAAATCGCCGGCATGGCGAGGTCTTCCCCGGGAGACGCGATCGAGGAAAAGCCGGTGGAGATGGAATATTACCTCGAAGTGCCGCCGATGTTCATGAATCAGTGCAACCAGCACCAGTACAACCTGATTATGCGCAACGAGCCGTACACGAAGGTGCTCGAACGGTTTTTCCAGAAAGGGTCCGTCCCGAAGACGGTGTCCGAAATTTTCGAGAAAATCGACGTCAACTACCGGATGCCGGACGAAGTGATCAATGTCATGATCCACCATCTGCACGTGTACAAGGAATCGTCGTGGACGAAAAATTATATCGATACCGTCGCCTCCAACATGCTGGCGAAAGGAATTTCGAGCTACGAACAAGCAGTCGCCTACATACGCGAACAGACGCTCAAACGGAAGCAGCGCTCCGGCAAAGCGGAGGGCAGGTCCGGAACGCTTGCCGGCAAAAGCCGCGGCATGCGCCAGCAAAAGCCGAAAATCGCGATCATTACCGACATACCCGCGCAAAAGCCGGTCAGCGAGGAGAAGCTGGCGGAAATTCGCAAGCTGGCCCGCGAAATCGACGGCAAAGGCACTTGACGTTGACTTTGGCTTTGACAGGCCGCGGCTTCGGGCCGCATTTCGCGCGGCGGCCATTCTGAACGGGAGACGAACGAAAGGAGCGTGCCGATCGACATGGAATCGTTATCCGACGTGCTCGGCCAGTGGCGAAGCGCCTCGTTCGCCCGGGCGGCCGAACAAAAAACGAAGCTGCTTCTGGAAGATCCGCTCGTTCGGAAGCTGCGCGCCGCCCATCCGGAGCTGGACGACCATACGGTCAAGCTCAACATGAACAAGCTGTACCAGTACGTGACCGAGCATCGCAACTGCTCGAATTGCCCGGGGCTCGAGCAATGTCCGAACGATTTCGAAGGGCATTATACGATGATCGCGGTCGAATCGGTCCAAGGCCGGACGTACGTTCACGACCGGAAGGTGACGTGCCGGAAGCTGATCGCGCAGCAGGCGCAGGACGCGATCCGGGGCCGGATTCGCAGCTTCTACATCGACAACACGGCGCTGACGCACGGCTATTCGACCGACGAAATCGTGGACATCGATCCGGAGCGGGTGGAGGCGGTCGGCGCCATTCTGAAATATATTCGCCGGACGCAAGCCGAAGGGCTGCAGCGGGAAGGGCTGTATTTGGTCGGCCCGTTCGGCACCGGCAAAACGTTTCTCATGTGCTACATGCTGTACCAGCTGGCGAAAAGCGGCCATACCGGGGCGATCGTCTACATGCCGGACTTCGTCGAAGATTTGAAGTCGATGTTCGCCGAGCCGCAGCGGATCAAGGAGACGATCGAGCTGCTGAAGGAAACCGACCTGCTCGTGTTCGACGACATCGGCGCGGAAAATTTGAACCCGTGGGTGCGCGATCACGTCATGGGCGCGATACTCAATTACCGGATGAACCGGAAGCCGACGTTTTTCACGTCCAACCACGAACCGGACGAGCTGGAGAAGCATTTCAGCTTTACGAGCAAGGACGGGGACGAGGAGTATAAAGGACAGCGGATTATGGACCGGATTCGGCCGTTCGTCGACGTGATCGTCGTCAACGGGACGAACAAGCGGGGGAAGGCGGGGAGCTGAAGCCCCCGTTTTTTTTGTCCGGCTTTGAAATCGGATTCCGACTGCAGTCCATGACAATCCAAGGAGGCCGATTTCAACAGCGGTCGAGCCCTTTCCCATGCCCTCCTTACGCGCAAACGAAACGGATACGCCAAAGACCCGAGGCAGAGCCTCTGGTTTTTTTTGGTTTAACTTCGCTAAAGCAAAGTGTGACATTCTTTAACAGAATAAGCTACTGCTAAAACACGGATGTACATCACCGAAAGGCTTCGAGCGCATGCTTTTCTTATGTGCCGAAAGTTCTAGTTTCGCCGGAGTGACAGCGTGTGTCCATGCGTTCGTGCGTCCGTGCCTGCGTTCGGGTGCGGGTTTGTTCGCCCGTGCATTCGGCGTTCGTTCTGGCGTCCCGATATGGGTCGGTTACGGCGATAGTGAACCGAATTTCATTGTTAACAAACGCGACGGCGCTATTGGTGCGAAAAACGAGATTTCGGGCGATCTATGAACGCAAGTTCACTATTGCCGAATTTAAGTTCGGTAATAGTGAAATGCAGGGTACTATCGTCGGATTTCCTCGAACTAGATGGCAAATAAGCAAATCTCGTTCACTATTAATAAAATATGTTTCGTTAGTGTGTCTCCGACAAAATCGATCTCCCCCGGATGCAGCCTGACGACGGGCGCTCGGTGCATGGCTCCGTCCCTTTGACGCTGCTCGATTCGTGGCGGGCAGTTTTTTTTATCTGCCGAACGCGTCGATCGCTTCGCCGAATGCCGCCTTGCAGGCGTCGAACGTATAGCGGACCGATGAAAGCATTTTTTTGCGGAAACAATCATTTTGTGCAAACCTTGGTCATTTCATGAATGGTGCCCCTGCGGCGGCTCCGACTATAATGAGGGTATGCTTGAAGGCGTCGACATTTTGGGAGCGAAGGAGCCGCGCCATGAATTCGATCCGGACGATTAACGAACTGCTCGTCCGCCCGCTGTCTGTCGCGGACCGCTGGTGCGTGCACAGCTATTATACGGTGAGTCCTTATGCGCCGGACGGTTCGGGACGGGTGCTGATGGCGGGCGGGAATTTGGAGACGCAGACCGGCGAAGTATTGATTGTATCGAGCGGCGGCCGGGTGCTCGACCGATTCGGCCGCGCCGCTCTGCATTCGGGCTATTTCCATACCGGGTATTGGCAAACATGGAGTCCGGACGGCAAATACGTGTATTACCAAAGCGGGTCGCTTGACAAGCCGCTAATCGTCCGGCGGGAGTTGGCGAGCGGCGAGGAGCTGGTGATGGAAGGCGATATGGGGGCCGAGATGAGGCAGGGATGAGCTTGTGGTCGAATTTGGACGGCGGATACAGCATGCCGGAGTACGAGCGCACCCGTCCTGCCTGCTCAGCCCGGAGGCGAAAAATTTGCCCGCGGGGCGGAGCGATCGAAATCGACGAGCATCCGACGATCGCGTTGGGCGTCCTGCTGCAGTGATCAAGCGGCGGGGAGAATAAGGCCGCTTCGGGCGTGGGAGGAATTGTAAGCGAATCGGATTAATACTTAGTTGTTTCCTGCATGTCGTGCGATGCCGCAAACGGATAGAATGGAGCAGTAGGTTGTTGGGACCGATCGCGGTACACCCGTCCGACCGGTCTGCCCGAAAAGAAACAAATGTTATCAATGCAAGAAGGAGGCTCGATTCGTTTGCGAAACAGAAAAAGCAGGATGGCATTGGCGGTTCCGCTCGTGTGCGCAACCACTCTCATGCTTGGCGCTTGCGGATATGGAAACGCTTCCACGGACACGCCGCCGGGGACATCTAACGTCCCGAAGGCGGACGATTACAACGAAGCGGCGGAACTGGCGTTTTTCGGCAACTCGCAGCAATCGCAGGAATATTTCGACCGCTATTACGGGGAACCGGTCCGCAAAAAGTTTCCGAACTACAAGCTGACTTACATCCGGGTGGACCCGAACAACAAAGCGACGACGCTGCCCGAGCTGGTGGCGGCCGGCACGACGATCGACATTTATTACGCGACGATCGGCAACTTCGAAAGCGCTTTACTGGATTACGGCTTGCAGGTGGACATTACCGACTGGATGAAGACGGAAGCGATCGACACGAGCAAGTTCGAACCGACGCTGCTCGAGGCGATGAAGGTCAACACGGGCGGCCCGATTTACGGCTTGCCGGTTCAGAGCAATGTTGAAGCGCTTTATTACAACAAGGACTTGTTCGGGAAATTCGGCGTGCCGTACCCGAAGGACGGTATGACGTGGGACGAAGCGGCCGAGCTGTCCAAAAAAATGACGCGTTTCGACGGCGACCGGCAATATTACGGCTTCGCCACGACGTTCAGCCACATTTTGCGCGCCAACCAGCTGTCGCTAGCCCGGGTGGACAAAGTGACCGGCAAGCCGCTGATCAATACCGACCCCGGCTGGAAAACGCTGTACGAAACGCTGCTCGGCAAAATGATGGGCGGCGAGGCATACAAGCAAAGCTTTCTTCAAGGGGGGGCGCTTAACGGCATCAACAGCTTTATCAAAGATCAAAACGTGGCGACGCTCGCCTTTTTCGCGCAGCTTTATTTGACCAACCCGACGGAGCTTTCGACGATGAACTGGGATTTGGTTTCCTTACCCGCCTTCAAGGAAAAGCCCGGCGTAAGCTCTCAGCTGTACCCGATGTTTTTCGGCCCGACCAAGATGGCGAAAAACAAAGATGCGGCGCTCAAGGTGATCAAGTTTATGGTGTCCGAGGAATACCAGATCGCGCTCGCCCGCAAAGGCTGGATGTCCGTCCTCACTGCGGACAAGGTGCGCAACGAATATGCGCAGGATACGCCGTTCAAGGACAAAAACTACAAGGCGCTGTTTATGAACAAGCCGGCGCCGATCGTATACACGCCCGCCATCGATCCGAGCCTAATTAATATTAACGTCAATACCGCGCTTTCGATCCTGAAAGGCGAGGCAGACATCAATTCGGCGTTCCGCACCGCCGAGCAGGCTTCGCAGAAGGCGATCGACGAATACAACGCCAAAAGCGGCAAATAAAGCGCTTAACCGAAACGGATAACCGGCTGCCGTCCTGCAGTCGGTTCCGTTTTCTGTGGCGCAAATCGTTCGGCGCATCGGCCGAAGGCGGAAGCCTATTTCAAGGCGCTGTCGGCGGCACTGCTGCCGCACCAGTCCAAACGCACGGCTGTGGCTTTTCCACGGAGCTCAGCTGTCCGGGCTGCCTGTGTCCGGGCGTACGTCACGCTTAAGCTGCCGCACCGCGACGAGGTACACAGCTTCGCGCCGCTTATGTTCGCGCTTGTGGAGGCGTACCGCAACGGCATTTACGATTTGCCGCGATAATCCGGTTTCGCTGGGGCGGCCGTCTCCCCAGGGAACGCCGCCTACCCCCTGATGTACCGGGACGGCGATTCGCCCGTCAGCTGCTTGAACAGCCGGCTGAAATAATAAATGTCTTGGAAGCCGACGGACAAAGCGGCTTCGGTCACGTTGCATTCGCCGCTCATCAGCAAATCTTTCGCCTTGTTGATGCGGATATGGTTTTGGTATTGCACCGCGGTCATGCCGGTAATTTTTTTGAACAGCAGCCGGAAATGGGAGGGGCTTAACCCTGTCTGCCGCGCCAGCTCGGCGATGGAGAAATGGTCCGTGTAGTGGGCGAGAATGTGGTTGGTCGTTTGCTCGATCGCATTGTAATGCGCCGAGCCGTGCGTCTGCCGATCCCGCTCGCGGATCATCGCGTACAGGATGTTCATAATGAGGCTTTTGCATTGGATCGTAAAACCGTTGCGCTTGCCGGTCCACACCTGGTTGAATTCGGTGAAAATCGTCTGCAGCTTGTACAGCTGCGGGCTGCGAATGACGTAATCGAACCGGTCGAACAGCTCGCGGGCTTGCTCGTTTTGGAAACGAACGTCGAAGGTGATCGTATAAAACGACCACGGATTGTCCGGATTGGAATGGGCGGAGCGAACGAGTCCTTTCGGGAAAAACAGCAGGTCGCCCTTGCGTACGGTATGCTCGGTACCGTTGAACCGATAAATCGCCTCGCCGCTTTTGCAGAAGGCGATAATGTAAAAATTGTGGTAGACGAGTCCGTCGATTCTCCATTCCGGATTCGCCTCGCGTTCGTTAAAATACTCGATTTCGGAAATATAAAAATCGTAATCGTTTTGTACGGAGATGACGGACATCGTTACACCGTCCCCATCATGACGTTTTTTTAATTATAGCATCCCGTTTCATCATTTTGTGCAAATTCGCGCTTGACGGAGGGATATCCGACATGAATATGGATTGTCTGAACGAGAAACGCGGCAAACGGGAGCCGAAGCCGTTTCCGATACCCGACATATAACGATATCTTATATTTGGTAATCGAGGAGCGATATGCTTCTCAACCGCCGGTTGATTGACACATACAAAAAAAGCCCTTTCGCCTGCATCGGGCGAAAGAGCTTTTTACTCGTACGGTCGCGGCATAAAACCGCGCGTCATTTTAAACGAACAGTTCAATGATCGTAGCTACGAGCGCAACGAGAAAGAAAAATCCGAACGTGGCGCCGAAGCCGATCGCGACATCGAGAAAATCGTTTCTCGGTTCTTCGTTAATATGCATTCTAGGGTCCGTCATTCCATGTTCCTCCCGAGCTTGGCAAAATTGGCTATGTTCAGTATACCGAATCGCCGAATGGGTTGTAAAGGAAAACAAGTGACAAAACTTCAAACATTGCGCCGGCGAACCCCGAACGCATTTTTCGCCGGGCAAGAAACCTCCCGGGGCGAAGCCGTCCCGAGCGACCGTATCCTTGTTCCGGCATAGTATGCGCGGGATGCGTGCGGAATATGTTTTCAGTTATGAAACGGGTGCGACTTGTGGTATACTTTACATGTTGGACAAAATTAATTAAAATAATTATAGTGACACACTTTTTGTTAGTACAAGGGAGGACAATTCGATGGCTATCGTTACAGTTTCCGACCAATCGTTCAAAAGCGAAGTCGAGAGCGGCGGAACGGTTCTTGTAGATTTTTGGGCTCCGTGGTGCGGACCTTGCAAAATGATCGCCCCGGTGCTGGAAGATTTGGATAAAGAAGTCGGCGAGCAGCTGAAGATCGCCAAGCTGAACGTGGACGACAACCCGGAATCGGCTTCGCGCTTCGGCGTCATGAGCATCCCGACGCTGATCGTCTTCAAGGATGGCCAGCCGGTCGACAAAGTGGTCGGCTTCCAGCCGAAGGACGCGCTGAAAAACGTCGTAGGCCGTCATCTGTAATCGCGATACGTACCGGCCGGAGCGGGATTGTGCGAACAGTCCCGCTCGTCGTATAATTGGATAAGGAACGAACGGGAGTTCCGTTTCGCGTTTGCGACAACGGAGCTTTTTTTGTACGGTCGGGGTGTCGGGGTTACCGAAGGAGGGGTGAAGCATGACGGAAGAGCGAGGCGGGGGAGCGGACAAAATCGCCGAAGCGATCAAGCGCAAGCTGGCGCTGCTGCCGGACAAGCCGGGCTGCTACTTGATGAAAAACCGCGACGGCACGATCATCTACGTCGGCAAGGCGAAGGTGCTCAAAAACCGGGTGCGGTCGTACTTTTCCGGCAGCCACGACGGCAAGACGCAGCGCCTCGTCGCGGAAATTTGCGATTTCGAATATATCGTCACGGCCAGCAACATGGAGGCGCTCATTCTCGAGTGCAACCTGATCAAGCAGCATCATCCGCGCTATAACGTCCTGCTCAAGGACGACAAGTCGTTTCCGTATATCAAGATTACGCATGAGAAGCATCCGCGCCTCGAGGTGACGCGCAGAGTGCTGAAGGACAAAGGCAAATATTTCGGCCCGTACCCGAACGCCTTTGCGGCGCAGCAAACGAAAAAGCTGCTCGACCGGCTGTATCCGCTGCGCAAATGCAACACGCTGCCGGATCGCGTCTGCTTGTACTACCATCTCGGCCAGTGCGTCGCGCCTTGCGAGTTCGAGGTGCCGGCCGGCGAATACGAGCGGATGGTGCAGGAAATTACCCGCTTTTTGAACGGCGGTCACGAAGCGATCAAGGAAGAGCTGACACGCAAAATGACCGCGGCCGCGGAGGAGCTGAACTTCGAGCGCGCCAAAGAGCTGCGCGACCAGATCGCGGGCATCGACGCGCTGATGGAGAAGCAGACGATCACGATGAACGACGCGGTCGACCGCGACGTGTTCGGCTACGCCGTCGACAAGGGCTGGATGTGCGTGCAAATTTTGTACATGCGCCAAGGCAAAATGATCGAGCGTCACGTCTCGCTGTTCCCGTACTACGGCAACGAGTACGACGATTTCATCACGTTCGTCACGCAGTATTACAGCGATAATCCGGCGATGCCGAAGGAAGTGTTTTTGCCGGCCGGGACGCAGCGGAAGCCGGAGCAGCCGGCCGGACACGCCGAAGCCGCGGCGACGGTGCGGGAGGGCGCGGCCGAATACGGCGAGGGCGAGGCTGAGGCGGCTTCGATCGCGGAGCGGCCGGACGAGGGTGAGGACGGCGCCGACGGAAAGGCGAAGGAGCGGCAGGCCGATCCCGAGGTCGCCGAGCTGCTCGAGAAATGGCTGCACATCAAGGTGCACCTGCCGCAGCGCGGCAGGAAAAAGCAGCTCGTCGGCATGGCGTGCGACAACGCCCGCGTCGCGCTCGAAGAAAAGTTCCGCTTGATCGAACGGGACGAGGAGCGGACGGTGAAAGCGGTCGAAAGTCTCGGCGAATGGATCGGCCTCGGCGCCGTCCGCCGCATCGAGGCGTTCGACAACTCGAACATTCAAGGCGCCGACCCGGTTTCGGCGATGGTCGTATTCGTCGACGGCAAGCCGGACCGGAAAGAATACCGCAAATACAAAATACGGACCGTCAAAGGTCCGGACGATTACGAGACGATGCGCGAGGTCGTGCGGCGGCGGTACGAGCGCGTGCTGAAGGAAGGGCTGCCGCTGCCGGATCTCGTCGTCGTGGACGGGGGGCGGGGCCAAATATCGGCGGCGATCGACGTGCTCGAAAACGAGCTCGGCCTGTACATTCCGGTATGCGGTCTCGTCAAGGACGCGAAGCATAAGACGGCGCAGCTGATGATGGGCGATCCGCCGGAGGTCGTGCCGATTCCGCGCGACAGCCAGGAATTTTACTTGCTGCAGCGCATCCAGGAGGAAGTGCACCGGTTCGCCATTTCGTTTCACCGCGAGACGCGGGCGAAATCGATGGTCGTTTCGCAGCTGGACAGCATCCCGGGGATCGGGGAGAAGCGGCGCAAGCTGCTGCTGAAGCATTTCGGCTCGCTGAAAAAAATCAAGGAGGCGTCCGTCGACGATTTCCGGCCGATCGGCATCGGCGACAAGCTCGCCCGCGACATATTGGCCGCGCTGCACGGGCCGGACGAATCGGCGGATGCCGCCGAATAGCGCGCAGGTTCGCGCCCCGGGATCGAAAGTGCTCCGCCGGTTCGCCTGACGCATCATAGCGGAACCGATTTCCGTCACTACGCAATTTTCCCGGCATTTTCGTTAAAATAAAGAAAAAAAATTCCGCTATTCCGACCGATTCCGGCTTCAAACAGCCGAATAGGACGAAATAGCGGATTTTTTTCGTTTGCCGAGGTTAACGCAGCGTATGGGGCCGAATTAGCGGAAATCGGTTCCGCAACTCCGGCACGCATACCCGACCGACGCCATTCGCCGCCGCTAGGTCCGAAAATCCGAAACGCCCCGCCGCGCGATAAACCGCCGGTGCAGCATCCGGAGCAGCACGGCCAGCAAGGCCGGCGAAACGATGTAAACCAAGCCCAGCGCGATGTCCGCGGCCGTGCCGATGTTCATCAGCGAGAAGCTCATGAGCAGGCTGTCCATGACGGCGTGCGCGAACAGGACGGTCGCGAAGCCGTATTTCAAAAACGCGTATCCGAGCAAAACCCCGAGCGCCGTCACTTCGACGAATCGCGTATATACCGGATAGATCGGATATTGCGTATGGCTGAACGCCCAGATCATGCTCGGCACGAGCACGGCGAGAAACGTGCTGCGCAGCAGCTTCTTGAAAAGCGCGATGCCGAAAAAGCGGTATATCGCTTCTTCGGATATCGCGGCCGTCCACGCCATGAGCGGAAACAGCTCCGGCCTGTACAGGTTGTACAGCGAGCCGGACGGATCGGTCACCGCCCACATGTCGAACCGCTGCTCGGCTACGAAAAACAGCAGCGATTGCAGGCCGAGCATCAAGCAGGCGATCATATAGCCCCGCTTCATGCTATCCGTCGTATGAACGCCGAACGCCGGCTCCCGCCATCTCGGCCACGGGCGCATGCCGTGATCGCGCCATAGCGGCTGCCCGGCGGCGAGCGAAACGTAGCCGATCAGCCCCATCAAGGTGACGACGACGTTCATGACGATTACCATGCCGGGCGCGGCGTCGACGGACAAAAACGGATCGGCTCCGGGCGACGACAACGTTTTGAAGGCGGGCGCCATATTGGAATTGTTCGTCCAGTACAGGACGAGAAACGTAAACGTCAGCCACAAGCCGCGGACGAAGGCGATCCGTTTCCGGTGGACGATCATGAGAACGATCGCCGCGAGGCCCATCGCCGCCGAAATGATCAGGTTCCACGACGTCATGGACGCCGCGGCGCGATCCTGCCGCTCGACCCAGGCGATATGGCTGTCCGGCGCGCGCAGCTCCGTCCGGTACGCGGTCACCTCGCCGCCGCGAATTTCGACGACCTGCCGCAGCTTCGCCTCCCCGAGCTTCGCGCTCCGATGCTCGAACGCGAACTGATAAGGCTGAGTCTTGTTCGGCAGCAGCATCTCGTACGACTCCAGCGGCTTGCCCGCCTGACGCATATACGATTCGGCGATGCGGCGACCTTCGCGCACGGAAGGCGCCGCGCCGTCGCTGCGTTTTTGCCAGCCGATCACTTCGCCGCTCTTCAGGTCGACGTCGACCAAAAAGCCGGTTTTCCCGCCGCCTCCGAGCTCGACCCGGTAATAGTCGATCGGCACGAGCTTCTCGAACTCCGCTTTATACGGCTTGACCAGCCGCTCCTTCTGCACGTAGCCGCTCAGCAGCTGATCGGATTCGTACATGACGAGCGTCGCCTGCACGGACCCGCCGTTTAGGCCGGCTATGTAGGCTTCGGCCGCCGCCGCGGCCGCCTGCTTCGAGAGGGCGGGGCGCGTTTCGGCGATGACCGCGGATTCGTCCTTCCCCGCGATCGACGGCCACCAGTTCGTAACGACGAACAGGATGATGCCGACGATCGCCCACGTTCCGAGCCGGGTAATAGGGTGCTGCCGCATGCGTGACCTCCCCGCGAATAAGGTTCCGTATCGTATCCCCGCAAGCGCCTTCGATCGAAGCGAACCTCGAAGGCCCGAATTTTGGGGCGTTCTCCTTAACGTAACACACTTTATTTCGAAATGCCACTTAAACGGAAGCAAGGAAGGTGCCGACCGCGAAAACGGTCCGACACGCTCCGGAATTTGACTTCATTCGCGTTTTCAACGGTTTTTTCATGAAATTGCGGCTTTGTACTATTGCCGCCGCAGGATTATAATCACTTCGTCAGACCTTATCAACCATAACGAGCCGAATTTCTTTGCGAAAACGGGGGAACCATGTATTTTGGGGTGAATTTCGCATAAGCCGCTCCGGCGGCCGTCGCGAATAGGGTGCCTAACAACCCGAATCCGTCAGCTAACCTCGTAGGCTCCAGTCAGGAAACCAATCCGCGAAAACGGCACCTGGTCTTCCAGTGCCTTTTTTTGTTGTTCCCAAAAAGGCGGTTTTCTCCCTGGACCCGCACCGATTCGAGCTCGTTCAACCGCCGGAGGTGACCCCTTTGAAAAGCAACCGAACCAGAACGGTATTCGAACGGCTTACGCCGCCGCAAATTCTCGTTATCGGCTTCGCGGCGATCATTGTGCTCGGAGGCGTGCTGCTGTCGCTTCCGGTGTCGACTTCGAACGGCCAAGGCTTGCCGTTCGTCGACGCGCTGTTTACGGCCACGTCCGCGACCTGCGTAACGGGGCTTGTCGTCGTCGATACGGGCACTTATTTTTCCGTATTCGGGCAAATCGTCATCATGGCGCTCATCCAGGTCGGCGGACTCGGCTTCATGACGATGTCGACGCTGATCGCGCTCGTGCTGCGCAAACGCATTTCGCTGCGGGAACGGCTCATTTTGCAGGAAGCGCTCAATCAAGGATCGATGGAAGGGATCGTCCGGCTCATCCGCAAAGTGCTCGTCTACTCGCTGACGATCGAGCTCGTCGCGGCGCTGCTGCTGGCGATCCGCTGGTCGCTTGATTTTCCGGTCGGCGAAGCCGTATACCGCGGCTTGTTCCATGCGGTTTCGATGTTCAACAACGCCGGCTTCGACTTGTCCGGCGAATTTCGCAGCCTGATGCCGTACGCCGACGATGTATTGGTCAACGTCGTCGCGATGTCGCTGATCGTGCTGGGCGGGATCGGCTTCATCGTCATGTCCGACGCGATGGATTTCAGGAAGAAACGAAAGCTGTCGCTCCATTCGAAGGTCGTGCTCAGCATGACCGGCTTTCTGATCGTGTTCGGCGCCATCGTCATTTTCCTGTTCGAATATACGAATCCGCGCACGCTCGGCTCGTTGAACGGAACCGGCAAAGTGCTCGCCGCGTTTTTCCAATCGGTGACGCCGCGGACGGCGGGGGCGAATACCGTCGATATCGCCGGACTGCGGCAGGCGACGCAATTTTTCATCATCATCCTGATGTTTATCGGCGCATCTCCCGGCTCGACGGGCGGCGGGATCAAGACGACGACGTTTACGACGCTGATCGGGGCGATGGTCGCGATGATTCGCGGCAAGGAAGACATCGTGCTGTTTCATAACCGTCTTGCGAAAGACCGCATCTATAAAGCGATTACGCTTACGCTGTTCGCCATCTTTTTGGTCATCTTCGTGGCGATGCTGCTGTCCACGACGGAGGATCATCCCTTTTTGATGATCTTGTTCGAGACGACGTCGGCTTTCGGCACGGTCGGCCTGTCGATGGGACTGACGCCCGATTTGACGACCTTCGGCAAAATCATGATCATGCTTACGATGTTCGCGGGAAGGCTGGGGCCGGTAACGCTCGCCTACGCGCTGCAGCCGAAGCCGGATAAAGAGCTGTACAGACATCCGGAAGGCAAAATCATTATCGGATAGGAGCTGCGAATGCGATGAAAATGAAACAGTTTGCCGTCATCGGCTTGGGCCGGTTCGGCGCCAGTCTGGCGAGGGAGCTTGTCAATCAGGGTCTCGAGGTGCTCGGCATCGACCGCGACGAGGAAGCGGTGGACGAAATGGCCGATATTTTGACGCACGCGATCGTCGCCGATTCGACGGAGGAGGAGACGCTGCGCTCGATCGGCATCCGCAATTTCGACTGCGCGATCGTATCGATCGGCGACGACATCCAGGCGAGCATCATGACCGCCATTTTGCTCAAGGATCTCGGGGTGAAAACGGTCGTGGCGAAAGCGCTGACGGAGCTGCACGGCAAAGTGCTGGAACGGCTCGGCGTAGACCGGGTCATTTATCCCGAACGCGATATGGGCATCCGCGTGGCGCACCAGCTGGCCAATCCGAATTTGCTCGACTATATCGAGCTGTCGAAAGATTATACGATCGCCGAGCTGTCCGTACCCGGACGATTGAACGGCGTTTCGCTCAAGGAGCTCGATCCGCGGGCGAGATACGGCTGCAGCGTCGTCGCGATCAACAAGAAGAACGGCGTCATTATCGCTCCGGCCGCCACGGACGTCATCAACGAGCGCGACGTGATGGTCATCATCGGGACGAACAAGCAGATCGAATCGTTCGAGGAAGAGCTCGGGGAAGAAGCGTAGCGTCCGGCGAAAGGAGCGCCCGTCATGGAAAACGGCACCGAACTGGTCATCCATCACGTCCTGTTTTTGCTCGTCCTTATCTTCGGCCTCGGCATGGTGTCCGGCAAGCTGGCCTCCGTCCTGAAAATACCCGACGTCGCCCTGTTTCTCGTCGCGGGGATCGTCGTCGGGCAAGGGCTGCATCTCGTTACGGAAACGAGCGGCTCGTTCACGAACCAATTCATCCTGACCGTCGGCTCGGCGCTTATATTGTTCGACGGCGGCCGCAACATTAAGCTGACCGGGCTGAAAAAGGTGTGGGTGACGCTGACGATGCTGAGCGTCCCGGGCGTCCTGATCACGGCGGCGATCGTCGCCGCGGCCTCCCATTATGTGCTCGGCCTGCCGTGGCTGTACGCGCTGCTGCTCGGAGCGATCATCAGCTCGACGGATCCGGCGACGATCATCCCGGTGTTCCGCCAAGTCCGCATCCGGGAAAAGGTGCGCGAGACGGTGGAAAGCGAATCCGCGTTCAACGACGCGACCGGTTCGATTTTGACGTTCTCGGTCATGGCCGTCATTCTCGGCACGGAACGGGTGACGCTCGGGGGCGCGGCGGCGGACTTCGTCGTATCGGCGGCGGGAGGCATTCTGCTCGGACTGGCCGTCGGCTTTTTGCTCACCTATTTGGTGGCGCATTTCCGCCTCGGCATTTTGCGCGATTATACGACGATCGCGATGGTCGTTACGGCGCTCGGCGCCTATTTGCTCGGGGAGCAGCTGCAGGTGAGCGGATTTATGGCGACGTTTACGGCCGGTCTCATCTGGGGCAATTCCGGGACGTTCGGCCTGAAGATGGAGGACAAGCTGCGGGAAATGGATCATTTCTCGGATAACGTCACCGTCATTATGCGGATGCTCATTTTCATTTTGCTCGGGAGCCAGGTCGACTTCCGCGTCGTGTTCGCCTATTTGCTGCCCGGCCTTGCCGTGATCGCCGTCTTCATGTTCGTCGCCCGGCCGATTACGGTGTTCGTCTGCGCATGGCCGGACCGGAAGGCGAGCTGGCGGCGCAGCGAGCTGCTGTTCATGTGCTGGGTGCGCGAAACCGGCGTCATTCCGGCGGCGCTGTCCGGCATGATCGCAGGCGCGGGAATCGCCCATGCCGACGTCATATCGGCGGTCACGTTCATGGCGATATTGATGACGATCGTCGTGCAGGCGAGCACGACCGCCTATGCGGCCAAAAAGCTCGGCCTGGAAGTTTCCGACGGACATGCGGAGGGCCGAGCGACGTAAGGCCGGAGCCGGCGCTACAGCAATCCGGAGCCGCCGGGCGAATAATGCTCCTTCGCTTTGCGGATCCAGCCGCGCGTCGAGGCGTTCAGCGACGATTCGCGGCCGAACAGCAGCGACGTCGTCCGGGTCGTCTCCTGCAGCTCGGGAATGTTGCGCAGCACGAGACCGTTGTTGTCGAGCACGGACGGCCGCAAATACGATTTCGGCAGCAGCGTGGCGACGTTGCAGGTGGAGACGAGCCGGAGAATCGCCTCGAACGAATCGATTTCCATTTTCACGTCGGGGTAGACGGTGTACCGGTGAAACAGCTCGTCCATCAGGATGCGATACCACGTGCCTTTGGAAAACAAAATCATCGGCAGCTCGCGCAGCTCGCCGATTTCGATGCCCGGCTTGTCGACCCAGCGATGGTTCGCGGGAAGGACGAGGCACAAATGATCGTCGAACAGCGGAATGCAGGTCAAGTCGGGATTGTCGATTTTGGACGCCACCAGTCCGAGATCGACTTTATTTTCTTTGACGAGGCTGACGATTTCGTGCGTTTTCCCGGTAATCGCTTTAATGTCCGTCTCCGGAAAGTCCCGCGTATACAGCGCGATCAGGTCCGGCAGCGTCGATTGCAGCGTCGTCAGGCTCGCGCCGATCGTAATGCTTTTAAAGGAAGAATGATGCTCGGCGATGCGCTGCAGCAGCTTCCGTTCCATCTCGCGCATTTCGACGGCGTATTCGTAGGCGATTTGCCCGAGGCGGGTCAGCTCCAGCTTTTTGCCTTTGCGGTCGAACAGCAGGATGCCGAGCTCCTCCTCCAGCTGGGCGATTTTGCGGGACAGCGCCGGCTGCGAAATGTTGAGCGCCTGGGCGGCCCGGTTCAAGCTTCCGTGTTCGACGACGTCGGCAAATACGTCCATATTCGGCAGCATGCGTACCTCTTCCTTTCCGAGCGCTGCGAGATGAGCGCGTTGTCGTTACCTTATGCGTTTATTGTATAACGAATTATAAAAAAACGGCACTTCCATTATAAGGCCAATGGGAGTAACATGAAAGCTGTCAAGGGAGCAAAAATTCGAACATTGTTCACATTCCGGGTTTTAAACGAACCGTTCGATGGCAAACTAAGCGTGTATGCGCATTTTGTCCGAAACGTTCACAATTTGTTGACGCTTGTCAGACTCGGGAGTACAATGAGAGATGGTTTGCATTGCACACGTTGTCATATTTCTCTAGGGGGGACCTCGTTTCCATGACCGGTAATTCCTATTACTACCGAAAGCTTCATTCCTTGCTCGGAGTAATACCCGTCGGCTTTTTCCTGGTCGAGCATCTGATTACGAACTATGAAGCTTTCAACGGCGGACACCAGGCGTTCATCGATTCCGTCCGGTGGTTGAACAGTTTGCCGCTCATCTTCTTTTTGGAGCTGTTCGGCATTTGGCTGCCGATTTTGTATCACGGCGTCTATGGGCTGTACGTGGCGTTCCAATCGAACAGCAACGTGGGCCGGTACGGTTATTTCCGCAACCTGATGTTTACGCTGCAGCGGGTGACGGGCGTCATTACGCTTATTTTCATTGCCTGGCACTTTTTCACGACCCGCTTCCAAGTGACGCTCGGCAACCAAACGCACGATTCGCTCGGCGTGCTGATGCACGAAGTTTTCACGAACCCCGTTTATTTCACGATGTATTTGATCGGCGTTTTGGCGGCGACGTTCCACTTTTCGAACGGCATGTGGTCGTTCCTGGTCAGCTGGGGCATTACGATCGGCCCTCGCGCGCAGCGCGTGTCGAGCGTCATCTGGATGGGCGTATTCGTGGTCATGTCCATCATGTTCATCTTGTCGATGGTCGCTTTCACCGACGCTTCGTTCCAGGATACGTCCGTGCTGGATGCGGCCGGCAAACATTAAGGGGGACTGAACTGCAATGGCAAATTCCAAAATTATCGTCGTCGGCGGCGGTCTTGCCGGGCTGATGGCTACGATCAAAGCGGCCGAAGCCGGCGTTCACGTCGACCTGTTCTCGCTCGTTCCGGTTAAACGTTCTCACTCCGTTTGCGCCCAAGGGGGCATCAACGGAGCGGTCAATACGAAAGGCGAAGGCGACTCTCCGTGGGAGCACTTCGACGATACGGTTTACGGCGGCGACTTCCTCGCCAACCAGCCGCCCGTCAAGGCGATGTGCGAAGCGGCGCCCGGCATCATTCACCTGATGGACCGGATGGGCGTCATGTTCAGCCGTACGCCCGAAGGCTTGCTCGACTTCCGCCGGTTCGGCGGCACGCAGTATCACCGCACCGCGTTCGCGGGCGCGACGACCGGCCAGCAGCTGCTGTACGCGCTCGACGAGCAAGTGCGCCGCCGGGAAACGGAAGGGCTCGTGACGAAGTACGAGCATTGGGAGTTCACGTCGGTCGTCATCGACGACGACGGCGTCTGCCGCGGCGTCTGCGCGCAAAACCTGCGCAGCATGGAAATTCAAACGTTCCGCGCGGATGCGGTCATTCTCGCGACCGGGGGCCCCGGCATCATTTTCGGCAAAACGACGAACTCGGTCATCAACACCGGTACGGCGGCGAGCGCGGTATACCAGCAAGGCGTCCATTACGCGAACGGCGAATTCATTCAAATTCACCCGACGGCGATCCCGGGAGACGACAAGCTGCGCCTCATGTCCGAATCGGCGCGAGGCGAAGGCGGCCGCATCTGGACGTACAAAGACGGCAAGCCGTGGTACTTCCTCGAAGAAAAATATCCGGCGTACGGAAACCTCGTGCCGCGCGATATCGCGACCCGGGAAATTTTCCACGTCTGCGTCGACATGAAGCTCGGCGTGGGCGGCGAGAACATGGTGTATCTCGACCTGTCCCATAAAGATCCGAAGGAGCTCGACGTCAAGCTCGGCGGCATTATCGAAATTTACGAGAAGTTCATGGGCGACGACCCGCGGAAAATTCCGATGAAAATTTTCCCGGCCGTTCACTACTCGATGGGCGGCATGTGGGTCGACTACAACCAAATGACGAACATTCCGGGCCTGTTCGCCGCCGGCGAATGCGAATACCAATATCACGGCGCGAACCGACTCGGCGCGAACTCGCTCTTGTCGGCCATTTTCGGCGGCATGGTCGCCGGTCCGAAGGCGATCGAATATATCAAGGGTCTCAAGAAGTCCGCGGAAGACGTGTCGAGCGCCGTCTTCGACCGCGAAACGAAGCGCAATGTCGACAAATACGAAAGCCTGCTCAAAATGGACGGCACCGAAAACGCCTACGTGCTGCATAAAGAACTGGGCGAGTGGATGACGAACAATATGACGGTCGTTCGCACGAACGCCAAGCTGCAGGAAACGATCAACAAAATCAAGGAACTGAAAGCCCGTTATCAAAAAATCAACATGACCGACACCGCGCGCTGGAACAACCAAGGCGTCGCCTTCACCCGTCAGCTGTGGAACATGCTGGAGCTGTCCGAAGCGATGACGCTCGGCGCCCTCATGCGCGATGAAAGCCGCGGCGCGCATTACAAGCCGGAGTTCCCGGAGCGTAACGACGAGAAGTTCATGAAGACGACGCTCGCCAAATGGACCCCGGACGGACCGCAAATTTCGTACGAGGACGTCGACGTTTCGCTGATCGAGCCGCGCAAGCGCGACTACACGACGAGCAAGAAGACGGGAGGTCACTGATTCAATGGCTGAGACGAAAACCATCAAGCTGATAGTCACTC
This sequence comes from Paenibacillus sp. GYB003, assembly GCF_036577625.1. Classification (NCBI taxonomy): domain Bacteria; kingdom Bacillati; phylum Bacillota; class Bacilli; order Caryophanales; family Paenibacillaceae; genus Paenibacillus; species Paenibacillus sp. GYB003. The sequence goes on along the minus strand of NZ_JARBDC010000088.1, from coordinate 172,625 downwards.
GTCAGGACGGCCCGGATTCGCAGCCGTATACGGAAGAATTCGAAATTCCGTACCGTCCGAACATGAACGTCATTAGCGCGCTCATGGAAATTCAACGCAATCCGAAAACGGCCAAGGGCGACAAAACGACCCCGGTATGCTGGGAGTCGAACTGTCTCGAGGAAGTATGCGGCGCCTGCTCGATGGTCATCAACGGCAAGCCGCGCCAAGCGTGCTCGGCGCTGATCGACCAGCTGGAGCAGCCGATTCGCGTCGCGCCGATGCGGACGTTCCCGGTCGTGCGCGACCTGGTCATCAACCGCGAACGCATGTTCAACGCGCTGAAGCGGGTCAAGGCGTGGATTCCGATCGACGGCACGTACGATCTCGGCCCGGGTCCGCGGCTCGCGGAATCGAAGCGGCAATGGGCGTACGAGCTGTCGAAGTGCATGACGTGCGGCGTCTGCCTCGAAGCGTGCCCGAACGTCAACGACCGTTCCAGCTTCATCGGTCCGGCGGCGATTTCGCAAGCGCGCCTGTTCAATACGCACCCGACGGGCGAAATGAACAAGCACGAGCGTCTCGAGGCGCTCATGGAAGACGGCGGCATCGAGGGCTGCGGCAACTCGCAAAACTGCGTCCGCTCGTGTCCGAAGGGCATCCCGCTGACGACGTCGATCGCGGCGATCAATGCGGAAACGACGAAGCACTTGTTCAAAAAATGGCTCAGCATGTAAGCCGAACAAATCAGGGAGAACGCTGCGGCGTTCTCTTTTTGTCGTTACAGACCGTTTAACGTCGCTAAAGCATCGGAGCGAAGGGAGGCCGGGCTGGGCCGGATCGATGGCTAACGAACTTTACGAGGCTTATAGGCGGAAAAACGATCGTTTTTCAACGCTAACGAATCGGTGCATCGTTATCGAGCCGAAAAGCGAAGAAAACGATCCGATTTGCCGGCAATAGCGATATGGGGGTTCGTTACAAATTCAAACATCCGCTTTCGGGCCCGATAACGATCGCTCGGTCCGTTAGCCGTTAGGGCTCTATGATCGAATCAAGACAACGCGAATATACCGGCGGCTGAGCGGGGGGCGAGCATGGGGCGGCGGCGGCGGGACGGCCCAGGTGAGTGTCTAACGGACATGGCGGCCGCTAAGAAGCCTCATTTCGGCTTATTTTGTTTCTAACGGACACAGGCGCACCTATTTGGCGAAAAATCCCCTCTTGGACGGCGATTCGGAGCAAATAAGTGCTATGGTGTCCGTTACGATTGGAAAACGGCCGATTTTCGCGAATTAAGCGCCGTGGCGTCCGTTACGTTCCGGAAGCCGTTAATCTCGTAGTATTCGGACGAAAAAAAGAGCGTTACGTCTCCGGTGTATCCCGATTTTGCAGGTACTAAAAGGATCGGTTTGCACAGAACCGTCAGTTCCGACGGTTTATATCGGGTTCAACGGAAAAGAGGCCGGCGCCGGCCTCTTCCGCATGACGTGCTTCCGCTTGTTGCTTCCCATCCTACTTGCCCTTGGCCGCTTCCTCCGCCCACGCTTTATCCAGCGCCGCCTGCCCGTCCGTCTGAATCGAGCGTACCGCTTCCTCGATCGTTTTGCGGCCTTTGACCGCTTCGTCGATTTCGCGGATGACGAGCGATTCGAACGTCTGGTAAAACGTAGGGGGCATCACCGTGTACGAGCCTTGGTCCTGCTTTTTCGCTTTCAGCATATAGAACGGCTCGAGACTGCGGCCGTCTTTCGTTTTCGCGAAGGCGGTCCGGGTCGACAGCACGTCGCTCGTTTTTTGGCTGACTTTGGCCGCTTCTTCGCCGTTGAAATAGCGTACGACTTTCCACGCCGTTTCCGCATGCTCCGCATTCGCCGCTATGGCGTAGATCGGAGCGACGTTGAAATATCGCGTATATTCGGGATTGGCCGGGTCGACCGGAACGGTGACGACGTCCCAGTTCAGCGCGGCTTCGCCCCATTGCTTCATCCGGAACATTTGTTCGGTGCCGCTGATCATCATCGCCGCTTTCCCGGAGCTGAACAAATCCATCTGCTTCGTTTCCTCCGGCCCGTAATTGACCCGTTTGCCGTCCTTGTAATAGTAGTACAGGTTGCCGCTTTTGAAGCCGTCCAGCACTTGCCGGAACGCTTTGTTCCACAGGTCGGATTCGAGCGTCATCCGCTTGCCGTCGGGACTGATGAAATCGGCGCCTTCGGTATTGGCGATATCGTAGACGAAATCGAACGGAGTCGAATATTTTTTATGAATGCCGTAAATCCGTTTTTCCGGATCGGGATCGACCGGGAAACGGCGGGCGAGCCGCATCGTGTCGTCCCACGACATTTTGTTCGTCGGATACGGCACGCCGTATTTGTCGAACAAATCTTTGTTGAAATACAGCGCGGAGCTCGTCAGCTCCGGAGCGAGTCCGTACAGCTTTCCTTCGTCGTTTTCCCTCAGCTGCGCGATGGCGGCCGGGGTGAAGCCGTCCAATTCGAACTTCGACTTCCGGACGAACGGCTCCAGGTCGAGAAGCAGCCCTTCGTTCGCCCATTGCCGGTATTGCTCCGTCGAATAGGTGATCACCAGGTCCGGTTTTTGCTCGCGAATGAGCTTCTCGTATTCCTCGTAATAATTTTTGCCGGGCCCGAACAGCCCCGAGGTCGGGATGATCTCGACCTCTACGTCCGGAAATTTGACGGCGAAGTAGTTGCCGTACGTATGCTGGAACGACTGCTCGTCGCCAAACGGAATGCGCAGCACTTCCTTCTCCGGCTTGTCCGCGGCTTTGCCGCAGGCGGACAGGGCTACCGGAAAAGCGAGCAGGGCGGTCAGGGCGCCGCGGGCGAGCCGGGACTGCGGTATGCGATTATGCTTCATTTTTCGTTCGGCCTCCATCCCGATCACGGTTTTCTCGCGGCTTTCGCTTGATCGAGCGCCTGCTGTCCGCTTTGCTGGATCGATTCGATCGCGGCGTCGATCGTTTTCGTCCCCGCCGCGGCGGCTTTGATTTCTTTGCTTACGAGCTCGTTTAACGTCTGGTACAGCGTCCCGGTCATATTCGGGCTCATTCCCGGCGCGCCGTCCGCATCGGGCTTCAGAAGGGCGAACGCTTCGCTGCGGTACGGCGACGCCGCATTTGCGGCCGGCTTCAGCGTGCTCATGCCCATCCGGCTGCCCATCTTTCTCGCGATCGGCTCGCTGTGGATCAGCTTGATCAGCTCCCAGGCGTCTCTCGCGTTCGGCGATTCGACGGGAATGGCGTAGATGCCGTCGAACCGGATCGAGGACGAAACGTTCGGGTTGGCCGGATCGACCGGCTCCGTCACGATATCCCAGGCGAACCCGGCGAGATTGTACCGCTTTTTGGCCTCCAGCAAATCTTCGGCGAGGCTTTGGGTCGAGACCATCATCGCCGCGTTGCCGGTCAAAAACGGATTCCGCTTGTAAAAGTCGATGCCGGATATGCTGCCCGTCCGAGGCTTCGCTTCGTACAGCCAGCCTTTCCTCATCCCGTCGGCGACGAACTCCCATATGGCGCGCCACGCCGGCGTGTTCGCCGTCATTTTCGAAGCGTCCGCGTCCGTAATGTCGAGCCTCGCCGTGCGCGCCGCGGCGGTTGCCGCTCCGTAAGGGGAGGCGAGGTCCGGGACGAGACCGTATATTCGGTTATCGCCTTCGGCGGGGAACCGCTGCGCCAGACGGAACACGTCCGTCCAGCTCATTTTGTCGGTCGGGTACGCGATTCCGTATTTGTCGAAAATCGTTTTGTTGTAATACAGCGCATTGGCCGTAAACGTAGGCGTCAGTCCGTACAGCGTACCGCCTCCGGCCTCGCGGATCGTTTCGACGATCCCGTCGCGAAACGCGTTCAAGCCGTACTTGTCTTTGGCGACGTACGAATCGAGCGGCAGCAGCTTCCCTTCCGCCGCCAGCTTGCGGTAGACGTCCGATGTCAAGTAGACGAGATCGGGCTTGTCTCTCGCGATCATCTCCTCGTATTGGACGGCCCGATCCTTCTGCGGGTCGTAAGGCGGCGAGTTGATCGTTTCCACATCCATGTTCGGATGCTGAATAATGAACGCGTCTCCGTAATAGCTCATGAACGACATGCCGTCGAACCACTGCACTTTGATGCTGCGCTCCGACTTGTCGTCGAAGGGAGCCAGCTCCGCGTCTTTCATGAAAAAGCTCAAGATCGGCTCCCGCTGGATGAATACAATCGTCGAGGCGATGAGCAGGGCGGCCGCGGCGACCCATGCTTTGCCTTTGCTTCGTTTCGTATGAGCTCCCATGGCGACTCGTTCCTCCACGCGCTGCTTCAATTTGACCGGCACGCCTTTCGGATTCAAAGGAAAATGCCGGAGCTCCTTTTCCCATTCGGTATATTTCCTCATCGTATGCAATCGCCTCCCCCGCTGTCCGACGTCGCTAATCGGTTAACTGCTCCTTCAAAATAACAGGCACTTTCGCTCTGGCCCGATGCAGCCGGGACTTGACGGTGCCCGGCGAAATGTTCAGCATGGAGGCGATTTCGGGAATGGATAGCTGGTGGTGGGCGTACAAGAGCAGCACTTCGCGCAGCTTCTCGGGCAAATCCATAACGGCTTTCCAAATGTCGCCGTTGACCATCCGGCTCAGCACTTCTTTCTCCGTCGAGGAAGCCGTTTCCGATCTTCGCACCGACGCCATCAGGAGCACCCGGCGGGCCCATGCCGACTTGCGGTGATCCTTGGCGACGTTGCGCGTAATCGCGAGCAGCCACGTCTTGACGCTCGATTCCCCGCGGAACGAAAGCATGCTGCGGTACACCTTCAGGAAAACGTCCTGGAAAATGTCGTCCGCCTGATCGAAACGGCTCGTCAGGAAAAACGCATAGTTCCATACGTCGTTGCCGTAGCGGTCCATCAGATCGCTCAGGATGATGTTTTTGTCCGTGCTTTCGCAGAGCGCGCTCAAATAATCCAAACCCACTTTTCGTTCACCTCGATCATTGGACGAGCCCTCGCGCGAAACGGTTCCCTAAATGGTTCGCAAGACTCCGAACAGGCATTATCAAAATAATAACAGCGAAAAACCGGGATGTCCCGGTTTTTCGCCGTTTGCTTTTACAAACCCGTTACTTTTTCGCCCCGTCCGCCTCGAAATAAACGATTTCGCATAACCGGATATGCTGCATTTTTCCGTGGGATACGAGGGCGATATGATCGACGAATACGTCGTTCAGCGTGCCTTCCAGCTTCCCGACCGTCGTGACGACGCAAATCGGCTGCCCTTTGTGCGCGAGCAAATGCTCGGTAAATTTGGGCTCGACGGCCGTCGTGTACATGACGTTTTTCGGAATAACCGGGACTTCTTTTCTCGGCTCTTCTTCACTCCGGTAATATTGCCGGTTCGGGATCGGCGCATAAACTTGCGAAGCGTAGTTGTAATACATCGGCCTATTCATGAATGACAGCTCCTCAGTCGTATTGGGCAAAACACTTCTACACCATATGACGAACACCCAGTAGTTGGTTACTGAAATTTTTATCCCTGTGCGAAACGGCGTCCATGAATCCGCAGCAAAGCCTTGGTGCGCGGGTGCGTTTATGTTATAGTTCTGTAAGTATCGAGACAGGGCTCGCAGCCGGGGAGGAACGAAATGCCCGTGGGGAAGAGGCTTCAAAAATGGAATGCGGTCTATGTCATGCAGCTGGCGACGATATTCGCGGGCTTCGTCGTTTTCGGTCTGTCGGAAAACGCGAAAGGACCGGCGATCCCGCGCATTCAGTTCGATTTCATGCTGAACGAATCGCAGCTCGGCACGCTGCTGTCGCTCAATGCGCTGGGTTATTTGCTGGCTTGCTCGTTCACCGGGTTTCTGACCCGGATCTGGGGGATCAAAATCGTAACGGTCGCCGCTTTCGGAACGATGGCGGCTTCGGGCATCCTGATTTACTTGTTTCACGGCTATCCGATGTTCGCCTCCTCCTATTTCCTCATGTACATCGGGAACGGAATGCTGGAAATCGCGCTTGCCGTCCTGGGGGCGCGCATTTTCACGACGAATACGGGAACGATGATGAATTTGTCTCACGGCTTCTATGGACTCAGCTCCACCGTCGCCCCTTTGCTGGCCACGGGTCTCATGTCGGCGACCGTATTCGGCGTTACGCTCGATTGGCGCGGCATGTACCTCGTCATGCTTTTGCTGTCCGTCGTTCCGATCGTATTCGCTCTGTGCGGCTCGTTCCCGGGCGACGAGCTTCCGCACGAGGATCGAATCCCGCTGAGCTTGCTGCTGCGGGACCCGGTGCTCTGGTTGATGGTGCTGATTTTGACGTTCGGCGTCGTATCCGAGCTGGCCGTCGGCGGCTGGCTCGTCAACTTCCTGGAAAAAGCGTACGGCTGGGACGCCGTTGCGGCTTCCGGCATGCTGTCCGCCTTTTTCCTCTGTTTTGCGCTCGCCAGACTCGTGCTCGGACCGGTCACGGATCGAATCGGCTTCAATTTGTCGCTGATCGTGTTCTCGGGATTTTCCGCGATCTGCACGTTTGCCGCGATCGGGGGAGGGGAGAGGCTGGCGTTTCTGTTCGCCGCGGCGGGGATCGGCATCGCGATGATTTACCCGACCGTCATGGCCTTTATTGCCAAGCGGTATCCGAACGGCAGCGATACGGCCATTACGTTTACGGTAACGCTGATGGGACTCGGCAGCGTCATCGGCAACTACGCGATCGGATTCATCATCGAATTCGTCAAAAACGGATACGGGGCCGGCACGCCTGCCGGTTTGCTTCGCGGACTCCAGGCGGGCTACGGCTTCATCGGCGCGTGCGCCGCCTTATGCGCCGTGTTCGGCTGCATCCTGTATCGCGTGTTGAAAAAGCGCAAAGAGCTGATTTAGCGGAGCGATGCCGGCGGATCGCCGGCGAACGTCCGCCGCGAACGCGAAAAGCCCCGAACGAATCGGGGCTCCCAAAACGGCGCGGGCCTGCCGTCATTTTTTCGCTTTCTCGGTCGCGATATGCTGCTTGATTTGCTCCTCCGCGTCCCGCAGGGCGGTATTGAGGTCCTTCGTATTTTTCATCACGTTGGCGTATTCGGCGTTCAGCAGGCTGAGTCCTTTGGAATAGTAGAGCGAGTTCGGCGGCGCGAGCTCGGTTTTGCTTTTGAGCACGCCTTCGATATGTTTGCCTTTCAGCTCGGGCAATTCCTGGCCGAACGCCTGTTTGAATTTCGGATCTTTCATGACCGGAAATTTCGCCGATTTTTTCGACATCGTCATCTGCACTTCTTCGGAGAACAGCACCTCGAGGACGCGCATCTGGTCGTCCCGGTGTTTGCTGGCGACCATCGGAATCATGCAGTGGAGGTCGTACATGCCGTAAACGTTCGGCTTGTCGCTGTAGCTCGGAAACTGGGCGACGTCCCAGTTCAAGCCGGTCACTTGGCGGAAGCGCAAATACAGGTTGATCGTCGGGATCATCGCCACGTTGCGGTCCTTCATGAACCGGTCGATCGGGGAGCCGCCGATGTAGTCGTTGCCCGGAATCGAATAAATTTGTTTGGCGATGTCGATCGCCCGTTTGTACGGCTCGCTGTTTACCATCACTTTATCCGTTTTGGCGTCGATGATGTTGAGCTGCAGCGGGAACAGCAGCCGGTTGATATCGTCGATTTCGATGCCGCGGTATTGCGTCTGGTTGTCCATGCGCGTCACTTTTTTCGCGAGGTCGATCGTTTCCTCCCACGTCATGCCGTCCTTCGGATAAGCGACGCCGAACTTGTCGAAAATGTCCTTGTTGTAATAAAGCGCGTTGAGGTTGTTGGCGTACGGGAGCGCGTACAGCTCGCCTTTGTCCGAGTTCGCGACGATCGTGTCCAGCGCGCCCTGCTCGAACCGGCTCAGGTCGAAGTTGTACTGCTTGGAGAGCGGGAGGAGGTCGACGTAAACGCCCAGCTCCTTGTAGGCGGTGAGCCGCCCGTGGTACGTGACGAGGAAGTCGATCGCCTCCCCTTTGGCGAGCAATTCCGGCAAATCTTCGGTCGTTTTGTCCATCGTGACGGTGAGGTGCGGGTATTTCTTTTTGACGGGCTCGGCGATCAATTCGTTGAAATCCTGCTCCGTAAAATACCCGCCCAGTTGATGGACGCGCAGCGTAACGGGTTCGAGCGGTTTTTCCGTCTTGGGAGCGACTCCGGCTTCCTGACTTTTCGAGCATCCGGTGAAAGCGATTACAAAGGTGAAAAGAATGGGCGCCAACAAGCTTCTTTTCATCAAGCATCCTCCGTTCGAATGGGTGTTCTCTTTACCGCCGAACTTTCGGTTTGCATGAAGCCCGCCATTTATGTACCGACTGGCAATAAATGACTTCATTATAGCTGCGTTTCGCCCGTTGTAACAATGTTTCTTATCGCCCTCTTTTGCTCGAAAAATAAAATCGATCTTAGTCGATCACAACCGATCTTTCGATTTCATTCATTTTTGCCATTTTGCGTAAAAAAAAAGCGGCCCGCCGCCGGATGAGCTCCGGAAGCGGCTGCCGCCGACCGATGGCCGTACCTTCGCAGCCCTGCGGGCGGACGGGCCGTCATACGTTCAACGAAAGCCGTTCCCGCGCTTTTTCCTCCTCTTCCTTGTGCCGCAAAAACTGTTTGCCGTACTCGCCGTGCGGATGAATGGTGGCATGCTCCATCTGAATCGTCGAATGGGTGATGCCGTATTTGTTCTCCAGCGTCTCGTTGATCGCGAGGATAATGCAGAACGGCTGAATGTGCTCGTTAATGAACACGTGCGCGGTCAGCGAATAATGGTCCGTCGAAACGGCCCACAAATGCATTTCGTGCACGTCCTCGACCCCTTCGACCTCGGCGATCGATTTGCGGATATCGTCCAGATCGAACTTTTCCGGCACCGACTCCATCAGGATCAAATACGACTCTTTGACGATTTTCGAGCCGCCGGTAAAAATGATGCCGCCGATAACGACGCTGATGAGCGGATCGACCCAGCCCCAATCGGTAAAATAAATGATGATCGCGGACGCGATGACGCCGATCGAGCTGAGCAGGTCGCCGATAAAATGCCACAATGCGCTTTTGACGTTCAAATTTTCCTCTTCCTTCATGCTGCGGCTGAGCACGAACGTCAGCACGAGGTTGACCGTGAAGCCGATGGAAGCGATCGTCAGCATCAGGCTCAGATCGATTTCCTGCGGATTGAGGGCGCGCTTCACGCCTTCGTAAAAAATGCCGAGCGCGATGATGCAGAGCGCGAATCCGTTCAGAAACGAGGCGACGATTTCGAAGCGCAAGTAGCCGAACGTATATTTCGCATTCGGCTGGCGCGAAGCCAAATAAATCGCCGTCATGCTCAGTCCGAGCGCGATGACGTCGGACACCATGTGGGCCGAGTCGGACAGCAGGGCGAGCGAGTTGGAGGCGATGCCCCCGATAATCTCGACGACCGTGAAGAAGGCGGTCAGGAGCAGCGTAATCCAGAGCGCCCGTTTGGACGTAGCTTGTTCTTTGACATGGCGTAAATGATGATAATCGTACATGGAGGTCACCCGCTTTCCCGAAAACGACAGGACATGTCGAGCTTTCGAAATTTGCAATATTCAGGGATGAAACAAAGTTAAGTTCATCCGTGTCTTTCATTATACACCTCAGTTCATTGAAATCAATACTTATTTAAAATTATTATAAATAAGAGAGAATGGTTATCGTTATCAATGGCGGGCGAGAGGGAAAGCGGATAAAAGAAACGACGATTTTTAACGATATCGATAGCTATTGTCAGATACGGGGAGCAATCGTCATTATTTTTCAAAAGAAAGCGATCACAGCTTTAAAAACGCCTGAATTTTTGTTAAAATGGAATCAGACTACGAAGAAGGGAGGGATGTTGCCATGATCTTGCGCCCCGTCGTCCGCTTGATCGGACTGCTGTCCGTCGCGTTCGCCCTTCTATGGTCGTTTCTGATCCCTACCGCCGAACGGGTCGTGACGCCCGTTTCCCAATCGATCCCCGCCGTATCCGCGCCCTCGTCGATCCATTCGCCGCTCGGAGCTCCCGCGCAGATCGTGCAGAAGCTGCGCGTGCTGCTGCCGCTTGTCGTTATCTTCTGCCCGTTCGGCGTTATGCCCGGAAGCGAGCCGGTTCGCGCCCGCTTGAAGCGATTCGCCCCGCCCATATCGCTGCTTCGCAAGCAGCTTCTTTTGCGACCCCTCAAGTTCACTTCGATTTATGTCCATCCCTGATGTTCGGCTCTGCCTTTTTTTCGCATGAAACGTTGTTGAAAGGAAAAAGATAACAGCGTACGATAGCTAGGCTGCGTAGGGCAACGGGTATTTTCGGCATGCCCGCAAAAACGAATAAAGAGCCGGGCATCGCCCCTATCCGATTGCACTTGTCGGCGGCACAGCTGATCCCATCACGCAATCGGAGGAATCGAATGAAACCAATCAGGGAATCGGATTTGCCGGGAATCGGCCGTAAATACGAAATCGAAACGCAGTCGCGGGAGCGGTTCGTCATCGTCGTGCACGACGACGGCCGACGCGAAATTTATACGCCGGATCCGCACGATCCGGACGAAACGGTTTCCGTCGCGACGTTCCAAGACGACGAAGCGAGGGCGATCGGAGCGATTCTCGGCGGCATGAACTACAAACCGAAGGCGCTCGAAACGATCGAAGTGGCGCTGAACGATCTGATCATCGAATGGTACCGGATCGACGGCGACTATCCGTCCGTCGGGCTGTCGATCGGCGAGCTGGACGTTCGCCGCAAAACGGGGGCGAGCATTATCGCCGTCGTCTATCCGGACCAAACGCATCAAATCAATCCGGGTCCGGAGTATAAGCTGAAGGGCGGCAGCACGCTCGTCGTCGCCGGCGAACGGAACCAGCTCAAGGTGCTCAAGCAGCTGCTGACGCACGGAGGTCGATAATATGGACCATCTCGTGCTGGAGATCGGGCTCGCCGTCGTATTGATCGCCGTAGCCGGCTTGTTGTCGGCCAAGCTCAAATTTTCGGTCATCCCTTTCTACATTTTGGTCGGCATGGCGGTCGGACCGCACGCTCCGAAATGGGGCGTGTTCGACTTCCGCTTTATCGACAGCGCGCCGCTTATCGAATTTATGGGGCGGCTCGGCGTATTGTTTCTGCTGTTTTATTTGGGACTCGAATTTTCCGTCGGCCGGTTGATCAAGTCGGGCCGTTCGATCGTCGTCGGCGGCACGATTTATATCGCGATCAATTTTACGCTCGGCCTGGCGTTCGGCTTGCTGGCTTCGCTGCCGTTCAAGGAAATGCTCGTCGTCGCCGGCATTACGACGATATCGTCCAGCGCCATCGTGGCGAAGGTGCTCGTCGATTTGAAGCGGACGGCGAATCCGGAAACGGAAATGATTCTAGGCATCATTATGTTCGAGGACGTCTTTCTCGCCGTCTATATTTCGATATTGTCCGGACTCGTGCTCAGCGGCTCGACCTCGTTCGCCGGAGTGGCCGTTTCGGCGCTTGTGGCGCTCGTCTTCATGCTCGCCGTGCTCGTGATCGGCCGCAAGGCGGTGCCGCTTCTGAACAAGGCGCTCGACATTCGCTCGAACGAGCTGTTTCTGCTCGTCATTTTCGGCGGCCTGATGGTCGTCGCCGGCTTCTCCGAAACGATTCACGTCGCGGAAGCGATCGGCGCGCTGCTCGTCGGCCTCGTGCTGGCGGAAACCGAGCATATGAAACGGATCGAGCATCTCATTTTGCCGTTTCGCGACTTTTTCGGCGCGATGTTCTTTTTCAGCTTCGGCCTGACGATCGACCCGACGACGCTCGGCGGCGCCGTATGGCTGTCGCTGGGGGCGGTGCTGCTGACGCTTGTCGGCAACTTCGTCGCCGGTTTGCTCGCCGGACGAAGCGCGGGCTTGTCGCCGAAGGCGTCGGTCAATATCGGGCTGACGATCGTCTCCCGCGGCGAATTTTCGATCGTCATGGCGAATCTCGGCAAAGCCGGCGGCTTGTTGGCGATATTGCAGCCGTTCGCCGCCTTGTACGTGCTCATTTTGGCGATTCTCGGTCCGCTGCTGACGAAGGAGTCGAAACGGATTTACAATTTGCTCTACGCCGGACGGTCGCGAGCCGGAACGAAGGAAGGCGCCAAGCAGCCGGTCGAACGGGCCCAGCCCGAACGGCGGGAAGGGTGAGCCGATGCGGGGAGCGATGAACGCCTGTGGACGTCCGTACCGCTTCGGGAGACCGCTCCGGTTCGGCCTGCTGTCGCTGCTTTCTTTGGCCGCCGGGGCGATACTCGTCGCCGTCGGGCTCGAGCTGTTTTTGAAGCCGAACCGGCTCGTGCCGGGCGGCGCCCAGGGCATTTCGGTGTTGCTGTCGCATATGACGGAAATGCGGCTCGGCTTGTTTTTGTTCGTCGTCAACGTTCCGTTCGTGTTTGCGGGGGGAGCGGGGAAGGCGAGAGGCTCCGCCGTCGTCCGCCTGGCCGCGCTCGGCGCCATCGCCGTGCTGACGCTGCTGCTCGATCCGATACCGCCGCTGACGGAGCATTCGCTCGCCGCCTCGCTGCTGGGCGGGCTTGCCCTCGGCTGCGGCGCGGGGCTGATCGTCCGGACGGGAAGCTACACGGACGGCGTAAACGAGGCGGTGTTTTGGCTCAAGCGGAAAATCCGGCTTTCCATCGCCGAGCTCGTCATGCTGATCAATTTGTCGATCCTGGCGATCGCCGGGCTGCTGTTCGGCTGGGACCAGGCGCTGTACTCCGTCATCGCCTATTTCGTCGCCTACAAGTCGCTGCGTTATACGATGCGAGGCGGGCACCGCTATACGGTCGTCCGCATACGCGGCGGCCGCCGCGAGGCGATCCGGTCGGATTTGCGCCGGCTGCTCGGCCCCGACTGCCCGTTCGTCGCTCCGGACGACGAAGGAACGACGGTTATCGTCGCCCGGGAGCAGGAAGCGCGCATCCTCGAGCTGGTGCGCGATACCGATCCGTCGGCGACCGTCAGCATGACGCCGTTCGACAGCGTGCGGGACGAAGTGTATCGATAGCGACACGCCCCTTTTTCGCGGATTTGCAGGCCGGTTCGTTTCAAAAAGTGCAAAACATCGGACCGCGAAGATAAAGATTGTTCGTCCCGGACCGTTTAAGATGAAACCATGAAACGAATCGCCTGACGACACATACGCGGAAGAGGGGTATTTGGGGTATGAGCAAAATTCGACTTGGCATTATCGGCTGCGGCGGGATGGCCGGCTCGCATTCCGGCGGCTTTCATCATTTGGCGGACCGGGTGGAAATCGCGGCGACCTGCGACATCGATCCGGAACGCGCGAAACAAGCGGCGGAAAAAACGGGGGCCTCCCTCGCCGTAACCGACTACCGCGAGCTGCTCGATCACGTGGATGCGGTGCTCGTCGTGCTGCCGCACGATTTGCACTTCGAAGTCGGCATGGCCTGCTTGAAGGCGGGCAAGCACGTTCTGATGGAGAAGCCGATGTGCAATACGGAGGCGGAATGCATCGAGCTGATCGAGACGGCCGACCGCTTGGGCCAAGTATTGATGACCGCTTATCCGGTCCGCTTTTGGCCGATCGTTCTGAAGCTGAAGGAATTGATCGATTCGAAAGCGTACGGCGACTGCTTCCAAATGTCCGTCTGGACGGAGCAATTTACCCGTTATCACGACGGCCATTGGGCGCATTCCGCATCGCGGCTCGGCGGCGGCCAGTTTTTCAGCCACGGCTGCCATTACGTCGATCTGCTGCTTTGGTTTCTCGGCCGGCCGGTTCGCGGCACGCATATCGGGACGAACTTCGGGACGCCGTGGATGGAGAAGGAAGGCACGAGCAACGTAACGATCGAATTCGAAAACGGCGCGCTCGGCTACCATTTCGGCACTTGGGGGGCGCGCGGCACGAAGCTCGGCTGGAGCATCCACGCCCACTGCACCGAAGGGATGCTCGAAATCAACTTGGCCGATAAAAAGCTGTACGCGCATACGCACATCAAGGAAGAGAGGGCGAACCTCGACACCGAATCGCGCACCAAAGTGCTGTACGAGGCGGACGCGTCGGGCAAGTTCACCCATCACGAGCTGGAGCATTTCCTCGACTGCATCGCCGCCGGCTCGCGTCCGATTACGGACGGACCGGGCAGCCTGCAAGGGCTGCGCGTCATCTGGAGGCTGTACGAGGCCGAGCGGAACAACACGGTCGCCGACCTGCGCGGGCTCGGGTTGGATGAGGATTGGCGGGCCGTCGGTTCGGGGCGGTAAGGAGATGATGGAGCCGAGTGCGGCGAACATTCGGCTATAGAGTCGGCTTGGGTGGGTCAATCCCTTCCAGGCTGCGGAAGTAAAGACCCACCCCCGTCGGCGCTAACCTGGGGTGGGTTTTTGCTTATCGATAAAGAAAGTCTACCTTCGCTAACGCACTGAAGCGAAGGGCGACATTGTTTACAAGAACAAGCTACCGCTAAAACACGGATGCACATCATCGAAAGGTTTCGATAGAAGCATCATCCCGTGGTATGGATGCGGGCCTTTTGAAGCTTTTTGATAGCAAACGAAAAGAACGTTAAAGCATGAGGCGAGCGGCGCCTTTCGTTTCTGCGTCCGGCTTCTCGGTATCCTACCGGGCCGTCGGAATGGATGAACGGGAAAACCTCCGGTTAACCCGCTCTCGTTTAGGTTTGGTGTCGAAATACCGGGAGAAGCTCCCGATAAAATGGCATAGTATCGGCGAAAAGCGCGGTTTGCACGAATTTAGCGGGATGTTTTCCCGTTGTTTTGCCCGCAAGCGGGAATTGACCGAAAATAACGGGAACATTTCCATCTCGCTCCCTGCTCCGCTATCGTTTCGGCACAACCTTTGCACGGAAAAGACCGTCCGTCCCGACCTTCGCTTAAGCGCCGAAGCCGGAGCGGGTTTCCTGCTGCCGTGGCGGGAAACGGCGAGATCGGCTCGGTTGACCTGCGCCGGCGTCGTCGGGAGTTGGAGCGAGAGGGCGAGCACGGGTCAGCGGCGGGACGGGCCCAACCTAAGTGTCTAACGGACATGGCGGCCGCTAATGAGCCTCATTTCGGCTTATTTTTTTCTAACGGACACAGGCGCACCTATTTGGCGAAAAACCCCCTTTTGGACGGCGGTTCGGAGCAAATAAGCGCAACCGTGTCCGTTACGATTGGAAAACGGCCGATTTTCGCGAAATAAGCGCCGTGGCGTCCGTTACGTTTCGGAAGCCGCTGTTTTCGCTCATCCTCGAAATACGTCGATAGAAGCTTTTCTTACTTTCTTACTTCTTTTCCGCATTTAGGGCAAAACCGGTAGGAAGCATCGCTCACTTTATGACCGCAAAAAGGACAGTAATTCACTTCATCATGGTTTTGGTTATCCGCAAAGCTGTTGCGCTTTCGATTGGAAGATTCCATATGAAACCGATCCAATGGATCCGGTTCTTCGTTGTTTTCGGTTATGTCGAACAAAGACATCCGGTTCGCTCCGGTCGCATTTTTGAGATGATAGATGCCTTGAATAACGGCTAACCCGACGAAAACGATCCCGAACAAGACGAAAAAAACCGGGGCTCCCATACTGGCCGCCGCAATGGTCCAGACGATCCCGAATACCCCTACGGCAACGCTTCCGATCGCCCCCATTGCGGATGGGCCGCGCCCGGGCTTTATGCTTTTCATGAAAGAACCCCCTTCTACGTATACTTCAACTTGCCGCCTTACGCATCCGATCGCCCCGGTTCCCATCCTGTTTCTTGGGACCAACGATGAGCGTTCCGCATGATTTCCCAGACAACGGGCCCTTTGCCTTCGACGTACTTGGGGCGGTCGTTTTTGAACAATCCCATAAGCCGGTGCTTTTCCCCGGCATATTTCAAACAATCCCCCGGATGTTCCCGCAAGTAATCCCGAAACAATAAGGTCATTTGTTCCGAAAAGCTGCCCGTGTGCCTCACATGAATATGGGTTCTTCGGCTTCCCGGAGCTTCCCGAAAATATGTCTTGGTTCGATCCGGATTATCTCTTCGCAGCACGAAGCCGAGGTTTTCCATTATTGTAATATAGCGATCTTCGTTTTCGAAGTTTGCAACCGAAATTTGGATATCGATGATCGGTTTGGCCTCCATCCCGACAATGGACGTCGAGCCCACATGGTCGATCCGAACCGCGATTTCCCGAAGCGCTTCTCTAAGCCGAGTGCCGATCGTCCGAAACAAAATGTTCCACTCGGGATCGTATTTCGCAATTCTCCATTGGTCTTCCATCGCAATCTCTCCTTTATCCCATTCAGGACGATCACTGCCATTTCATTTCGCTCTTACTGTTTTTGCCGAATATCCCGAAGCCCTCCGAG
This sequence comes from Paenibacillus sp. GYB003, assembly GCF_036577625.1. NCBI lineage: Bacteria > Bacillati > Bacillota > Bacilli > Caryophanales > Paenibacillaceae > Paenibacillus > Paenibacillus sp. GYB003. The sequence goes on along the minus strand of NZ_JARBDC010000088.1, from coordinate 156,277 downwards.
TATGTTTTATCGAAAAACATCGGCAACCGTTCCTTCAATCCCTCCGCAAGCGGGAGAGCGGAAAGCTCGTCTTTATGGACCCAGCGCAGCTTGCCTTCTTCCGATTGCTCCAGCAGTCGGCCGGAAAAGGTTTGCGTCCGGTAGCTGAAAACCAAATATTTGTCGCGGGTGTCTTCGTTAAACCAATAAATAACCCCGCACAATTCAAGGTTCGATACGATCAAGCCCGTCTCTTCGCGAATTTCCCTCACGGTGGAATCGATAATGCTTTCCCCGTCCTCGATATGCCCTCCCGGGAACGCAAGTCCTTTCCAGGATTTGATTCGTTCCTGGACCAAAACCCGGTTTGTGTCCGGATCGTATATCATGCACATATTGGTCAGCGTAACATTCGGCAAGCGCAACACCCCTGGTTGATAGATTTCGTTTAATTAAACATACCACATCGGGCATTATCGTTTCAGCCATTCGGATTTTTATAGTCGTACACTTCGAATATATCGTAAGTTTCTCTTTACTTCCGCTTTCGGAAAGGTACACTGGACAGTAACGATTAACGGAGGTGCTCGATCATGTCAAAACTATGCCGACGCATTCAAAACCAGAGCAAGGAAAAAGAAAGAACGGCAGGACGGCGCGAACGAACGGGTTAAAAAGAAACGCATAACGTGCAGTCCGAAATATCCGTGCGGCGTGCCGTCTGCCTGAAACCGAAAGGCGGAACAAGACAGTATGATCAATCGCGCGTCGCAGTTATACATGGTGATGAGATTTACGGCTTCGCTCGCCAACAGTACGATGTTTACGACCTATGCCCTGTATTATATCGGAACGCTCGGGTTGAATCCGTTCGAGCTGCTGCTTGTCGGGACCGTGCTGGAAATAACCGTGCTCCTGTTCGAGGGCATTACGGGCGTAGTCGCGGACACGTCCGGCCGGCGTTTGTCGGTCATTTGCGGGATGTTTACGCTCGGGGCCGGCTTCTTACTGCAAGGGGGCGTTCCTTGGCTCGAGGCGGCGATCCCCGTTATGCCGGTGCTCGGTTGGATTTTGATCTCGCAAGTCGTATTCGGCATCGGCGAAACGTTCATCAGCGGGGCCCAGACGGCTTGGATCGCCGACGAGGCGGGCGAGGAGCAGGTCGGGCGCCTGTTTATGCGCGCGAATCGCCACTCGCTGCTCGCCGCGTTGGCCGGCATCGCGCTCAGCGTCGGCTTGTCGGTTATGGCGCCGCATTTGCCGTTTCTGGTCGGCGGCATGCTGTATGCCGGTTTGGGCTTCGTGCTTGTCGTCTATATGAAAGAAACGAAATTCGAACGAGCGGAGCGGGCCGACGGCTCCTCGTATTTCCGCGAAATGAAAACGACGTGGCTGTCCGGGGTTCGCGTCGTACGCACGAAGCCGGTGCTGATGACGATCGTCGTCGTCAGCGTGCTCGGCGGGGCGGCTTCGGAAGGCTACGACCGGCTGTGGGAGGCGCATTTGATCGCCGAAATCGGTTTTCCGGACCATGTTCCGCTGTCGATGGCGGTATGGTTCGGCGTCATCTCCGTCCTGACTACGGTGCTCAGCCTGCTCGCCGTTCGGATCGCCGAGAAGCGGCTCGATATGGGCGACAGCCAGCAAGTGGCAACGGGCATGTTCGTGCTGACCGGGCTGCGGATCGCCGCAATCGTTTCGTTTGCGTTTTCGCCCGGCTTTGCCTGGGCGCTCGGCTCCGTGCTCGCGTTCGGCATCGTCCGGGCGCTCGGCGGGCCGATTTACGATACTTGGCTGAACGCCAACATCGACGGCAAAGTGCGCGCGACCGTGCTCTCGATGATCGGCCAGTCCGATGCGCTGGGGCAAACGGCGGGCGGCCCGTTCGTCGGACTCGTCGGAGAGCGCTACTCGATCCGGGCGTCGCTCGTCGTCGCCGCCGCGCTGCTGTCGCCGCTGCTGTTCGTATTCGGCCGCGTGCTGCGGCGCAGGCGGACATAGCAGCAATAAAAGCTAAAGGCGTTCGCCGTCGAGGTCGATGCCTTTAGCTTTTTTTGGCGTCTCCGCTGCCGGTTGCGAATATAGCGGACGTTCGGGACCGCTATTTGCGACCGAAAGGCTGCGTTTTGGTTAAATCGGCAGCGGGAGGGACGAAATTCCACGTGCAGGGCGGGGGCCTTGCAAGACTATCGTCCGGGAAAACATCCAACCCCCGGTCCGTTCAACGCACCTTGGCGATTCCGCTATACTGAAGCCTGAAGCAACGTTAACGGCTTATACAACGCGGATCGGAGAGCTGCATGCATGGAATGGATGAACGCGCTTTTTGAGCAGTACGGTTACTATTTGCTTTTCTTCGGTTTGTTTGCGGAGTCTCTCGCGCTGCCGTTTCCCGGCGAGTTGGCGATGGCGCTGTCCGGTCATTCCGCTTATCTGGGAACTTCCTCTTTGCCGCTCGACATGCTGTCTTCGTATACGGGCGCCGTAATCGGCACCGTATTGACTTACACGCTCGGCCGCAGGCTGGGGACGCCTTTTTTCGAAACGTACGGCAAGTACGTGTTTCTGAGCCGGGAGCGAATCGATAAGCTCGCCGCATGGTTCGGCAAATACGGAAACAAGCTCATTCTGGTCAGTTACTTCGTTCCCGGCTTGCGGCATTTTACCGGCTACGTGTCCGGCATTTTGAACGTTCGTCGCGGCGCCTTCCTGCTGTACACCCATTTGGGCGCTTTGGTCTGGGTCATTTTCTACGTTTCGATCGGCCGTATATTCGGCCCGCAGCTCGAGCAGCTGCTCCATACGGTTTCGGCTTACTCGTGGCGGGCGCTTGTCTTCCTAACAGTCGGCATAGCCGTCCTGCTGGTCAAAAAGCACCGGGCGAAGCTGCTGAAGGAGAAAGAGCGGATCGAGGCCCGGCAAGATCGGTCCGAGTGCGCGGCCCCTTAAGCAAGGAGCTGCGAAAGCCGGCATCAAAAGGGAGCCCGCTGCTCCTATCCGTCCCGGACGCTCCGCGGGAATCGTGTCATCGCGAAGCGCCCGGGTTTTGATGCGTCCTCGAAAACTGACATATCGGGTGATATTCGGAGAAAAGCGGAGCGAATGGTGTGAAAGGTGCTGTTCGGCCTTCGTTTGCTTTGAAAATTGCACGAATTTGTGATATTATGGCAGTACAGAGATTCGGGCAGAGGGGGAGAAGCTTATGATTGCATCCGCAGCGATTCGCAACTACTTGAAGCTGATTGTCGCATTCGCGCTTCTCTGGTCGTTCCTCATGCCGACGATCGAAACGGTCGTCACCCCGGTCTCCAGTTCCATTCCCGCCGTATCCTCGGGAACGTCCGGCTGCCTGATCGCCGGCGTCCTGAACCAAAGCTTCGAGAAGCCGGACGAAGCGCTGCCGATCGCGGCGTTATCCGTCACCGTATTCTCGCTCGTTCGGCAAGTTTCCTCTTTTCGGCTTAGGATAACCCGGGCCATTCCCCTCCTGATGAAGAGCATGCTGCTTCGTCCGATCAAATTTACTTCAAATTACGTCGCCGTCTAGCGACGCTGTTCGCGAAAGCGCGATTTTTGGCGAAGCGACAAGCTTCCGCCGAAACGTCAATTTGCCGCAGCCGTAGAGGCTTATTTGTCGTGCCGTTTGATCCGTACATTGCATGCCGAGGCATATCGTTTTGCGATTTCAGTTGTGAATTTCGTCGCAATTGCCGCGAAAAAGCTACCGGGAGGTTACCGATGAAAACAGACACCGTATCGCTGCACAAGACGCAGCCGCAGCCCATACATTCGCAAATGACCCGTACGCAGTTTGTTCAAAGAGTGCTGTTCATCACGTTCGGCGCCGCGCTGTTCTCGGTCGGACTGGAAATTTTTCTCGTCCCGAACAACATTATCGACGGAGGCATCGTCGGCATCTCGATTATCGCGTCCGCGTTGTCCGGCTGGCCGCTGGGCATCTTCCTGCTGCTTCTCAATATTCCGTTCTTTTATTTGGGCTATAAGCAAATCGGCAAAACGTTCGCCTTTTCGACGCTGTACGCCGTAATCGTCATGTCGGCGGGCACCTGGCTTCTCCATTCCGTCAAACCGCTGACGGACGATCCGCTGCTCGCCGCGGTGTTCGGCGGCATCATACTCGGCGTCGGCGTCGGCATGGTCATCCGCTTCGGCGGCTCGCTCGACGGGACGGAAATCGTCGCGATTTTGGTTACGAAAAAGTCGCCGTTTTCGGTCGGCGAAATCGTCATGTTTTTCAACGTGTTCATTCTGGCGAGCGCCGGATTCGTATTCGGCTGGGATCGCGCGATGTACTCGCTGATCGCCTATTTCATCGCCTACAAAATGATCGACGTCATTATCGAAGGGTTCGACGAGTCGAAGTCGGTCTGGATCATCAGCGAGAGGCACGACGACATCGGCCAGGCGATCATCCAGCGTCTCGGCCGGGGCGTTACGTATTTGCACGGCGAAGGCGCCTTTACCGGCGGGGAGAAGCGGGTCATCTTCTGCGTCATTACGCGGCTGGAGGAAGCGAAAATGAAGTCGATCGTGGAAGAGATCGATCCTTCGGCGTTTCTCGCGGTCGGCAACATCCATGACGTCAAGGGCGGCCGCTTCAAGAAAAAAGACATCCACTGATTTCGCGCGCCGCGCGAAAGCGAAAACAGCCTCGCCATGGCCGATCCGGCTAGGGCGGGGCTTTTGCAATCGTAAGACAGGTAGGCCGCTGGGTGTATGCCATCGCCGCGAAAAGGCGTTAATATGCGACCTTGAACCGATCATTCGATTCATAGTTATTGCTTCGGAAGCAAAGCATAATCTCGAACTTCTTCATCGGTGCAAAAAACGATATGGCATGTCGCCGGAAAACCGGAGGCTTTTCAGCAGTTTGCATTTCATAATTCCAACATACGGTGGTGTCCCCTTGTGAACATGCAACCGGTCGATCCTTCGTTTTTCCGACAAACGACGCTTGATTTGGCAAAATCGCTGCTTGGCATGCTGCTTGTCAAAGAAACGGAGGCGGGAACGGCGTCGGGTTGGATTGTCGAAACGGAAGCGTACGTCGGGCCCGGCGACCGAGCCGCGCATAGTTACGGAAATCGCAGAACGAAACGAACCGAGGTCATGTTCGGACCTCCGGGGTTTGCCTATACGTATAGGATGCATACGCACTGCCTTTTGAATGTCGTAAGCGGGCCAATCGGCCATCCGGAAGTCGTGTTGATCCGTTCCGTCGAGCCTTATACCGGAATCGAGCTGATGCGCGAACGCCGCGGCTTCGACCGGAAATTGCAGGAGCTCGCTAACGGCCCCGGCAAATTGACGAAATGCCTCGGCATCAGCATCGAAGATTACGGCAGGCCGCTATTTGAAAGCCCTCTGTTTATTGCGGAAGGGAGAAAAGTATCGGCGATCTCCGTCGGTCCGAGAATCGGTATCGAAAATAGCGGCGAAGCCAAGCATTACGAATGGCGGTTTTGGGAGAAGGACAGCCCGTTTGTGCCGAAAAAAGGATTCGGCTACAAATAAAACATAGATGATACTGCATGGATCTTTATGATCGACGAAAAACGGCGGGATTGGGCCGGATAGTGCGCGAAAGAGCACTATAGGCGCAGCGAAGGAGGGGGGCGCCGCTGCTGCGAGGCCGATAGTGCGCGAAAGAGCACTATCCGCTCAGCGAAGGAGGGGGGCGCCGCTGCCCCTCCGCGAAACAGCCCCCTCAAAAGCCGGCCTCGCTTCGGGAGGCGGCTTTCGGCGATACGATGCGGTCGCGGCGGTACTCGCCCGGCGTAAGGCCGGTCAGCCGGCGGAACATGCGCGTGAACGAGTTGGCGTTCTGGTAGCCGACTTTCGCGGCGATGTCCTGAATTTTGTCCTCGGTCTGCTCCAGCATCGCCTTCGCTTTGCCGATCCGGTACTCGTTCAAGTAATCGCCCAAATTTTGCCCCGTCTTCTCCTTGAAATAGTTGCGCAAATAGCCGGTCGAAATGTTCAGCTTATCCGCGATCAAATCTTGGTAAATATCGTCCCCGTAATGCTCCTCGATAAAGCCGACGACGAAGTCGACGATCGGGTCGCGCGCCTCCCGCTTCTCCCGGACGAGCGCGGCCGCCTGGCTGAGCAGCCGTTCGAAAAACGCCGCATACTGCGAGGCGAAGACGAACCGCTCGATCTCGTCGAACGGCGAGCTGTCGGAGCGGAGCGCCTGCGTATCGACTTTGTGCGCCATCAGCGCCATGAGCGTCTTCGAAATGAGGTCGCCGGCGAACTGCTTGTATTGCCAGGCCGTGGCTCCGCTTTTGTCGAGCCGGTGCAGCAAGCCGTGCAGGAGCGAATGAAGCTGCCCCTCGTTGCCCGCCTCCAAATGGGCGGCGAAGCATCGTTCCTCCTCGGCCGTCCAGACGACGAGCGTCTCGGCCGGCCCGGTCTCGTCGACGATTTGCGTCTCGTCGTTCAGCTTGCGGCGGCGCACCATCTCGCACGCGGCTTCGTAAGCGGACGTAAACTCCGACGGCTCCCACAGCCGCTTCTGGCAGGCGATCGTCAAATGGTAGTACGCCTTGTCCTGATCGAACACCCGCTTGAAATAGTCCAGCTTTTCCGCCAGCTCGGCGGAAGCGTCCCGCTCCGAGAACAAGATCGACAAAATGCGGTCTTTCTCGATTTGGATCGTGACCGAGTCGGGGAACGTTTCGGTCACGTTCAAATTGATGAATTCCAAAAAATACGTCGCCTTGAGCGGAGGTTCGGTTCCGAGCCGCTCGTAATCGCGCGTATAATCGATGTGGAACATGATAAAATGAAACGGTCGCCGCGTATCGACGAGCGTCTGCATATCGTGATCGGCCGGCTGAATGCTTTTGATTTTGTCGAGGTAGCCGTATTTTTGCAGCAGCGTGTTTTTGCGATGAACCGTCTCGATGATTTGCTCCAGCCCTTCGCTGATGACGTTGAACTCGTGGATCGAGCTGCCGTGCCGGATCGCCGGGTTCATCTGGCGCAGCGCCTCGACGATGCGCTGCACCGGATTTTTGAAGCGGACGCTGAGCAGCACGGAAATGGCGACGCTGATCAGGACGGACAGCGCGAACAGCGACAGCAGCAGGACGTTCATTTTGGCCAGCTGCGAGGCGAGCGCCGCGTTCGGGATGACGGCGACATACGTTAATCCGGATACGGAGCCCTTTTGATAAAAAAAGTAATCGTCGCCGTGCTTCATGTACGAAGCGTCCGGGGCCAGCCGCGGCAGTTCGCCGGGACGATCCCCCGTGCCGTAAAGCAGGCGGCCGTCGCCGGACAGCACGTAAAACGGATTGCCGGCCGGATCGCGGACGGGTGCGAACATCCGCTCCGCATCGATAAGCGCGCCGACATAAAATTGGCTGCCGATCCGGCTTTTGACGATAACCGGAACGTAGCGGCCGTTCTGCGAGCCGATATCGCTCCGGAATTTGCGGAACTCCGCCGACGGGAACGCGCGGAAATGAAAGTCTTCGGCGAATTGCTTCGCCCAAAAGTCGGCTCCGTACGTGCCGCTGACGTAATATTTGCCGAACATGTCCTCCGCGCGCGTATAACCGTTTTTGTCGATGACGAATCCTTTTTCCTTGAAATAAATGAACACGTTTTCAAGGTCGAGGTTGTAATTGCCGACGATCGACTTGAAATCGTCCGCCAGCTCGTTGACGATCGGGAAGTCGGAATCGATGTTTCCTTTTTGCAGCGCCGTAACGACGTTGTCGAAATAGTAGCGGGTGAGCAGGTCGTCGAGCTGACCGAGCTGCTTCTCGTAGCCGTCCGCCGTTTTGGACAAGCCGAGCGAGCTGGAATGAATCAATTGATCGCGCATTTGGGTGTAAAAAAACCGGTAAGCGAATACGTTGAACGCGAAGGAGATAAAGATGACGACTATAAATCCGAGCAGCAGCTTGGCGAATAAAGATTTCCCGTTGATTCGGATGCGTCGATTCACGTCGTTTCCTCCCGTTTCTCGTAAGCGATTGCATGTTTCCCCCGCGCTCAAACGGAAATGACGGGGGGTTCTTTTGTATTATAGTGCATACGGCGGTTTTGGGCCATCTTCGGCGAATATTCCGTTTCGCAACTCTTATTCCGGAAAGCACAAAAATGGCGCAAACCGCCGCGAAACCGCCGTTTCGGAATAAGTCCGGCGAAATGGATCGTTGCCTGCGCCTTGGGGCGGAGCTACGATGGGCGTAAGGAATTCCCGCACGCAGACGGGATCCGCCATATCGATATAAGGAAGGGGACAACGAACAGCATGAAAAAAACATGGAAGCTGCTCGTCGGCATCAGCTTGGTAGCGGTTCCAATGCTCGCCGCCTGCGGCAAAACGGACCAGGCCGGATCGGCGCCGCCGGCGGACCGGGACAAGCCCGGCGCGGCCAAGTCGGTGCCGGAGAAGTACGATCCGCCGATCGAGCTCACGACGGTAAACTACAGCTTTCCGACGACGAAATTTTTCAACGGGGAAGACATCAACAACAACATTTGGACGCGCACGCTGCTGGAGAAATACGGCATCAAAGTGAAAACGAACTGGTACGTGCCGTCGACCGAATACGAGAAGAAGACGAACCTGATGATCGCCTCGGGCGACATTCCGAACTTTTTCGCCGCGACCCCGCAGCAGTTCCGGCAGCTGTACGAAGCCGGGCAGCTCGAGGACATGACGAAGCTGTACAACGATTATGCGCCGGAGTCGATCAAGAAGGTGATGCGCGAAGCCGGGGATACAGTGCTCAAATCGGCGACGTTCGACGGCAAGCTGATGGCGATTCCGTGGACCGGGGTGGCGAAGGAAGGGCCGGCCATTTTGTGGATCCGCAAAGACTGGAAGGAGAAGCTGAAGCTGCCCGATCCGAAGACGATCGACGATCTCGTCGCGATCGCCGATGCGTTTACGAAACAAGATCCGGACGGCAACGGCAAAGACGATACGTTCGGTCTCGCGATGGATAAAGAGCTGAATATGGCGGCCGGCTTTATGAACGGCTTCGGCGCCTATACCAACGACTTTTGGCTGAAAGACTCGTCCGGCAGCCTCGTATACGGCGATATTCAGCCGCAGATGAAGCAGGCGCTGACGAAGCTGAACGAGATGTACAAAGCCGGCCATTTCGATCCGGAGTTTATCGTCAAGGATACGAACAAGGTGAACGAAAGCATCGGCACCGGCAAAATCGGGATGATGATCGGCGGCCGCGGCTCGGCCAACTCGCCGCTCGTCTCGCTGACGCCGAACCAGGAATGGCAGGCGTATGCGATGCCGACCGTGGACGGGAAGCCGTTCATGGCGCAGCTGCCGCTCAATACGTTCGGCTACTATTGGGTCGTCAAGAAAGGGACGAAAAACCCGGAAGCGATTTTCAAAATGATGGACTTCTGGCTGCAAACGTACTACTACAACAAATCCGAGGACGTGTACTACAAATATATCGTGCCGAGCAAGGAAGACCAGTCGGCGATCTGGACGTATTCGCCGGTCAAAATTTATTTGCCGGACAACAATATCGAGAACTACCGGCAGGCGACCGCCGTGCTGGACGGCAAGCTGAAGCCCGAGGAGCTGTCCCCGGAACGGAAAAAGGTGTACGACCGGATCATGCTGTACAAGGGCGGCCAAAAAAACTTGTGGGGCGAATTCGCGCAAAACGGGCCCGGCGGGTCGGCCGGCATCATCGACCAAATCATCAAGGAAGACCGGTTCGTGCCGAACCAGTTTTACACGACGCCGACGGCGACGATGGCCGAGCGGAACGAGCAGCTCAAAAAGCTGCGCACGGAAACGTTCGTGAAAATCGTGACCGGCAATCTCGGCATCGACGCCTTCGACAAATACGTGAGCGACTGGAAAAAGCAGGGCGGCGACATCATTACGAAGGAAGTTAACGACTGGTACGCCACCCAGAACAAATAATCGCCGCGCCCTTCGGCCGGATGATCCGTTCATCCGGCCCCGGCGGCGGTTCGCACCGAAAGGAGAGTCAGATGAAATCGATTCGCGCCGCCAAACGACTCCGGGAGCTGCCGCTCCATCTGATGATACTGCCGGCCGCCGTCATCGTCTTTATTTATCATTACATTCCGATGTTCGGGCTCGTCATGGCGTTTCAAAAATATATTCCGGTCAAGGGCATATTCGGCTCGGAGTGGGTCGGGCTGCGCAATTTCGCGTACGTCTTCAGCCTGCCGAGCACGCTCGAGGTGTTTTGGAACACGATCTTTATCGCGGTGATGAAAATCGTCGCCGGGCTCGTCGTCCCGATCGTCACGGCGCTGCTGCTGAACGAGCTGCGCAAGGTGGCGTTCAAGCGGACGGTGCAGACGCTCATTTATTTGCCGCACTTTTTGTCGTGGACGATTCTCGCCGGCATCCTGATCGACATACTGTCTCCGGGCCAAGGGATCGTCAACAAGGTGCTCGGCGCGGTCGGGATCGGGCCGATCTTTTTTCTCGGGGACAACGCCTGGTTCCCGTATACGATCGTCATCTCGAACGAATGGAAGGAATTCGGCTTCAGCACGATCGTGTATTTGGCCGCGCTCGCCGGCGTCGATCCGGCGCTGTACGAATCGGCCGTCATCGACGGCGCGGGCCGGTGGCGGCAAACGTGGCACATTACGCTGCCGGGCATCCGGCCCGTCATCATCCTGCTCATGACGCTCAGCCTCGGGCAAGTGCTTAACGCCGGGTTCGAGCAAATTTTCAACCTGTACAGTCCGTACGTTTACGAAAGCGGCGACATTATCGATACGATGGTGTACCGGATGGGGCTGGAAAACGCCCAATACAGCATCGCTACCGCGGTCGGCCTGCTGAAATCGGTCGTCTCGCTCGTTCTCATTTCCGTTTCGTATTTGCTCGCCTATCGGCTGGCGAACTATCGCATCTTTTAACGCGGCCGGCGATATCGGCTTCGCTTCAGGCTCTCGTACAGCATGTCAGTTGCAGTGGAGGAATCGTTATGGTCGAAAATCCGTCATTGGGCCGCAAGCTGTTCGTTGCCGCGAACTACGGCCTGATGGTTTTATTAGCTTTCGTTTGCTTGTTCCCGCTCGTTCACGTTTTGGCCGTTTCGTTCAGTTCGAGCAGCGCGGCCGAAGCGGGCCGGGTCGGCCTGCTTCCCGTCGAATTCACGACGAAAGCGTACGAGTTCGTGCTCGGCAAGGAGGCGTTTCTCGCCTCGTTCGTCGTCTCGCTGAAACGGCTGGCGCTCGGCACGATCGTCAATATGACGCTGTGCGTCGTGCTCGCCTATCCGCTGTCGAAGGAAGTTCGCGATTTCAAAATGCGCACCGTCTACGTCTGGTACTTTTTCATTACCGCCATATTCGGGGGCGGCCTCGTGCCGACGTACATGACGGTGAAAAACACGGGGCTGATGGATACGATTTGGGCGCTCGTGCTGCCCGGCGCCGTACCGGTGTTCAACGTCATTTTGGTGCTTAATTTTTTCCGCAGCCTGCCGAGAGAGCTGGAGGAGGCGGCGTTTATCGACGGGGCCGGCCATTTGCGGACGCTGTGGAATGTGTACATTCCGCTGTCCAAGCCGGTGCTGGCGACCGTGCTGCTTTTTACGATGGTCGGGCATTGGAACGCCTGGTTCGACGGTCTCATTTACATGAACGATCCGGCCAATTACCCGCTGCAAAGCTACTTGCAGACGGTCATCATCCAGCAGGATTTCAGCGCGATGTCGGACAGCGACGTCGAGCTGATGCGCCAGCTGTCCAACCAGACGGTCAAGGCGGCGCAAATTTTTCTCGGCGCGATGCCGATCATTATCGTCTATCCGTTTTTGCAAAAATTTTTCGTCAAAGGGATCGTGCTCGGCAGCGTGAAAGGATGACGGTCCGGTTTGGCGAATGTCGATGGAAGGAAAAGGATACGGCGGTAGGCGCCCTGAACAGGAAGCGGCCGCCGGGGAAAGGGGAACGCCATGAAAGCGGCAAAAAGCGCGGGCGGTCGGCTCGAAATCGCCGACATCCCGGTTCCGGAAACGACCGACAGCTCCGTCCTGGTCGAGACCGAATATTCGGCGGTAAGCACCGGCACGGAGCTGATGGTGCTGCGCAAAGGGATAAGCGCGTTTCTCGGCTACAGCGCGACGGGAATCGTCAAGGAGGTCGGCCGCGACGTCGATCACGTCCGGGTCGGCGACCGGATCGTCTGCTACGGCGCCCGGACGCACGCCGACTATTTTCTCGCGAACCGCAACCATATCGCTCCGCTGGCGGGTCATGTCGATCCGCAGGAGGCCGCCTTGTCCGGCATCGCGACGATCGCCATGCAGGGGCTGCGCCAAGCCGACCTGCGCTTCGGCGAAACGGTCGTCGTGCTCGGGCTCGGCATCGTCGGCCAGCTGGCCGCGCAAATCGCGAATGCGGCGGCGTACCGCGTCGTCGCCATGGATTTGATGGAGACGCGCTGCGCGATGCTGGAGAAGGCGGGCATAGCGAACGTATGCCGCTCGCCGGAGCAGGTGGCGGAGCGGGTCGGCGAGCTGACGCGGGGCTTCGGCGCGGACTGCGTGCTCATCTGCGCGAATACGAAGGAGCACCGGCTGATCGACCTGGCGCTGGAATGGATTCGCGACAAAGGGAAGATCGTCATCGTCGGCGACACGAACACCGAGTTCGACCGGAACAAGCTGTTCGCGAAGGAAGCGCATATCACGATTTCGCGCGCGGGCGGGCCGGGGCGCTACGACAAGGCGTACGAGGAGGAAGGGCGAGACTATCCGTACGGATACGTCCGCTGGACGCTGCAGCGCAATCTGGAGGAGTTCGCCCGGCTGCTGGCGTCGGGCCGGCTTCGCTTGAAGCCGCTCATTACCGGCGTTTACCCGCTGGAGCGGCTTGCGGAGGCGTACGAGCGGGCGGGCGAAGCGCCTGCGGAAACGATGGGCACGCTGATCCGCTTCGGCGACTAATGAGAGAGCGGGCTGCTTGCGATCTGTTCGGACATGCCTGATCGCGAATCAACTATGGCGGCACAATTCGCGAACAACGCCGGAATCGGCGGAGAGTCGCCGGGATTCGTTTTTAAGGGATCAGTTCATAGAAAAAACGCCTCGGCTCCCGCCGCGTTCGGGGGATGGAGGCGTCTTTGTCGTTCGCGCGAATCGGCGGCAAACGACCGTCAGCGGCAATGTGCAAAAAAATCGGGAGTCGCGTGCAAATCCAATTTCCGCGGCCCGTGGTAGTCTTAGTTGAAAGGGCGTCCTGTCGGGCGGCCGAGGCGGGCTCGGGGACGCCGTGCCCGCCGTGCCCGCCGTGCCGGGCAGACGAGCGGCCGGAGCCGGACGCCGGATTTCGGCCGCAATCGGCCCGCTTACGTCGGCTCCTTCACCGCCATATGATCTTCGATCCGGTACCGTTCCTCGACCCGGATATGTCTCGGCCGTTTGGCAAGCTGCCGGTAAGCGAGCGGGGACAGCCGCTCCTTGCGGGAAAACAGGCGGCTCATGTAGTGGACGCTGGCGAACCCGGTACGCTCCGCGATCGCCGTCACGCTCCAGTCGGTGGCGAGGAGCAGCTCTTTCGCCCGCTTCAGCCTCAGCTCGCCCGCGTATTGGAGCGGCGACCGGCCGAACGCTTTGCGGAACGAGGCGGACAGCCGGGTCGAGCTCGTATGGAACGCCGCCGCAAGCTGGGCGATCGTCAGCGGCTCCGCATAGCGGGCTTCGATGTAGGCGGCGATCGCCGCCGGGTCGCCGTCGCCCGCCACGCCGTCATCGCGGCCGGTGACGTCGGCCGGCCCCGGCGCGGACCGGCGTCCGTCCGCTTCATGCATGCGGACCAGCTCCAGCAGCAGCCACGCCGAACGGACGGCGATCGCTTCCTTGTACAGCGTCCGTCGCGCGATCGCTTCGTCGACCATCGTCTCCAGCGCCTCCTTCACGCCGGTGCCGCGGGTGCGGAAGCGGAGCGGGATGCAGCCGAGCCGCTCGTCCGTCGGCGCGTCGTCGACGTAAAATTTCCATTCCAGCGTACGGAGCGGCAGCGCGTCGTCGGAGTCGATCGCGTGGCGGACGCCCGGCGGGATGAAATACGCTTCGCCCCGGACGGCTTCGCAATGCTCTTCGCCGACGGCAAGCGCGCCGCGGCCGCCGGTGACGACGAGGACGTGGTAAAAATTATGGCTGTGGCCGCTTACGCGCGATTCCTCGTCGTACACGTAGCGCGCGACGGACAAAGTGCGGGTCGCTTCAAGCTTCACGCGAATTCCTCCCTGGCATGGCGGATTCGTTGCAGGACCAGCATATCACAATCGTTTCGTGGAGGGGATGACGAAATGGAAACGGAACGCGAAGCCCGGGCGGTTCGGGAGGCGCTGCGCTTTTACGGCTTCCCGCCGAATGCGGCCGCCGAACCGCTGTCCGGGGGAACGGCCAACCGCAATTACGCGGTTCGCCGCGACGGACGAACGTTTATCCTGCGCAGGCGCAGCGCCAAGTACAGCGACGAGGCGTGGATCGACTACGAGGAGCAATATTTGCTGCACATGGGGCGCAAAGGGATTCCCGTCCCCGTCCCGCTGCCGGGCGCGAACGGGGCGCGGCGTAGCGGGGCGGAGGGGATGACGTTTCAGCTGCTCCCGTATAGGGGCGGGGAAGCTTACGCGCCGCTTCGGACGGAGCAGCTCGAAGCGGCGGGATCGTTTCTCGGCCGTCTGCACCGGGCGGCCGCCGACTTCCGCCCGACCGCCCGTAAGCGGCTGCCGCGCTTCGACGATCCGGCCGCGATCGCGGAAGCGTTGAAGCGGATTTTGCGCGACGGCATGGACATGTCCGCCTCCGAGCGGCATACGATCGAATGGATGCTCGATTATGCCGAAGGGCTGAAGCGGCGGCTCCCGGACGAAGCGTACTGCGGACTGCCGCAAACGATCGTTCACGGCGACTTCCACCCCGCCAACGTCGCGTTCCGGGGCGGGGCCGTAAGCGCCTTGTACGATTTCGATTGGATTTGCGAGCAGCCCCGCTTGCGCGACGTCGCCGACCTGGTTGTGTACTTCGCCGCGCTGCGCGCCGAACCGCTGGACGGCGGCAGCATTTATTCGCTCGTGCAAAGCTGCGCGTTCGACGCCGATCGGGCGATTACGGCGCTGCGGGCTTATGCGCGCGAGGCGGGGGACGCTTTGTCGGGGGAGGAAGCCGCGGCGCTTCCCGACTTGATGGCCGCCCGGCTGCTGCACAGCCGAGTGCAGGCGCTGGCGAAAGTACCGCCCGAGCGGGCGATAGGCGTATTGACCGGCGGCATCGAGCCGCCGCTGACATGGCTCGACGACAACCGCGACTCGCTTGCCGCGCGAATCGCGGGCCGCTTGTGAGCGCGCGAGACAAAAAGAAGGGGTCCCCGGGCCGTTTTGGCGGCAGGGGACCCTTTTTTAAAGGGCGGCGGGGGACAATCGGCACCCATTGCTTTCATAGGAGCTTCCGGTCGCTATTCGGCAGCTTTTCGATTCAGGGGCGACGGCTTACGAATCGTGAGACGCTTATTGGCGGAAAAACGATCATTTTTCCAGGCTAACGAATCTGGATATCGCTATCGAGCCGAAAGCAGGAGGAAACGGTCCGATTTTGCCGGCAATAGCGTTACAAGAATTCGTTACAAATTCAAACCTCCGCTTTCGGCTCCGATAACGATACAGGGGTTCGTTAGCCGTTTTCCGAAGAGGTGAAGAAGCGGAATGAAGTCGAGAAAAGCTCACCAGGATATCGGAGGGGCCGGATTAGGAAGAAATGTCTTGACGGGCCGCCCCGTTCCCTCCCCGTGCGCCGGCGGACGGGCCTGCGCGCAAAGAACCGCCGGAGCGTTTTTTCCGGCGGCACTTGCGCACGCATCATTCGAAAAACAGGCTTTGCTCGAACGGAACTTCCAGGCGGGGCCGGTATAGGGTGCGGTACCTGCGCATACGCTCCGCCGCCTGCTCCCGGTTCGCTTCGAGCCGCGAAGCGGTTTCCGGCAGCCGCTCGGAATA
Organism: Paenibacillus sp. GYB003; assembly: GCF_036577625.1. Taxonomy (NCBI): domain Bacteria; kingdom Bacillati; phylum Bacillota; class Bacilli; order Caryophanales; family Paenibacillaceae; genus Paenibacillus; species Paenibacillus sp. GYB003. The sequence goes on along the minus strand of NZ_JARBDC010000088.1, from coordinate 140,280 downwards.
GCGGGGCGCGTCCGTCGGCACGACGAAGTCGGACAGCTCTGCCGACCGGGCGAAGTCGAAGCATTTGAACGGATAACCGGATTTCCATATCGAAACCTCCCGTATCTGAAACTGTATGAACGTTATGAAAAGCGAAATAAAGTTTAGTCATCGCTATACGAATAAGCGGATTTTCGACCCGGCATGCGTGGAATTTCGGCGCAAATTGGTGCGGACGACCGGCCGCATTTCGGTTTGAGATCTCCGCCAAAACCGGATTTTCTATAAAAATGATAAAAATAGAATAACTCGCGGAACTAGATTCGGCGGCAAACGTTTATGGCCGATTGTCGCGATCGGACAAAGGATTTCCCATTTGGACGGAACAGCTTGCTATTTCCGTTTTTAAGAACTGATCGATGGTACCAGTCGAAAGTCGGGAAATATAATTTTATTTAGTTAGATTGTTTTTACTATTTACAATTTTATTTCTAGTTCATTCGTTGTGAACAATTGGTTATGATGGATTATTTTAATCGAATTGCAGAGGGATTTCGCATATTGCGCAGAAATTTGTCAAACGATGGGAAAAAAGAGGTGATGAACATACGAAGCTAGATACGGCGCCAATTTTTAGATTTGGTAATTGGACATGAATCATAGAGGAGGAAGAATGAAATGAAATGATCAGCTTAACGAACGACACCGCTAATCATGCTTGAGCATGTAAGACCCGGATGCAAATCTTGAGGAATAACCAACAAAAAGCAAATACTCCCGCAGCAAAATAAAAACATATAGGCGGCTAATAAGGAGGGGAGTACACTTTGAAACCAAAATCAATACTGAATCGGATTTTTAAAGGTTTGACAGCTTTTCTAATCGTACTTAGTCCGATTTTACCGTTGCACCATCAAAATGCAAAGGCGGCTGCCGCGGATTGGCTGACTCATAAATTTGACGGATTCTCCAACGATACTTTTAGTCAGTTGTTTGCAGAAAACGGCTCTGCCGAAGTTCCCGTAGGGATGAATTTTATACGATTGACACCGACAACTACGGAACAGAGCGGAGCCGTTTTTAACAAAAGTGCGATATGTCCTAAAAACAATTATTCCTTCAGCACAGCCTTTTCATTTAAAATGAGCAATCCAAGCGCCGCGGGTGCAAGCGACGGACTGACGTTTACGATCCAGGCCGATACATCCAGTCCGCAATCGATCGGAGGCGGTTTGGGCTATTACGGTATTAAAACCAGTTTTGCCGTTAAATACGATACCTTCCTAAACGCGGTAGCTAAAGATCCTTCTGCAAATTACATCGGACTTGCGGAAAACGGGGAGATTTTAAATCAGGCCGGCTGGTTTACGGATTTGAATCAGTATAATTCCGTTAATGGCACCCATTTTGTTTTATCTGACGGAACCCGGTATTACACATGGATCGACTATAATGGTTTAACCCGGAATGTTCAGGTTCGTCTAGGTACTTCGCCGGACCGGGCAAGCGCTAAAGAAATATTAAACGTAAACAACATAGATCTTGGCGCCATCTTCGATGGAAAACCGTATTATGGCGGTTTTACCGCTTCGACAGGGTACCCGAATTACGAGAATCACGATATTTATAGCTGGTATTTTGTAAATGATTACGCACCTATTAGTACGCTCGATCCGCAAAATAATTACAAGCAGTTACCGAGCAGTATGAATTTAACGACAGAGCCGACCGATAAGCGGTCGGAATATCGTGTTACGGTAGCTCTGCTGGATCCGTTAGGTCATCCGGTTCCCGATGCGCCGCTGGATACGTTTACTTCAACCGTAGGAGTGCTGACCGGACCGAACGGAGAGCCTGTAACGAACCTAGTATCGGGTGCAGACGGAAAGATTCAAGCTGTCTTGAAAAATGCCGATCATTCCAAGGACATTACGATTTCGGCCACCGTCGGCTGCGCCAACGATTCCGCAACCATTCCGGCCAATAACCAGATACCGGCCGCGCCTGGCGATACGAAGACCACGACGGCAAATACACCGGTATCGGGACAAGTAAGCGGGACGGATCCGGATGGCGACAGTTTAACCTACCGAGCCGGTAATTCGCCGAGCCACGGTACGGTAACGGTTAATCCGGACGGTACATGGACGTATACGCCAAATGCAGGCTATGTTGGCGATGATACTTTTACGGTCATTGTTGATGATGGGCATGGCGGAACGATAGAAACGACAATCACGATTCACGTCAATCTTAATCCTCCATTGCTTGAATCAAATAAAACGGCAGCCATTCAACAAAAAGCGGTCGGTAATACCGATGCGGCTCATCCGGAAGTCGGCGATACGCTGCTGTACATGATCAAGACCCGAAACACGGTAGAAGGCAGTCTGGTGAAAAACCTGGCCATCTCCGACAACCTTCCGGAAGGTCTGGATTACGTGCCCGGCAGCTTGCAGGTCGACGGCGTAACCGTCACCGATGCGGAAGGGGACGACAAAGGGCATTATGCCGCAGGTCAGGTCGTCGGACAGCTCGGCGACATTACAGACACCATCTGGCATACGGTTCAATTTCAAACGATCGTCAAAGCAGGTCAAGCCGGCCAAGACATTCGAAATGTAGCCGCGGTGAATGGCGGCAATATCGTCACCCCGGACAAGCCGGAAGAAGTAGTGAAGGTATATCCGTCCAACCAAATGCCGATCGCACCGAACTTCGAACAATCGACGTGGAAAAATACGTCGGTGACCGGAAGCGTTTATGGCGTCGATTCGGACGGCGATCAGCTGACATTTTCGAAAGGAAGCGATCCGCAGCACGGTACGGTGACGGTGAACCCGGACGGCACATGGACGTATGTACCGCATCCCGATTATACCGGCCCGGACAGCTTCACGGTAACGGTAAGCGACGGGAAGGGCGGAACGACGACGTCGACGGTGACGATTGGCGTCACGGAACCGCCGAACGAACCGCCGACGGCGCCGAATTACAGCGTAACGACGCAGCGGGACGCATCGGTAACCGGCAGCGTGTATGGAACGGATCCGGACGGCAACCCGCTGACGTATGCGATCGAAAGCAATCCGAAACAGGGCACTGTCGTTCTGAATCCGGACGGCACATGGACGTACGTCCCGAATCCGGGCTACGTCGGCCCGGATATATTCACGGTGACGGTCAGCGACGGGAAGGGCGGAGTCACGACGTCGACAGTGACGGTTCAGGTGACGGACAAGCCGAACGAGCCGCCGACGGTACCGAATTATAATGTCACGACGCCGAACCACGTGCCGGTAAGCGGCAGCGTGCGCGGAACCGACCCGAACGGGGATGAGTTGACGTATACGAAAGGAAGCGGTCCGCAGCACGGAACGGTGACGGTATATCCGGACGGCACGTGGACGTATGTACCGAATCCGGGCTATGTCGGCCCGGACAGCTTTACGGTAACGGTGAGCGACGGCCGAGGCGGTACGGCGACATCGACGGTGACGGTCGGCGTCACGGAGAAGCCGAACAAACCGCCGACCGCGCGGGATGTGAGCGTAACGACGCCGAAAGATACGTCGGTAACGGGAAGCGTGTACGGCACGGATCCGGACGGCGATCCGCTGACGTATACGAAAGGAAGCGACCCGCAGCATGGAACGGTTACGGTGAACCCGGACGGGACGTGGACGTATGTGCCGAACCCGGGCTATGTCGGCCCGGACAGCTTCACGGTAACGGTGAGCGACGGCCGGGGCGGTACGATCACGACAAAAGTCACGATCAATGTGACGGATCCGGGAACGGACCCGGGAACCGACCCTGGAACCGATCCTGGAACGAACCCAGGAACGGATCCGGGCACGGACCCTGGAACCGATCCAGGTACGAATCCTGACCCCGTAACGCCGAACGAACCGTCGACGGGCGGAGGAAGCGGAACGCCTTCGACGGGCGGAGGAAGCGGAACGCCTTCGACGGGCGGAGGAAGCGGAACGCCATCGACAGGCGGAGGAAGCGGAACGCCATCGACGGGCGGAGGAAGCGGAACGCCTTCAACAGGCGGAGGAAGCGGAACGCCGTCGACGGGCGGAGGAAACGGAACGCCGTCGACAGGCGAAGGCAACGGAACGCCTTCGACGGATGCCGGAACCGGCACGACGCCGACAAATACGAAGACGGAAACGCCTTCCGCACAGCACGGCGTCGAAACGTCGACCAAGAAACCGGATCCGGAGAAGCCGCTGAACCGATTGCCGAACACGGCCGCCAGTTATTACAACCTGGGCGCTGTGGGGCTGGCCGCCTTGCTCGCGGGCTTGGTTTTGACGAGAAGAAAAAATAAAGCTTGATCGTACACGGAAAAAGCAAGTATGTTCCCCTTCAGCGGGAACAGCTTGCTTTTTATATGAGGGTTTGCAGATACAAAATATTATCGGGAAAGTCGGAAGTTATAATCATTTTCATTTTTGTAGATTGTTTGTACTATTTACATTTTCATTTCTAGTTAATTTGTTGTGAACAATTGGTTATTATGGATTGTTTTTATCAAATTGCAAAGGGTTTTCGCATATCGCGCAGAAATTTGTCAAACGATGGCAAAAAGAGGTGATGAAAAAACAAAACTAAAGGCGGCGCTAAATTTTGATTTGGAGTTGGACAGCGAGTGAGTTTATGGAACATCGTAGAGGAGGCGAGAATGAAGTGAGTTGGCTTAACAAACGAGCCGCAGCCCTTGTTACGACCGGTTTTATCCTATCCAATTTATTACCGATCCTCCCGTTTACGAATTTCGGGATGGAGACTGCACAAGCGGCCGAGCAAGGCTTGAATGTATGCCAAGGACGGGTAGCTCTCATAAATGGTAGTTTTGAGACGCCATTGGCACGAAATGTCGGTGATATGCCTGCTTGGATGTATTTTCATGAAGATGAGGTTCCTGGTTGGAAGACTACTGCGACAGATAAATGGATTCAAATCATGCAAAACTCCAACGAGTTCCTGGGTCCCAATCTTGGCGGAAACGGTCAAACGATCCCTGTTGTTGCTGCAGAAGGAAAACAATATGCGGAATTAAACGCAAATCAACCATCTATGTTATATCAAGATGTAGTGACTGTCCCAGGTCAAACCATTTATTGGCGACTGGCTCATCGAGGCGAATTTGGATACGATACTATGCAACTTCGAATAGGTTCGCCCAATATTCCGCCAAACAGTTTGCCGATTATTCAACAATTGAAAAGTACCAATAATAAATGGACTTATTATACTGGAACCTACACTGTCCCTGAAGGACAAATATTAACGAGGTTTGGGTTTGAAGCTATTGAAAGTTCAAATGGAAATCTTTTATGGGGAAATTTGTTAGACGACGTTTTTCTGGGAACGGGGCCATGCGGCGTTCTAACCAAAAACGTTTCCCCGACGAGCGGCGTTCAGGAGGGGAGTATCCTGACCTATTCGGTTACGTTTAAGAACGAAGGAGGCGACGTAGCGGATCATGCGCTGTTGACGGACAGTATCCCCGCCGGAACCGAATATGTTCCGGGATCGCTTCAAATCGTATCCGGACCGAACAGCGGAGCCTTGACCGATGCCGCCGGAGACGATCAAGGGGAATATTCGGCCGCGGATAACCGGATTGTTGTTCGCCTGGGGGTAGGGGCTGATCAAACCCAAGGCGGAAGAATCCCGAATACCGACGAGCTGCCCGGGGGGACGACGGTCCAATTTCAGGTGAAAGTGGTCCCGGGAACCGGAACGACGAATGTAGCCAATAAAGCGGCCGTCCAGTACGATAATTTGCTCACCGGACTAAAAGAAGTTCGGGAATCGGGCGTAGTGGAGTCCGGGGTGAACGTGCCGCCGATAGCACCAAACTTCGAAGAGTCGACGTGGAACACGGAGTCGGTAACCGGCAGCGTGTATGGTGCCGATCCGAATGGGGATCCGCTGACGTTTGCCAAAGGAAGCGATCCGCAGTACGGCATGGTGACGGTGAACCCGGACGGGACGTGGACGTATGTGCCGAATCCGGGGTATACCGGTACGGACAGCTTCACGGTAACGGTCAGCGACGGGAAGGGCGGAACGACGACGTCGACGGTGACGGTCCAGGTGACGGAGCCGCCGAACGAACCGCCGACGGCGCCGAATTACAACGTGACGACACAGCAGGACGCATCGGTAACCGGCAGCGTGTATGGAACCGACCCGGATACCGGCGACAAGCTGACGTATATGATCGAAAGCAATCCGGAATACGGCACTGTCGTTCTGAATCCGGACGGCTCATGGACGTACGTCCCGAATCCGGGCTACGTCGGCCCGGATCTATTCACGGTAACGGTCAGCGACGGCAAGGGCGGCGTCACGACATCGACGATCAAGGTCCAAGTGACGGACAAGCCGAATGAAGCGCCGACGGTGCCGAACTATAGCGCCACGACGCCGAACCATATGCCGGTCACCGGCAGCGTGTACGGAACGGACCCGAACGGGGATCTGTTGACGTACACGAAAGGCAGCGATCCGCAGCACGGAAAAGTGACGGTGAACCCGGACGGCACGTGGAGCTATGTGCCGAATCCGGGCTATGTCGGCACGGACAGCTTTACGGTAACGGTGAGCGACGGCCGGGGCGGCACCGTGACCTCGACGGTGACGGTCCAGGTGACGGAGAAGCCGAATGAGTCGCCGACGGTGCCACCGTCCTATAACGCAACGACACCGAAAAATACGTCGGTGACGGGCACCGTGTACGGAACGGATCCGGACGGCGACCCGCTGACGTATACGAAAGGCAGCGATCCGCAGCACGGTACGGTGACGGTAAACCCGGACGGGACGTGGACGTATGTGCCCGATCCGAATTATGTCGGGACGGACAGCTTCACGGTCATCGTCAGTGACGGGAAGGGCGGCACCGTAAAGACGACGGTGACGGTCAATGTGACGGAAAAGCCGAACCAGCCGCCAACCGCTAGGGATGTGAGCGTAACGGCGCCGAAAGATACATCGGTGACCGGCAGTGTGTACGGAACGGATCCGGACGGCGATCCGTTGACGTACACGAAAGGCAGCGACCCGCAGCATGGAACGGTTACGGTGAACCCGGACGGGACGTGGACGTATGTGCCGAACCCGGGCTATGTCGGCCCGGACAGCTTCACGGTAACGGTGAGCGACGGCCGGGGCGGTACGATCACGACGAAAGTCACGATCAATGTGACGGATCCGGGAACGGACCCGGGAACCGACCCTGATCCAGGTACGAACCCTGATCCCGTAACGCCGAACGAACCGTCGACAGGCGGAGGAAGCGGAACGCCTTCAACAGGCGGAGGAAACGGAACGCCTTCGACGGGCGGAGGAAACGGAACGCCATCGACAGGCGGAGGAAACGGAACGCCGTCGACGGGCGGAGGAAGCGGAACGCCTTCGACGGGAGGCGGAGACGGAACGCCCTCGACAGGTAGCGGAAACGAAACGCCATCGACGGATGCCGGAACCGGCACGACGCCGACAAATACGGAGGCGGAAACGCCTTCCGCACAGCACGGCGTCGAAACGTCGACCAAGAAACCGGATCCGGAGAAGCCGCTGAACCGATTGCCGAACACGGCCGCCAGTTTTTACAACCTGGGCGCTGTGGGGCTGGCCGCTTTGCTCGCGGGCTTGGTTTTGATGAGAAGAAAAAATAAAGCTTGATGTCACAAAAATGCAAGCATGTTCCCGTTCAGCGAGAAACATGCTTGCATTTTATATGGGAACTTATCGAAAAGGCAGTTGCGAAAGTCGAAAATTGCAATATTCTTCGTTCTATTGGAATGTTATTACTATTTACAATTTCATTTCTAGCCATTTTGGTGTGAACAATTGGTTATTATGGATTATTTTAATCGAAATTCGAAGGGATTTCTCATATCGCGCAGAAAATTGTCAAACGGTGGGAAAAAGGAGGTAATTGAAACGGAACTAAAGCTCAATAATAAAAAGGAGGAAATAACTTGAGGTTTAAAAGAGAAGCGAGGAAAAGGATTTATTATATTTTCACATGCTTAATGGTAGTGCTTGCAATGTCTGGTGGGATACTTCCTTCAATGACCCGTATTGCAAAAGCAGAAGGTGATATGTTTTCAAGCCAAGTCCCATCCTATTCTTTTAATGGAGAAAATGAAATTACAGTATTCAATAAAATAGGATTCTATCATCTTCAAGCTATTGGCGGTAGTAATGTTAATGGTTACGACGTTTCGCTTGACCCCAATATAAAAGGTCAATATATCGATGAAGATATCGATCCTGCCACCTACAGTAGTAGTTCAATGGAATATATACCTAATGGAGAGATTGAAGCTGCGTTTCTTTATATTTCCCCTGCAAATATAAAAACTTCAACAGACAGTCCGTTAGGAACTTTTATCCAGGGTCCGAAAGGCGGAAGATTCTTTTTTGATAAAAGTATTAATGGCGTATACGAGATTACAGACTTTGTTAGAGCAGAAGGGCCTGGATATTACTGGGGAAAGAATCTGTTTTTGAAAGATCAGTTTTCGATTCCTGGTGGTTGGGATGCTTTAGCCAATTGGGATATCGTATTTGTCGAAAAAAATGAGAATTTACCACCAATGATGACGCGATTAAATTATTATACTGGCATCGGTCCTACACCTAATTCCAGTTTCACAGTAACGTTATCGGATCAGCCCATTTTGACAAAGCAAGTCGGTAATTTAAAGGGGAGTATGGTGGTTAGTGTATACGGCGGGAATCGAGCTATATACAATGACCAATATAAAATTACTTCGTATAAAAATAACCAAATCATTAATGACTCGTATTTAAGTGATAGCACTAGGGAAGAAAATAACTTTTGGAATGGAAGCATAACAAAAAACGGACAAAATGTCAGTACAAGAGATCCGGATAGGACTCCAGCTAACACGGACATCTATAACTTTGACTTTACTGGTTCCCCTTATTTTCCAGCTGGGTTAGATCGGATAGATCATACTTTTACTGCGGAACCTCAAAATTCCGATAGTTCTGATGCGTACAACCCTCATTTTTGGGGGGTGGCATTAGAAGTAATTCCACCAAAATTGGAAATCAGCAAGAGTGTAAAAAACAAATTAAAAGACAAGACATTTTATGAAGTCGGTGACACGGTTGTCTATTCGATTGTGACTAAAAATACAGTAAATGAGACCGTGGCGAAGAATGTAATAATAGAGGATGACGTACCCGAAGGGCTGCAAATTGTAGAAGGAACTTTAAAGGCTAGTCATCATGCTGTTCCCGAATACAACAACGGAAAAATCATGGCGAATTTCGGCCATGTATCCGACACTGACGAACGTACCGTTACGTTTGAAGCCAAAATTTTGGATACTCAAGCGGGCAATACCATTAAGAATGCTGCTACTGTAAAAAGCGATGGGTTAGATCCGGTAACGACAGATACAAGTTTCACCGTTAATAAGAATCCGTTATTAGAGTCCAACAAAACGGTAACGATTGAGAAAAAAGCACCGGGCAACTTGGACGCGCAGCATGCTGAAGTAGGAGATACGCTCCTGTATACCATTAAGACCCGAAACACGGTAGAAGGCAGTCTGGTGAAAAACCTGGTCATCTCCGACAACCTTCCGGAAGGTCTGGATTACGTGCCCGGCAGCTTGCAGGTCGACGGCGTAACCGTCACCGATGCGGAAGGGGACGACAAAGGGCATTATGCCGCAGGTCAGGTCGTCGGACAGCTCGGCGACATTACAGACACCATCTGGCATACGGTTCAATTTCAAACGATCGTCAAAGCAGGTCAAGCCGGCCAAGACATTCGAAATGTAGCCGCGGTGAATGGCGGCAATATCGTCACCCCGGACAAGCCGGAAGAAGTAGTGAAGATATACCCGTCCAACCAAACGCCGATCGCACCGAACTTCGAACAATCGACGTGGAAAAATACGTCGGTGACCGGAAGCGTTTATGGCGTCGATTCGGACGGGGATCAGCTGACTTTTGAGAAAGGAAGCGATCCGCAGCACGGTACGGTGACGGTGAACCCGGACGGCACATGGACGTATGTACCGCATCCCGATTATACCGGCCCGGACAGCTTCACGGTAACGGTCAGCGACGGGAAGGGCGGAACGACGACGTCGACGGTGACGATTGGCGTCACGGAACCGCCGAACGAACCGCCGACGGCGCCGAATTACAGCGTAACGACGCAGCGGGACGCATCGGTAACCGGCAGCGTGTATGGAACGGATCCGGACGGCAACCCGCTGACGTATGCGATCGAAAGCAATCCGAAACAGGGCACTGTCGTTCTGAATCCGGACGGCTCATGGACGTACGTGCCGAATCCGGGCTACGTCGGCCCGGATATATTCACGGTGACGGTCAGCGACGGGAAGGGCGGAGTCACGACGTCGACAGTGACGGTTCAGGTGACGGACAAGCCGAACGAGCCGCCGACGGTACCGAATTATAATGTCACGACGCCGAACCACATGCCGGTAAGCGGCAGCGTGCGCGGAACCGACCCGAACGGGGATGAGTTGACGTATACGAAAGGAAGCGATCCGCAGCACGGAACGGTGACGGTATATCCGGACGGCACATGGACGTATGTACCGGCCCCAGGCTATGTCGGCCCGGACAGCTTTACGGTAACGGTGAGCGACGGCCGGGGCGGTACGGCGACATCGACGGTGACGGTCGGCGTCACGGAGAAGCCGAACAAACCGCCGACCGCGCGGGATGTGAGCGTAACGACACCGAAAGATACGTCGGTAACGGGAAGCGTGTACGGCACGGATCCGGACGGCGATCCGCTGACGTATACGAAAGGAAGCGACCCGCAGCACGGTACCGTGACGGTGAACCCGGACGGGACGTGGACGTATGTGCCGAACCCGGGCTATGTCGGCCCGGACAGCTTCACGGTAACGGTGAGCGACGGCCGGGGCGGTTCGATCACGACGAAAGTCACGATCAACGTGACGGATCCGGGAACGGACCCGGGAACCGACCCTGGAACCGATCCTGGAACGAACCCAGGAACGGATCCGGGCACGGACCCTGGAACCGATCCAGGAACGGACCCTGACCCCGTAACGCCGAACGAACCGTCGACAGGCGGAGGAAGCGGAACGCCTTCGACGGGCGGAGGAAGCGGAACGCCATCGACGGGCGGAGGAAGCGGAACGCCTTCGACGGGCGGAGGAAGCGGAACGCCTTCAACAGGCGGAGGAAGCGGAACGCCGTCGACGGGCGGAGGAAACGGAACGCCGTCGACGGGCGGAGGAAACGGAACGCCGTCGACAGGCGAAGGCAACGGAACGCCTTCGACGGATGCCGGAACCGGCACGACGCCGACAAATACGGAGACGGAAACGCCTTCCGTACAGCACGGCGACGAAACGTCGACCAAGACACCGGATCCGGAGAAGCCGCTGAACCGATTGCCGAACACGGCCGCCAGTTTTTACAACCTGGGCGCTGTGGGGCTGGCCGCTTTGCTCGCGGGCTTGGTTTTGACGAGAAGAAAAAATAAAGCATGATCGTACACGGAAAGCAAGCACGTCCTCTCGAAGGAACGTGTTTGCTTTTCTTCTTGATCCGGTATGCGGGTGTCGTTTCGTCCATTCCAGGGCCTACCTGTTAAAATCATTTTTAAACAGAACGTCATATTGCCTTTTTCCAAGTAGCGACTGGAATTGGTGAAGTGTCTGCCCCTCCAGATTGTCGCCTTCCGGGCGACATGCAAATATATTTCCGCTGCCGGCTTTAGCGCTTACCGAAGGAAATCCGATGCCGGCCGGACGACAGCTTTGTTTATTATCCCAGAAATTTGAAACGGAAGGCCTATCGACTATAAATGGGAAACGAAGTATATTCAAATGAATTGTCAAAATAGTAAACTATCGACAATTGAATACATCGTACGACAATGGCAAACCCACTGAAAAGTGGCGACGCAAAGCTGCAGGGGCTAATGCGGACTTTTTTCCACCGCGATGCCAGCCAGTTGCCGAATACGACGGAGCCTCCGTCCGCCTTTCTATCTATGCATTACACGCCAAGCGGACAGAGGCTTTTTGCGTTTTTTTATAAGACTTTAAAAGGGGGGATGCGACCAGGCCGCTCGCGTTAAAAATGCGACCCAAGTCATGGAACCCGAAGGAATTGTTGTATATTTTTTGTATAGTTTGGACTGGTATACTCGTCTGGGGATTTATTAATCGAATTGTGGCGGTTGCTGTCGCAAACGTTGCAGGACGATAGATCGCATTTGCAGGGGGGATGCCCGTGAACAATTGAATTAGACAGTTTGGAGGTGCATGGACAGGATAGATCGTTGCAGGAAGGGTCGCACCTTGATCCGGTATGAATCAGGAGGAAGGAAAAGAACAGAAATTTCCCGACCGCATCCGAATAGTGCTGGAGTCGGATCGGATCACCGTCTGTTATTTTGAAACTGGAGGATGTAAGAATGGCAATGGCATTGCGGAATTTGCGCAAACGCTGGAAAAAGCAGTTCATAATGCTGCTTCTGATCGCCATGGTGGCGGCAAGCTTCTCCAATCTCGTTGCGCCGCTCGAGGCAGAGGCGGCAAGTCCGGCGAATCTGGTCGCGAGCTATGATTTTAGCGGGAATTTCTCGGATAGTCTCGGCAACTCCCAATTGTCGGTAGTATCCGGCACCTATGGGGGCAAAACTTATGGCAATACGACGTCCGCATTTGGGACCGATTTATCCGTTACCGATTCCACCTACTGGCGGTGGACCTCCAACGAACAGAACGGCGGGGGGTTCACGATCGATCTGGACGATCCCAATATCAGCGACCATTACAGCATCGGGTTGAGGTTCTCTTTTGATTCAATACCGGGTGGGTATGCAAAAATAATCGACTACAAAAACAAAGCCTCGGATCACGGATTTTATTTTAATAACGGCAAACTTAATTTTTATCCCACGTCTATTGGAAATCTGACGACAGCGGCCAACCAAGTAGTGGACATTATCGCTACTAGAGATAGAACGACTAAAAAGTTTGTCGCCTATATGCTAGTAAACGGCGTTTTTGCCAAGCAAATTGAAACTGCGGACAGCAATTCCGTTCCGGAAATCGTGAATGGGAAAGTACGTTTCGGTTTCTTCCATGACGACTATGCTACTACCGGTGAGAAGACGACCGGCGGCAAAGTGTACTCAATCAAATTTTGGGACGGCCCGATTACCCAAGAGCAGGCTCAGGGAGCCATGAATACGCCCGCGCCGATCTTAAGCGCGACTGCGACGGCAGGTGCTGCTCCTGGAACGACGAAGGTAACTGCCGGCCCTCCGGGAGCAGGCCACACATTAGTCGCCCGCGTATCGAACGCTGCGATTGCCGTTCCGAATATCGGAGAAGCGGCGCCTACGGGAACGGGTGTCATTAACCCGTATACGTCCGGTGCGGACATTGGCGGTGTGGACGCGACGACGAACAAGTACGTCGGCATTTACGAGATTGATGCACTGGGCAAAGTCGTAGCTTTCAAGATGATTACGCTGACGGCAGGCGAGATCTCGCCGACAGGAGCGACAAGCGTACCCGGCGGAGTGGCAGGCGGTCTGGTCTCGTGGGTAAATGTAGAGAAGAGCGCCGATAACAAGACAGCAGTCGGTAGCCTGAAAGATTTGGCCGATCCTACCAGAACTTGGTCCGGTGCAACTATGCAGTATGATGCAGCGGCGATCAATTCTAACGCCGGGATCCAAGCTCCGGGCAACGTTTATTATAAGGCTGCTTCGTTTGGGACTACTGATCAGCAACGGGAAGTGTTCTCGGTGCAGACCAGCAAAATAAGCGATACAGCCAACAGATTCCCATGGGATTTTGGTGGCAACATTAATTTACATAATTCTGCTTACGGCGACAAGGACGGCAAGGGGAACATCGCAACGCGTTTCGGATCGGAAGTTATTCGATCTGCCGGAGTCGGCGACATCGACCTGAAAAAACCTCGCTTGCTGGATATGTTCGCATCCAACCAGGAATGGGCACTTTCGGTCGATGGAAATCAGTTGCTCCAAGCAACGTCCAACAGCGTCAACTTCGATCCGCCTTCGGCTTCTAAATATTACATCGGAGCCGGTCATTTCAGCGTCTTTCAAGGCGATATCTCCGAAATTGTCGTTTACAATCGCAAGCTCGACGACACGGAGAAACAGAAAGTAAACAGCTATTTGGCGCTCAAGTATGGCTTGACGCTGAATAACGGCGGTACGGACTACTTAGCCAGCGACTTCAACGGTACGACCGGAACCAAAATGTGGACGGCCGCGGATAACGCCGGCTACGGCAAGCGCATTACCGGGATCGGCAAAGATACCGCTAGCGGCTTGGAGCAAAAGCAATCCAAGTCCCAGGAAAACGGGGCGCTCGTGACCATTGCCGCAGGAGGCGATATCCAAGCGTCCAACGAAGCGTTTCCGGCAAATACCATTGCGAACGACCGCTCGTTCCTGACGTTCAGCGATAACGGCGGCGATGCGGCTTACAACGTACCGGTCGCCAATTCGAACCTGAAACGGATGGCGCGTACATTCAAGGTGGACAAAACGAACTGGAACGACGGCGCTATTACGCTGCAGCTCGACGGCGCGCAAGCCGACCAGCCGATCTACATCGTCGTCGACGACAATCCGGGCTTTACCGGAACGTTGAAAACGGGGCAGCTCGTTGACGGAAAAGTAACGTTCAACAGCTCCGAGCTGGCTGACGGCGCCTACTTCACGTTCGCACAGGCTACCGTCGCATCGAAAGCCCCCGGCGGCGTAAACGGAGCCACTTTGTGGCTGAAGGCCGATAAAGACGCCGCGGCGAATGGGCAAGGACAGCTGACAGGCTGGACCGATCAGACGGGCACGAACGCATTCCAGGTTAAAGGCGCGCCGGCTTACAAGGCGGAAGCCGCCAACTTCAATCCGGCCGTAGCGTTCGATAATACGGCGACGCCGAGTCAAAATCCGAACCAGTACTTGATCGGCGACAAGCCGATTACGTACCAGGACGGCTATGCCGTGTTCAAGCAAAAGGACGGGACGATCGTCGGTTCGGCAGCCCCTCGCGCGGGCGGGTACGGAGTCGCGATCTTCTCGAAGTGGGGCAAATTGTACGTGGGCAACGGAGCGACCGGCACTTATCGCGGATTTTCGTTTAACGACGCGTCCCGGTACTATTTGGCCGGCTTTGACGCAGCCGCTCCGATCCAGTCTCAAGGCCGTTTGAACGGAACGCCTCAAACGGTCGCGGGCGACAACTCGTTTAACCAAATCGACTTTACCCCGGTTATCGGAGGCACGTTCGGCGGAGGGAACCCGAACAACTGGTCTCACTATAAGGGAGAGCTTGCCGAAGTCGTTCTGTTCCCGGCAAGCCGCACCGCAGCGGAGAAACAGCGGATCGAAAGCTACCTGGCTTTGAAATACGGCTTGACGCTGAACGGCGGCAAAACGGATTACTTGGCCAGCAACGGCAGCGACAAGATGTGGACGGCGGACGCCAATAACGGCTACGGCAACCGGATTACCGGCATCGGTCGGGACGACGGCAGCGACTTGCTGCAAAAGCAGTCCAAATCGCAGGAATCCGGCGCGCTGGTAACGATCGCTTTGGGCGACGCCGTGCAGTCGTCCAATGCAGCCAATGCCAACACGATCGACGCCGATTCGTCGTTCTTCGTCTTCAGCGACAACGGCGCAGCCGCCAAGTACGAAACGAACGTGCCGGAAGCTCCGGGACATACTTTGAAGCAGCTGAACCGTACGTTCAAGGTGCAAAAGACGAATTGGCAAGACCGGAACATCACCTTGAAGCTGGATATCACGTCTGAAAATCCGGCTGTGCTGTACTATCTCATTATCGACGGAGTGAATTCGGGCATTAAGCTGGATGCGGCGGGTCAAGCTACTTTCAACAGCGACAAGCTGACGGACGGTTCCGTATTCACCTTCGCGAAAGTGTACAAAAACGACCTTCAAACGAAACTGACCGGACTGAAAGGCTTGACGGAGTCCAACTACACGCCGGAAAGCTGGGCGGCGCTGCAAAATGCGATCGCCGATGCCGAAGCCGTGTTGAACAACCCGAACTCCACGCAGGAGCAAGTTGATAGAGCCTTGGCCGCTTTGGAAGCCGCTCGGGCCAACCTGAGCAGCGTGGCCGACAAGCTGAAAGCGAAAGAGGACGAAATCCGCAACGAGATTGCGCTCGGCACATTGAAACCGGGCGATTACACGACAAACAGCTGGGCGGCGCTGACCAAGGCGCTGGACGATGCGAAAGCTTTGCTCGAACGCACGCCGCAAGCTTCGCCGGTCGAGATCGGACAAGCGTTGTCCGCACTGGAATTCGCGCGGGGCACATTGGTCGATTTGAGCAAGCTGCGTGCCAAGGAAGCGGAAATCGTCGCCGAGCAGCTGAAGCCGGAGAGCTACACGCCGGATAGCTGGCAGGCGCTGCAGCAAGCGTTGACCGAAGCGCAAGCCGTACTGGCCGATCCGGACGCGACGCAAGCCGAGGTCGATGCGGCGAAGTCCGAGCTGGAGAAGGCAAGAGCCGCTTTGGTTCCGACAGCCGATAAAACCGCGCTGCAGGCGAAAAAAGACGCCGTGGGCGGCGAAGGCTTGACGGAAACGGACTACACGCCGGAAAGTTGGGCGGCGCTGAAAAACGCGCTGGTCCGGGCCGAGACGGTGCTGAGCGATCCGAACGCTACTCAGGAGGAAGTCGATACGGCACTGGCCGTCCTTACTGCCGCACGCAACAATCTGGTGAGAGCCGGGGCGGGTCTTTCGGTGCTGGATGCGGTTTACTTGGACGGGAACCGGAATCCGGTCGCGCTCGTGCTGTCTCCGCCATTTGACGGAAAGCAGTATTTGAATTACGAGTCCGTCGTACCGAATAACGTCGATGCGATCGGCATAGCGCCGAAGACGCTCGATCCGAACGGCAAGATCCAGGTCACGCTGAACGGTCAACCGGTGAACGAGGCGGACTGGAACCAGTTGCCGCTCAAGGAAGGTCTTAACGTCATTAAAGTGGAAACGACGGGTCCGGACGGCAGCTCGAACGTGTACACGATCGAAGTGATGCGCGTTACCGGCAAGCTCGTATCGCTCACGCCATCCAGCGATACGATGAGTCCGGCCTTCGATCCGGCCAAGGACGCATACTACATGAACGTGGCGAACAGCGTATACGCGCTTCAATTTACGCCGGTCGCGCTCGACCCGCAGGCCGTCATCGAGATCAGCGTCAACGGCGGGCCTTTCGCGCACGTCGCAAGCGGAACGGCAAGCGAAGCTTTGCCGCTTCAGGTGGGCTACAACACGGTCGTCGTCAAGGTTACGGACCGCGACGGAGGCATTACGCAATATACGATTACGGTAGCGAGAAGATCGTCCTCGAGCGGTGGCTACCCGGGAGGCGGAACGGGCACAGGCACAGGAACCGGAACGGGGACCGGCACCGGCACTTCAAACCCGGCAAAAATCGAATCGAGCGTGGACGGCAAAGACTCGGACTTCGCTACGGGAACCGAAGAAAAATCCGGCGACCGGACGCTGACGCGCGTTACGATCGATCCCGATAAGCTGGCGAACGTTTTATCGCAAGGTAACGGTCGGAAGCTCGCCGTTCGCGTACCGAACGACGGGGATGTCGAGGCGAAAGGATTGACGGCCGAGCTTATCCGGCGGTTGGCCGAAACCGGCTCGAGTCTGGAAATCGGCAGCTTGCTGGCGATTTATCCGATTCCGGGCGAACAGCTGAACTTGGGCGACATTGCGAAGGAATTGAACAATGCCGCACTCGGGGACATTGCGGTCCATGTCGGGATCAAACGCGCTTCGGAAGCTTTGATCGACAAAGCCAAAGGAAAAGCGTCGGCTCAAGGCTACGAGCTGCTCGTTCCGCCGGTCGACCTGAAGCTGAGCTTCTCGAACGGAGGAAAAACGGTCGAAGCGGATCGCTTGAACGGCTATGCGCCGAAATATATCGCGCTGCCGGAAGGAATCGATCCGAACCGGATTACGACCGGTGTCGTCGTCAATCCGGACGGAACCGTATTTCATGTACCGACGGTCGTTACGAAAATCAATAACCGGTACTTCGCGCTGATCAACGATTTGCGCAGCAGCGGCACGTATTCCGTCATCTGGAATCCGCAAGACCTCGATGACGTGAGAAATCACTGGTCCAGAGCGGACGTGAACGAGATCGTTGCGAGACTCGTTCTGGAGGGAACCGGAAACAATACGTTTACTCCGGATCGGAATGTGATCCGTTCCGAGTTTGCGGCTATCGTGGCGACGGGCATGGGCTTGATGCGTCAAAATGTTGCCGGAACGACGTTCGGCGACGTAACGCGTTCTTCCTGGTATCATGACGCGGTTGCGATCGCGAGCGAGTTCGGCATCGTGAACGGCTACGAAGACGGCTTGTTCCACGGCGATCGGCAAATTACCCGCGAGCAGGGAATCGCCATGATTGCGCGGGCTTACGATTTGGTCGAACCGAAAAGCTCGAAGAGCCAATCGGAAATCGAATCGATCCTGTCCGCTTACGGCGATGCGGCGAACGTATCCGGTTGGGCGCAGGAAGCCGTAGCCCGGATGATTGCGGCCGGAATCGTCGAAGGCCGGGACGGACAGCTTTTAAAACCGCAGGATACGATGACTCGCGCGGAAGCGGCGGCGCTTATGAGAAGATTGCTGCAATCCACGAACTTGATCGACTAATGCGCGAGCACAACCACTGCCGATTCTTTCAAGTCGGCGGTGGTTGTTTCTTTTTTCGGGGAGATGGGTGAATGAGAGCGATACTGGTCGACGATGAATATTTGTCGCTTGCACAACTAAAAAAAATGCTGGAGCGTGACGTTGGCGGTATTGAAGTGATCGGCACGTATACGGATCCGGCACCCGTTCCGGCGATTGCCAAGGAAAGTCAACCGGATGTCCTGTTTCTCGATATTCACATGCCCGAAGTAGACGGGCTGGCGTTGGGCGAACAAGTTCGCGCCATTGTTCCCGACGCGGAGATCGTTTTCGTTACCGCTTACGACCGGTATGCGCTCAAAGCTTTCGAGCTTCCGGCAATGGACTATATTTTGAAACCGTTCCAATTGGATCGACTGAAAAAAACGGTGGACCGTCTGAAGCGGAGAAAGGGCCTGCAAGCGGAGTCGGGCCTGTCGTCGGCGCGGCCGTGGATTCGCTGCTTTAATCAAATCCGTTTTCAACTGCCCGGTCAGCAGCCCCAGACCGTCAAATGGCGCACGAGCAAAGCCCAGGAGCTGTTCGCGTACTTGCTGAATTGCCGGGATCAAACCGTCGGCAGTGATGCGATAATCGAGCTGTTATGGCCGGATTTTGAACCGTCGGGCGCGATGAAGCAGCTGTACACGACCGTTTATCATATTCGCCAAACGTTGAAAGTGTATAGGCTCGAGACAGTCAGCATCAGCAGCGGGGATTTGAAGGCGGGCTACAAGCTTTCCGTCGGCGAGGCGCGGATCGACACGACGGAGTGGGAAGCTATGGTGAAGCGGCTGGATGCGATCGATTCCTCTAATTACGGGGAATATGAGCGCGTACTGGACATGTACGAGGGAAGCTATTTGGGCGATTACGAATATTTATGGGCCGAAAACGAGAGGGAGCGCCTTCGCAGCCTGTGGCTGTTCCATGCCCAACGGTTGAGCCGCTTCTACATCGACCGGCGGATGCCGCTTGCCGCAGTGAAGGTGAACCAGCGCATTCAGCAGTTGTTCCCGCTGTATGAGGAGAGCTATTTTACGCTCATGAAACTGTATGCCTCGTTAGATGAAGGCGCTCTGGTAGAAGAGCAGTATTCGCTTCTGGCGTCCAAAATGGCGCAAGAACTGGATTCGACGGTCAGCGACCCTGTCAAGCGATGGTACGAGCATTGGAAGCGATCGGTATAGCTGCGGAGTGCGACTTCCGAACCGGACTTGCAACCGTAAGCGTAATATTCTCCTTTCGTTTCTCTACATGATCTGTTCGTCATGGCGGCGGCAGCAAATTTCGTACGGAACGTTACCGCAGCTTTCATTGGAACTACCGGCGCTCTTCGGCAACGATTAATTCCGGGGGCCACGGCTTACGAATCGTGAGATGCTTATTGGCGGAAAAACGACCGTTTTTCCAGGCTGACGAATCTGGACATCGCTATCGAGCCGAAAGCAGGAGGAATCGGTCCGATTTCCGGCAATAGCGTTACAGGAGTTCGTTACAAATTCAATCCTCCGCTTTCGGCTCCGATAACGATACAGGGGTTCGTCAGAAATAGGGTCCGGGTCAGGGCGGAACGTTTACGGGCCGCCCTGGCTCCCATTCCCATTCTTTCGCCGATGGTCGGGTTTGCATTCGTTTACAGCATCAAATGCGCGTCTCCGAATTCGTGCCACAAGTAACGTTCCCGAATCGCTTCGTTGTAAGCCCGCGCGAGCGCCGCCGCGCCGACGAAGGCGGACAGCATATGGAGGTGACTGGCTTCCGGTTCGTGGAAGCCGCTGATAAGGCCGTCGGCTACCCGAAGCGGGTACGACTCGTCGATATACAGCGCCGTCCGCCCCGAGCCGGCCCGGACGGCGCCATCGCCGACTGCGGCGGCTTCGAGACAGCGGACGACGGTCGTGCCGACCGCGATAATGCGTCCGCCGTCCGCTTTGGCGCGATTGATCGTCGCCGCGGCTTCGGCGGAGACGGCGTACGCTTCGGCGTTTTGCGCCGGATCGAGACGGGAGCCGTACAAGTAGGACAATCCGGTGTGCAGCTGCACGTACGCGATGCGCACGCCCCGCGCTTGCAAGCCGAACATCATTTCCCAGCTGAACGCCCGGCCGGCGGAAGGCATCTCGACCGAGCCCGGGACGGTGCCGTAAACGGTTTGATAATAGTCGAGCGTCCAGGGACGCTCCGTATATTCGTAGCGGATCGGCTCGCCGAGCGCGTAAAATTCGCCGAACAGCTCGGAGCCGCTTCGGTTGAAGCGAAGCGCGGCGAAGGGGCTGCCCGGACGGCGCTCCACCTCGGCCGCCAAAGTCGCCGAGAAGCGCAGCGACTCTCCGGCGATCGGCTTGGCCGGGGACGGGAAGGGGAGGACGCTTCCGGTCGCCGCGTCCGTTTGAAGCAGCAGCGCTTCCCAGACGCCGTCTCCGACTTGCCTGGCGAGCCGGACCTCCACCGTGTCGGCGAACGCCCCGCCTCGAAGCCGCTCCGCCTTCAGCGAAGCCGGTATCGTCCGGCTTTCGTTCAGGACGAGGCAATCGCCGGGCCGCAAATGGTCGGCCAGCCGGTGAAAGCTCGAATGCCGGAACGAGCCGTCGGAGCGGCTCTGGACGAGCAGCCTGACGCGGTCGCGCCGCAAGCCGCGCCTTTCCGGCGGCGCGCCGGCATGACGGCTGTCCGGCAGCTCGAACGCGAACGAATGCGGTTGTGTATGTGCATGTGAGCGTGCATGTGCTTCCATAGTCGTACCATCCTCTCTATGCGGTACCCGCGTCGGCGATTGACTCCGCCGCGCCGAATTGCTGCGCCTCGAACCGGCGCCCGTTGACGCCGCTTGCCTCGTCCGACGCCAAGTACAGAAATGCGCCGGCCAAATTGTCGGGATCGGCGAGCTCGTAGTCGCAATCCGGCACGGCGAGAGCATGCATCTCCGTATCCATCTCGCCCGGATCGACCATGTTGACGCGAACGCCGCTGCCTTCGACTTCGGCCGCCCACGTTTCGGTCATCCCCTCCACGGCGAACTTGGAAATGCCGTAGGCGCCCCAGCCGGGATAGCCGACGCTGCCGGCTTCCGACGTGACGTTGATGACCGAGCCGCTTCCGCGGCGAAGCATGCCGGCGATGACGCGGCGGGTGACGAGAAACGTGCCGATCGCGTTCACGCGCAGCACCTCCGCGAAATCGTCCTCGGGATAATCGAGCAGCAGCGGCATCGGACTCGGTCCGAGCGTCGAGGCGTTGTTGATCAGGACGTCGATGCGTCCGAACGCCGCCTCCGTCAGCGCCACGAACCGTTCGACGTCGCGCGCCGAGGAAATGTCCGCGACGGCCGTCAGCACGGAGGAGGCTCCCTTCGATTCGGCCTCCGCCTTGACCGCTTCCAGCCCGGCCGCTCCCCTCGCGCACAGCGCCAGCTTTGCTCCCTGCGCCGCGAACGCCAGCGCCAGCGACCTGCCCAAACCTTTCGTCGCGCCGGTAATCATGACGACCTTCGATTCGAATCCGTTCATCGTTTCACCACTCCGTCCCTTTATTAAACTTAATAAACTAAAATGTATGTTAAGTTGGTTTTATTATATGCACGTTCTCGAACGAAATCAATACTTATTTTGGAATTATTTCAATATAGACGAGTGCAGGGAGAGAGTTTGATGCGGAGGGGAAGGAGTCCCGGGCTTCGCGCGCTTCAGTGCCAATGGAAAAGCGGAGTCCCGAAGGGCTCCGCGTCCTGGCGACATGCCGATGAAACGTAGAAAAACCGGGGCGTCTTTCGTTCTCGCAGCCCGGTTTTTAAAACCGATAAGACTTTTATCGCCCGGCCAGTCCGCGGGAGCGCCCGAGCTGCCGCGGTCGCTTTCGGCGCGGCGGCCTACGATTGTCCCGCGACCGAGGAAGCTTGCTCCCCGCCGTATATCGTAATGACCCGGTTTTTGTTGTCCCAAAACGTCTTGTAGCCGAACAGATCGCTGATTTCGCGCAGGTTGATGAGCACCCGGTTGTTCAAAATATGAATGGGGGCGACGATCGTCCGCAGCCGGTCCGGGTCGTCGACGTGCCTGTACTGGATTTCGCCGCGATCGAGGTCGATGCGGATGTTCCGCGCCCCGAACGCGGTAAGCAGCTCCTCGACCGGCGTCCACGTTTTGCCGTCGACAATGACCGGCTTGTGCGCCGTGAACACGACTTCCTCATTGTTGTAATACACGCGGATGAACGGCAGCGTCCGCGCCTGGTTTTTGTTCGCCAGCAGCGTAATATGGCCGGCGTTCAGCTCGGCGATATCCTCGGGCGACATGCCCTCGATTTTGCTCGCGCCTTTGCCGGGCTGCAGCTCGACGCCGTACGCCTCCCGCATGTGCCGCTGAAAATCGCCCATGATGTCCGGGGTCACCTGCTTCAGCCCGACGCCCGTGCCTTCGAGCCGCGCCAGAAGCACCCCGATGCTTTCCGCCGCCAGCGCCCCGTTCGGCTGAATGCGCGCGCTGCCGTAGGCGACCGGGGAGGCGCCGACGAGCTTGCCGGCGACGATGACGTTGTCCGCGTCCTTCAGCAAGTAACTTCGCAGCGGCATGCCGTATTTGTCCGGGCGGCCGATGGCGAACCCTTCGCGGTTGGAGCGGGAGCCCTGAATGTCGATGAAGTAGCCGCCGACGCTGACGTTGTCCCAAAACATTTCGCCGCCGAGCAGGTCGGACGCCTGCAGCGTATATTCGGTCGGAAAATGGTCGTATTCGCGCACGTACAAATAATCGGGCTCGCCGTTCAGCTCGATGTTTTGAAATCCCGTAATGTGCTGCCGCAAATGGTCGCGAATGCGCGGCATTTCCTCGCGCGCGTAAGCCATCGCCCGCTTCACCGTCTCCGGATCGCTCGGATCGACGTCGTACACCTGCAGCGCGTTGATGATGATTTCGCCGTCGTTCTGATTCAAAATGTTCAGCCCGCGCAGGTTGACCTTGTCCGGATTTTTCGGCTCGTAGCGCGCCACGATCGGCGGGAAGCCGTAGGCGATGTTGGCGTCCACGTACGTTTCCGGTCCGTACATCGTCATCCGTTCGGCCTTGTTCATTTTCCAAAACGAGCCGTAAAACGTTTGCCAATCGACGCCCTTGAATTTCATCATGTAAGTGGCGCTCATATACTCTTTTGTCGGATTTTGGTAAAGCGCTTCCAATCCCGGAGACCGCTTGACCCCGAGCAAGTTGATCAGCGCCGCGTTATCCGTATTGTCGACGAAATAGTCCGCTTCGATCGTCTTGGTCCGGCCGCTTCCGGTCGTATAGGTGACGGATCGAATCGCGCCGTCCGCCTTTTCCGCTCCGGTCAGGGCGGCTTCGGTGACGATGCGGATGCCTTTCGTCAGCTTCTGGAAATAAGCCTGAAAGTCGCCGAGCTTGCGTATATGTCCGGCATAATAATCCTGGAACAGCTGCTTGATCGACCCCTGCAGCAGCGAATTGCCTTTGTCGTCGAACGTTTCGTCCAAATAGAGCATTTCGCCGCGGAGCAATTGGCCGCCGACTTTCTCGCTTGGTTCGAGTACGGTGACGTCAAGGCCGAGGTCGTGCGCCTTCCTCGCCATATACATCCCTTCCAGCTCCGTGCCGATAATGACCAAATCGGCCTTGCCGTCCGTCATGAACCGGTAGCCGGCGATGAGCAAGGCGCTTGTCACGACAAGCAGCGCCCCTAACCAAACCTTTTTTTTCACTGGATGCAACTCCTTGGCGACTAATGCGATCGAAGGCGTAACGTACGCCTCTATTGTACGGTAAAACGCCGCACCCGGCAACGGGGAGCGGGTCCCGCGCCAACGCGCCGCGCAGCCGCCGATTTATCGGTGAAACCCGTATCGTTTCGACAAGGCGTCGCCGTCCGCCCGTCGACATCGTTTGCCATAGCCGATCGTGCGTAAGGCGAACATACCTCGCCGAAACGAGGTCGCTCGTCTCCGTACCGCATGGAGAAATGTTTCTTTTACTAAATCGAAACATTGCGTTTATAATGGACATATCGACAAATTCGGACAAGGAAGGGGGCATAGCCTGTGAAGCGCAGCCGGGGCCGATCCCGTTTGTTCAAACAAATTTTATTGTCGCACGTCCTGATTTTCGCCATTCCGTTCATTATATTGAGCGCGGTCGTCTATTATAACGCCGTTGTCCGATTCAAAAGCGAAATCGAATCGTCGAACCTGTACAAGCTGAACCAGGTTATGAACTCGTTCGATTTGCTCGCCAAAGGGCTGGACCATACGGCTTCGCGCATCTCGATCGACCCGAAGCTGACGCCGTTCATGGTGAAAAACGGCATCTTCAAAGAAATCGAAGCGATCGAGGAGCTGAGCAAGTATAAAGCGAACAACGCGATCGTCGAAGAGCTCGCGCTTTATTTTCGCGGCGACCGGCAGCTGTATTCGTCCGCGGGCTTGAATTCGCTCGATACGTTTACGAGCCGGGTGTATCCGTTTACGGAGCTGGACGGAGACGGGCTGGCGAAGCAGTTGAACGAGCTGGCGGTACCGAAGGTCGAACGCAACGAGGTGCGGATAACCGGAACCGACGGGAAGCAGTCGGTGCTTACGTTCATGTTTCCCATTCCGCGCAACAGTCAGTCGCCGTACGGCACGGTCGTCTTTTTCGTGCGCGAGTCGGTGCTGACGGAGCTCGTCGGCCCGATTTTGGGCGATTTTCACGGAGCCGTTTACATCGCCGACTCCCAGGGCAACATCCTCGCTTCGCGGAGCAGCGAATCGAAGCTGACCGAGCGGGATGCGAAGCCGCTTCTGGCGCAGGACGTCGCCGAGGGCATTCACGACATCGATCTGCAGGGCGAGCGGTATTCGCTGATGAAAGCGAAATCCGGCGCGACCGGGTGGTCGTACGTCGCCGCCATGCCGACGAACCAATTTCTCGGCCGCGTGCTGGAGATGCGGACGTTCGTCCTTCTCGTCTGCTTCGCCGTCGTCGCCTTCGGCATCGCCACCGCCGTTCTGCTCTCGAGCCGGCAGTATCGGCCGATCCGCAGCATCGCCGACCACGTCCGTTCGCTGCAAGGCCGAATCGCACCCGAAGGGGAGCGCGCCGGCAGCGAGCTCGATCTGATCCGCGAAACGGTGCGGGCGACGGAGCATTTGATGGAGCAGATCGATCAGCAGCGTCCGATCATACGCGAGCAGTTTTTCGTCAAGCTGCTGGCCGGCGCGTTCAAAACGCGGGACGAGCTGGACGCATTTATTGCCCGGGAAAAGTTCGCGTTCGCCGGAAAAGCGTGGCTCGCCGCCGTAGCGTCGATCGATGCAAACGAATACATTTCCACGCAGCATCGGGAGGAGCTGCTTCGGCTGCTGTCCGACGTTTCGCTGCCGGGCGCCGTCGGCTACGGCGTCGAGATGATGCAGGACAGCGCGATCGTCATCGTGATCGGGTTCGAACGCGTGTCGGACGACATGCGCGAAAGCGCGAGAAGGGCGGTGGAGGAAGCGGAACGGCTGTTCGAGCCGTACGGCGTCCGTCCGACGATCGGCGTCGGCAATCCGGTCGAGGAGCTGTTTCGCGTCAACCGGTCGTACATCGAGGCGTCGGCGGCGATCGAATACGGCGTCCGGGGCGGGAAAGGCGGCATCGTCTTCTTCGACCGCATTTCGCAGCTGCAGGAAAACAGCGAATGGTACGCCGTCGACGAGCAGATCCGGATGGTGCAAAGCTTGAAGCAGGGCAACGAGGAGGCGGCGAAAACGGCGCTGCATACGCTGCTCGGCGATTTGCGCGGCAAAGAGGTGTCGCTGTTTTACTTGCGCTGCATGTGCTTCGATCTGATCAATACGTTTTTGCGTACGATGAACGAGCTGAGCTTGACGATCCGGCCGGAGCAGCGGCAGTCGCTCACCGAATTTACGACGCCCGAGCAGCTAGGCAAAGCGATGGAAAGCTTGATCGACGATATATGCGCCCACGTGAACGCGAGCAAGGAAAGCAAAAACAGCGCGCTCGGCCGCGATATTTTGGCGTATATCGGGGAAAACTTCAGGCAGTACGACCTGAACCTGGAAAAAATTTCGGACCATTTCCAAATGTCGCTGTCGTACTTCAGCCGTTTCATGAAAGACCAGACCGGCTACACGTTCACCGAATACGTCACGTATTTGCGGATGGAGGAAGTAAAGCGGCTGCTGCGGCAAACCGACATGGCGATCAAAGATATCGTCGTCAGCGTCGGCTACGCCGATGTGCCGAATTTCATGCGCAAGTTCAAAAATACGGAAGGCATTACGCTCGGGCAATACCGCAAGCTGCATACGCCGTAGCGGGGCGGTCCGATGCGAAGCCGGGCCATGTATATCCCATTTGACATATCGGAATGATCGGGGTAAAATGTCGGGAGCATTTCCGCTCGGGCACGAGCGGTTCCGTTCCGACCGGACGACTGGAGGACCTTTCAATGCGGCCGCGATTTTCGCGCATGCCGGTGAAAGGTTCTTTTTTTCGTCTCCGGCATGAATCGACAATGCACCGCATGAACGACATATTCGGGCGGGGAAGCCTACGGCCGCAAGCGATGTCAAATGCGACAAGTCCGTGCACGAACAACAAATTTACGAAACCGCCCGCCTCGGGGTACCATAATCCGCATAAACCGCGAGCAGCGAGGGGGAGTAAAAGCCCATGACAGCGAAGACGGAGTCTGCGGCCCCGAACCGGCCGAATCGGACCGCCCGGCGAAGCGGGTGGAAATCGGTCCGCAAAAATTGGGAGCTGTATTTGTTCGTCCTGCCTACGATGGCGTATTTTATCGTGTTTCATTATGTTCCGATGTACGGCGTGCAGATCGCCTTCCGGGACTATTCGCCCAGCCAGGGCATTTGGAGCAGCCCGTGGGTCGGCCTCGACCATTTGCAGCGCTTTTTCGATTCGTACTATTTTTGGACGCTGATCAAAAATACGATCGGCATCAGCCTGTACGAGCTGATCGTCGGGTTTCCCGTCCCGATCGTGCTGGCGCTGGCGCTGAACGAGCTGCGTAACGGCGCTTTCAAAAAGTGGGTGCAAACGGTCACGTACGCCCCGCACTTCATCTCCGTCGTCGTCATGGCCGGGATGATCATCGCCTTCACGTCCCCCGGGACCGGTCTCATCAATTTGGCGATCAAGGCGTTCGGCGGCGAGCCGATTCCGTTTTTGACCGAACCGGGCTGGTTCAAGACGGTGTTCGTCTTGTCCGGCGTCTGGCAGAGCATGGGCTGGGGAACGATCATCTATTTGGCGGCGCTCGCCGGAGTCGATCCGCAGCAGCACGAGGCGGCGATGATCGACGGCGCGACCCGGCTGCAGCGCGTATGGCACATCAATTTGCCGAGCATCGTGCCGACGATGGTCATTTTGCTCATCCTGAACGTAGGCAGCTTCATGTCCGTCGGCTTCGAGAAAGTGTTTTTGCTGCAAAATCCGCTCAATCTCGAGTCGTCCGACGTCATCTCCACGTACGTGTACCGGAGCGGTCTCGTGCAGGGGCAGTTCAGCTTTTCCGCGGCGATCGGCCTGTTCAACTCGGTCATCAATTTCATCCTGCTGGTTGCCGTCAACCGGATCGCCAGAAGGGTGAACGAAACGAGCTTATGGTAAGGGAAGGTGGACAACAATGAATAGGGAAGCATGGTCGGACCGGGTTTTCGACGCCGTCAACAAGCTGTTTCTGCTGGTCGTCCTGATCGTCGTCCTGTATCCGCTCGTTTACGTCGTCAGCGCCTCCATCAGCGATCCGGTCTACGTAAACCAAGGCAAAATGTGGCTGCTGCCGCAAGGCATTACGTTCGAAGGCTACCAGCGCGTCTTCCAAAATCCGGAAATATGGACGGGATACCGCAACACGATTTTGTATACGGTCGCCGGCACGTCGATCAACTTGCTGTTTACGATTCCGGGCGCTTATGCGCTTTCCCGCAAAGATTTAAAAGGCCGCGGCGTCATGATGGGGCTGATCGTGTTCACGATGTTTTTCGGCGGCGGGCTCATTCCGACGTTTTTGCTCGTCAGCGGCCTCGGCATGCTGAACACGGTGTGGGCGCTGCTCATCCCGAACGCGGTCGCCGTTTACAACCTGATCATTTGCCGCACGTTTTTCCAGACGAACATTCCGCGGGAGCTGCAGGAGTCGGCCGAAATCGACGGCTGCTCGAACACGATGCTGTTTCTGAAAATCGTGCTGCCGCTGTCCGCGCCGATTATCGCGGTCATGGCGCTGTATTACGGCGTCGCCCATTGGAACAGCTACTTCAACGCGATCATTTATTTGAAAGACCGCAGCCTGTACCCGCTGCAGCTCATTTTGCGGGAAATTCTCGTGCAAAACCAGATGAGCGACACGATGCTGATGACCGGGGACGACATGGAAGCGATGGCGAAGCAGGCGAGAATCGCCGACATTATCAAATACGCGGTCATGATCGTATCGAGCCTGCCGATCATTATCGTGTACCCGTTCATGCAGCGCTTCTTCATGAAAGGCGTGCTGATCGGTTCCGTCAAAGGGTGACGGCGGCCGACTTCATATAGGCACTGCACCGCACATATGAATTTCAAAGAGGGAAGGGGAAACAGCAGCATGAAGAGATGGCTTCGAGCAAGCATGGTCACCGCGGTAAGCGGCGCCGTTCTGCTGGCGGGTTGTTCCGGCAAATCGGCCGACGCGCCGAAAACGGAAGGAGGCGGGCAGCCGAAAAACTTCAACGCCGAAAACTACCCGATCGTGAACGAGAAAATTACCCTCACCATGATGGGCGCGAAGGCGGCGATTCACGGCCCCTGGAACGAAATGGCGCTGTTCAAGGAAATGGAAAAAATGACGAACATCCGCTTCGAGTTCAACACGCCGCCGGCCGCGAATTACCAGGAAGCGAAAAATTTGGCGTTCGCGAGCCGCCAGCTGCCCGACGTGTTTTTCAACGCGGGACTCACGCCCGACGACGAAGTGACGTACGGCAGCCAAGGCTATTTGATCCCGCTCGAGGGGCTGATCGACAAATACGCCCCGAACTTCAAAAAGCGGATGGAGGCGAATCCGGACATCAAAAGGTCGATCACGGCGATGGACGGGCATATTTACTCGCTGCCGCTCATCATCGACCAGCCGCGCGCCTTCGTGCCGAACCGGTTCTGGATCAACGGCGACTGGATGGAAGCGCTCGGCATTACGAAGGTGCCGGCGACGACCGACGAGCTGTACGAGCTGCTCAAGCAGTTCAAAAACGGCGACCCGAACAAAAACGGCAAAGCCGACGAAATTCCGATGTCGAACGTCAAGCTGAACAACCTCGACGGCGTGCTCCTTCCGGCGTTCGGCCTGCTCGGCCGCGAGGTCGAGGTGAAGGACGGCAAAGTCCGCTTCAACCCGGTTCAGCCGCAATATAAAGAATATTTGGCTTATTTGAACAAGCTGTTTTCGGAAAAGCTGCTCGACAACGAAATGTTCGTGCAAACGTCGCAGCAGATGAACGCCAAAGGCAACTCCAACATGATCGGCGTGTTCGCCGGCTCGGCTCCGGACCTCGTGCTGAAGGTGGCGAAGCCGGAAGACAATCTGAAGCACCCGATGCTCGGTCCGCTGACGAGTCCGGTAAGCGGCGAAAAGCTGGCGCTGCGCGCGTCGAACATTCGCCGCGGAACGTTCGCGATCACGAACCAGAACAAGCATCCGGAGGCGACGATCCGCTGGGTCGATTATTTGTACTCGGACGAAGGAAGCCGGCTCGGTTTTCTCGGCAACAGCTACAAATGGATCGACGACGCCAAGACGAAATGGACGTTCGTTTCCCCGGAAGGGATGAACGCGGAGGAATACCGCGGCAAGCTGACTCCGGACGTCGGCGGGCAGCTCCCGCTGATCAAGGAACGGGAGTTCGACTCGAAGCGCGACAACGGCAAAGCGCCAGACTACAACAAAATGGTTCTCGAGAAGCTCGATCCGTACGCGAAGCGCGATTTCCCGGACGTCTATTTCACGAGCGAGGAGCAAAAACGGCTGAACGTCGTCAAAACCGACATCAAGACGTACGTCGACCAGATGGAGGCGAAATTCGTCGTCGGCCAGGAGCCTTTCGCGAAATGGGACGACTACGTGAACACGATCAAAAAGATGGGTCTCGACGAAATGCTGAAAATTTATCAAGACGCCTACGACCGCTGGAGCAAAACCAAGTAACGGCATAAGGAGGGATCGCGGTGTCGGCTGCGACAAAACCGAACATCGTCGTCATTTATTGCGACGATTTGGGATACGGCGATTTGGGGTGCTACGGGTCCGACGTCATTCGGACCCCCCATCTGGATGCGCTGGCGCGGGACGGGGTGCGGTTTACCGACTGGTATTCCAACTCGCCCGTATGCTCGCCTTCGCGGGCGGCGCTTTTGACCGGCCTGTACCCGGCGAAGGCGGGAGTCAGCCATATTTTGGGCGGCAAGCGCGGAACCGGGGGACTGAAGCGGGAGGCGAAGACGCTGGCCGAGCGGCTGAAGGAAAACGGCTACCGGACCGCCCTGTACGGCAAATGGCATCTCGGCTCGGCGGCGGACGCAAGGCCGAACGCGCGCGGGTTCGACGACTATTTCGGCTTCCACGCCGGCTGCATCGACTATTACTCGCACATTTTTTACTGGGGCCTGCAAAACGTCAATCCGGTGCACGACTTGTGGAGCAACGAAGAAGAGGTTTGGCGCGACGGCGAATATATGACTCACCTCATAACGGACAAATCGGTCAATTTCATCGAGCAGCGCCGCGGGAGCGAGGAGCCGTTTTTCCTGTACGCGGCCTATAACGCGCCGCATTACCCGATGCACGCGCCGGACAAATACATGAAGCGGTACGGCCATTTGCCGACCGACCGCCGGCTGATGGCGGCGATGATTTCTGCCGTCGACGACGGCGTCGGCGAGATCGTCGCCGCGCTGAAGCGGGCCGGCGTCTACGACAACACGATCGTATTTTTCTCCAGCGACAACGGGCCTTCGTCGGAGTCGCGCAACTTTTTGGACGGCACGGAGGACGTGTATTACGGCGGCAGCGCCGGCGTTTTCCGCGGCCATAAGGCGAGCCTGTTCGAGGGCGGCATTCGCGAGCCGGCGATTCTCGTCTATCCCGGCGCGATTCCGGCCGGCCAAGTGTGCGGCGAAGCCGGCATGATGGCCGACATCGTGCCGACCGTGCTCGAATTCGCCGGACTGGCCGCGCCCGCGCCGGGCGAAATCGACGGCAGCAGCGTCGTCAAGATGGTGACGGAAGGGGCGCCGACGCCGCATAAGCAAATTTTTTGGGAATACGGCAGCCAGCTCGCCGTCCGCGAAGGCAACTGGAAGCTCGTGCTCGGCGGCAAGCTGGACTTCAACCGGACGCAGCCGGACGACGTGCATTTGTCCGACTTGGAGACGGACCCGGGCGAGCGGGTCAACCTGAAAGACCGGCATCCCGAAATCGCCGCCCGTCTCGAACGCGACGTCCGCGACTGGTACGCGCGGCTCAAAGAGCAGTCCGGAGCTTGACGCCGGCGCGGCCCGGCGCTGATCCGGCCGACATGAAGGAAAAGAGAGGCGGCCCCTCTCTTTTCTGTTTAGGAGGAACGACTCGAAGTGAAACCGACAACGAAGAAGACGGCCCATCTGATATCGCATACGCATTGGGACCGGGAATGGTATTTGCCTTTCGAAACGCACCGCCATCTGCTCGTCCGCTTGATGGACACGCTGCTCGACACGCTGGAGCGCGATCCGGAATTCCGCACCTTTCATCTCGACGGCCAGACGATCATGCTGGACGATTATTTGGCGATCCGCCCGGACCGGAAAGAACGGCTGGAGCGGCTTGTCCGCGAAGGCCGCCTCGTCGTCGGGCCGTGGTACGTGCTGCAGGACGAGTTTTTGACGAGCAGCGAGGCGAACGTCCGCAATTTGCAGTACGGACACCGCGACGCCGCCAAGTTCGGCGCCGTGTGCAAAATCGGCTATTTTCCCGACTCGTTCGGCAATATGGGGCAAGCTCCGCAGCTGCTGCTGCAGGCCGGGATCGATACGGCCGTATTCGGGCGCGGCGTGACGCCGACCGGGTTCAACAATACGGTAGGCGAGCCGGGGGCGTTCGAATCGCCGTATTCGGAAATGATGTGGCAGTCGCCGGACGGGTCGAAGGTGCTCGGCATTTTGTTCGCCAACTGGTACTGCAACGGGATGGAAGCGCCGGTCGATCCGGACGAGGCGAAGGCGTACTGGGACGCGAGGCTGCGGAATGCGGACAAATACGCCTCGACGCCGCATCTGCTGTTTATGAACGGCTGCGACCACCAGCCGGTGCAAACCGACTTGTCCGAAGCGATCCGCACGGCGCGGCGGCTGTATCCGGACGTCGAGTTCGTCCATTCGAGCTTCGCGGAGTATGTCGATGCGGTGAAGGCGACCGTGCCGGACGACCTCGCCGTCGTTCGCGGCGAGCTGCGCAGCCAGCGCACGGCGGGCTGGTATACGCTCGTCAATACGGCGTCGTCGCGCCTGTATTTGAAGCGGATGAACCACCGGGTGCAGACGATGCTGGAAAAAGTGGCGGAGCCGCTGGCCGCCGTCGCGTCCTCGCTCGGACATCCGTATCCGGCCCACCTGCTCGAGTACGGCTGGAAAACGCTCATGCAAAACCATCCGCACGACAGCATATGCGGCTGCAGCGTCGACGCCGTTCATCGCGAGATGGTCACCCGTTTCGAGAAGAGCGGCCAGGTGGCGGAAAATATCGTCGGCGACTGCCTGCGGGCGATCGCGGCGCATATCGATACGTCGGCGTTCGCGGCTTTCGGCGAAGACGGCGAAGGTTCGGCGGCGTTTCCGTTCGTCGTGTTCAACGCGTCCGGCTGGGATCGGGAAGGGACCGTTAGTGTCGTGCTTACCGTGCAGCGACGCTATTTCAGCGAAGGCGCGCCGGACAAGCTCGCCCGCGACATGAGGGAGCTGCAGCTTCCGGCCGGGACGCTGGTCGACGAGCGCGGGCGGGACATTCCGCATACGCTCGAAGATTTGGGCGTCCGGTTCGGCTACGATTTGCCGGACGACCGGTTCCGCCAGCCTTACATGGGGCGGCAAATCCGGCTGACGTTTCATAGCGGCCGCGTGCCGTCGATCGGGTACAAGTCGTTTGCGTGGATTTCCGGCCGTCGTGCGGAGCCGTCGTCTGCGGCCGCCTTGTACGAGCCGGTTGCGGTCGACGGGCGCACGCTGGAAAATCGCTTCGTGAAAGTGGCGATCGAAGACGACGGAACGTTGACCGTGACGGAGAAAACGAGCGGCCGCGTCTACGCGGGACTCGGCGTTCTCGAGGATACGGGCGACATCGGCAACGAGTATGTGTACAAGCAGTCCGCCGACGGCGAAGCGATTACGACGGCGGGGCGCGCGGCGGACATTCGCCTCGTCGAGGATGCGGGGTATCGGGCCGCGTTCGAGATCGTGCACCGGCTCGACATTCCGGTGTCGGCGGACGAGCGGCTCGCCGCGGAGATGGCCGACATGACGCCGATCCCGAAGCGCGAGGCCGGACGCAGCAAGGAAACGGTCGCGACGGACATTCGCGTCTCCGTCCGGCTCGAGGCGGAAAGCCGCGCCGTTCGGCTGCGCGTCGCCTTCGACAACAAGTCGGGCGACCACCGCCTGCGGCTGCTCGTGCCGACGGACGCGAAGTCGGACGTCCATTACGCCGACTCGATTTTCGAGGTGGCGCGGCGGGATACGATTCCGGCGCCGGAGTGGCAAAATCCGAGCAACTGCCAGCATCAGCACGCGTTCGTCAGCGTGCGCGACGAAGAAGGCGGCTTGACGGTGGCGAATCGCGGCCTGCAGGAGTACGAAGTGCTCCGCGACGGGCGGTCGACGATCGCCGTGACGCTGCTGCGGTCGACGGGGGAGCTCGGCGACTGGGGCGTGTTCCCGACGCCCGAGGCGCAGTGCATCGGGCCGGGCGAGGCGGAGCTGTGCCTGATTCCCCATGCCGGAGGCGGGGAAGCGCACGCCTATGCGGCGTACGAGGAGGCGTACCGGTACCAGGTGCCGTGGCAAACGGTCCAGACGGTGCCGTCCTCCGGGACGCTGCCGGCGACGCATTCGTTTTTGCGCTGGAGCGGCGAACGGCTGGCGTTTTCCAGCTTGAAAGGTTGCGAGCGTACCGGGGATTGGATGGCGCGCTGGTTCAATATGTCGGATCGCCCGGCGAGCTTGCGGTGCGAGATTGCCGGCGGCGCGGCGGCGGTTTACCGCAGCGGGGTGCTCGAGGAGCGCGGCGAGCCGGTCGGGACGGACGGCCGGTCGGCGGCGGTCGGCGTCCGCGGCTGCGAGATCGTCACGCTCGGCGTGCGGCCGGAGGGCGGCGCGGCGCGGCCGTAAGCCGCCGCTGCAGGCGGCCAGTAGCGAGCCGCCGAGCGAATCGGTCGCGAGCTGCGGAGCGAATCGGTCGCGAGCTGCGGAGCGAATCGGTCGCGAGCTGCGGAGCGAATCGGTCGCGGGCTGCCGAGCGAATCGGTCGCGAGCTGCGGAGCGAATCGGTCGCGGGCTGCGGAGCGAATCGGTCGCGGGCTGCGGAGCGAATCGGTCGCGGGCTGCGGAGCGAATCGGTCGCGAGCTGCTAAGCGAATCGGTCAAACGGGCTGACCTCGAGCCGTCATGCGAATCGACCGAGCTCATAAATGGAATTGCTCCATCTATTTTTCGCAGATCGCAAAGGAACGCGATACGAACTGGAAATGTTCCCGTTAAAATGGCCCGATCCCCCTAAATCTACCGGGTTTGCCGGAATTAACGCCAGCTTTTCCTGCTAATAGGTCGGGGGAGTTTGGATAGACGATGATTAGCGTGACTTTTTCCGGTAAAAAGTCGCTACTCGCCGCTGACGCTGCCTCGCCGACCTGCAAAACGCCGAATGGAGCGGGCGGCGGCGACGCTTGCGATACATGCGGAAACAACCATCGAAGGAGAACGAACCAAATGATGCCTTTGCCTCGCGCGGTCCGGGAGCTGCTGGACGAAGCCGACCGCAAGCTGGCGCACAGCCCGAAGCTGCTGCGCATGTTCAAGCAATGCTATGTCAATACGCTGGAAACGACGACAAAGCGGCTGCCGGACGGCACGACGTTCGTCTTTACCGGCGACATTCCGGCCATGTGGCTGCGCGATTCCAGCGCGCAGGTTCGCCACTACGTGCCGCTGGCGGCCGAGGACGAGGAGCTGCAAAGCTTGATCGAAGGACTGCTGCGCCGCCAATTTTTTTACATCGGCATCGATCCGTACGCCAACGCGTTCAACGAAGAAGCGAACGACCAGCGGTACGAGAACGATTTGACCGAGCTGAGCCCATGGGTATGGGAGCGCAAGTACGAGATCGATTCGCTCTGCTACCCGATCGAGCTCGCCTATGCGTACTGGAAAGCGACGGGAAGGACGGAAGCGCTGGACGATACGTTCCGCTCGGCGGTTCGCGCGATCATGCGGCTGTGGGCGACCGAGCAGCGGCATTTCGAACGGTCGACGTACCGGTTCTCCCGGCTGACGGGACCGAAGTCGGATACGCTGCGAAACGGCGGCATGGGCATGCCGGTGCAGTATACGGGCATGACGTGGTCCGGTTTTCGCCCTAGCGACGACGCGTGCACGTTCGGGTATTTGATTCCGTCCAACATGTTCGCGGCGGTCGCGCTCGGCCATGTGGCCGAAATCGCCGAGCGAGTGCTGAAGGACGTCTACTTGGCGAAAGACGCCCTGGCGCTCAAGGAGGAAATCGAATACGGGATCGAAACGTACGGCACGGTGCTGCACCCGAAGTACGGCAAAATATACGCCTACGAAACGGACGGCTTCGGCAACCACAACTTGATGGACGACGCCAATGTGCCGAGCCTGCTGTCCATTCCGTATATCGGATACAAGCCCAAGGACGACGAAGTCGTGCGGAATACGCGGCGGTTCGTGCTGAGCCGCGACAATCCGTATTTCTATGAGGGCAGGGCGGCTCGAGGCATCGGCAGTCCGCATACGCCGGACCGGTACGTTTGGCATATCGCCTTGGCGATGCAGGCGCTGACGTCGGAAGATCCGGACGAGGCGCGGACGCTGATCGAAACGTGCGTCAATACCGACGCGGATACGGGCTATATGCACGAAGGGTTCCACGTCGACGATCCGGGCCGGTTCACCCGGTCGTGGTTCGCGTGGGCGAACAGCTTGTTCGCCGAATGCGTGTACGATTGGATGAAGCGGCAATAAGCCGTCGGGGCCGCGCGGGCGGGGTCTGGAGCGTGCCGGTGCCGAGGCGGACCAGCGCTGTGAAGCGGGACGGACACGATCGGGAGTGGCCCGGGACCGCGCGGGAGCGTCCCGGAGACGCTCCGCTCGTCGAAGGTGATCGGCGCGTGGCGGGGTGCGAAGAAGTCGGCTATAGCGGGGAGGCGGAGTCGTGACCCGGTCCGTACGGTGCCGGCCAGCGCAGAGAAACGGTGCGTGTGGGGGCGGCCCGAAAACGGTACTTGCTGCCGGGAGCGGCCCGGGAACGCCCGCTTTCCGCGGGGACGGTCGGCGCGGTTCCGAGAGGCGGCCGCAAAAAGATGCGGCCAACTTGCTTCGGCGCACATGGGGGCAAACATCCCCGCCTTGAGCCGGCCGGATTGGCCGGGAGCCGGACGTTAGCAGTCTTTTGGGCCCGCTATTCCTGCGCAAAACGAGCGTCTGCCCGAAAAAGGAGCGAAATAGAAGCCCCCAACGGCTTCTATTTTCGACTTCCGACCCGCGCTGCCCGATTAAGAGTCCCGAACGTCCGCTAATATCGCGGGAACTCGAGGACGCATTTTTAGAAATCCATTGGGGAGGAAGCGACCTATGTCACAGAAGCAAGCCGAGCAAACGAAACGCCGTCCGAACATTTTGTTTATCCAGACCGACCAGCAGCGGGTCGATACGCTCCGAAGCTACGGGGGGACCGTCTGCCAAACTCCGCATTTGAATCGGCTCGCGGAGGAAAGCGTCGTTTTCGAAAACGCGTATGCGAGCTGTCCGGTTTGCACCCCGGCCCGGGCTTCGATGCAGACGGGGCTGTACCCGTTCAAGCACGGGATGCAGACGAACAGCTACGGGATGGGCAGCATGGTGCAGGAGCTGCCCGACACGCCCCGCCTGCTCAGCCGTCAGCTGGAGCGCCAGCGGTACAGCATCGGCTATACCGGCAAATGGCATCTCGGCTTCGGGCCGGAGATGGACAAGTGGCTGCGCGGCAATCTCGCCCACATCCGCTTTCCCGATATCGCCGGCGGCTTCCGCTCGCTGCCTACGGACGTCGGCTACGAGGGCGACGATTTCGCCGGACACGGCGGCGGAGGGATGACGTATCCGCAGTTCAGGCAATATTTGCAGGACAACGGCTTGACGTGGCGGGAAGAAAACAAGGTGACCGGCCATTTCGAATGGCATTACGCCGCCGAGCTTACGTCGCCGGTCGAATCGACCGTCGAATACTTTTTGACCGAGCGCGCCATTCATTATATCGACGAGTTTCGCCGGCGGGACAAGCCGTTCTTTTTCTCGCTCAACTTCTGGGGGCCGCATGAGCCGTACATTGCGCCGACGCGCTTCCTGGACTTGTACCGGGACGCAAAGCTCGAGCCGTGGCCGAATTTTTACGACGACAACGAAGGCAAGCCGTCCATTCATCGGATCAAACAAGGCAATACGCGGCAGTGGGACGACTTCGTACCGTATATCAAGCATTATTACGCGTTTATGAGCAGCATCGACGAGCAGATCGGCAGGCTGCTGGACTATTTGAAGCGGCACGATTTGTATGACGATACGGTCATCATTTTCACCGCCGATCACGGGGAATCGCTCGGCATCCACGGCGGGCTGTGCGACAAGTCGTTTTTCATGTACGAGGAAACGTGCCGCATTCCGCTGATCGTCAAGCCGGCGGCCGGCATGCAGGAGGCGCGCAGGGAAACGAGCTTCGTCGGAACGTGCGACATCCATGCGACGATCCTCGATTTGGCCGGCGTCGGCACGCTCCCCGAAGGAACGGACGGACGGTCGTTCGCGCCGATGCTGGCGGGCGAGCCGGTCGAAAACTGGCCGGACTGCGTCGTAACGGAAGGGGCCGGCCTCGAGGCGGCGATGTTCACCCAGCGCATGCTTCGCAAGTCGCATTACAAGTATGTGTTCAACTGCGGCGATAAAGACGAGCTGTACGATTTGGCGGCGGATCCGCACGAAATGGTCAATTTGGTCGACGACGGGCGGTACCGGGAAACGCTGGCCGACATGAGGCAGTCGCTTGCCGACTGGATGGTCGTGCACGACGACGGCTTGCTCAGACAGTATAAGCGGCTGAGAATGTAGAGGGCGCCGAAGGCGACAAGAAGCTTCGAAGCGTATTCCGGGTTCTTATGGGGGAGCCCCCGAACTTTGATGCGCGGGAAGCGCAGCCGGCACGACCGGAAGAAAGGAGACGGTTTATGAACCTGAACCGCACGATCGTATTTTTCGACCCGCAATTTCCGACCGCTTCGGACGCCCCGGATGCGGCGCAGCTCGGGCGGCTGGCCGAGGCGGCGACCGTGGCGGACGCGGGCCGGTTGGCCGAAGCGCTGAGGGAGGCGGACGGCGGCTGCTTCGTGACTTTGCACGCACCGTATTTTCCGAAAGAGGCGTGGCCCGCCATCGTCGGCTATTTGCGGCGGGGCGGAGCGCTTGTCAGCGCCGGAGGCGCCCCGTTTCGCATTCCGGTATACCGGAACGGCGACGGCGAATGGGCCGCGGAGACGGAGCAGACGGCGTACCATCGCGAACTGCTCATCCACGAGGCGCTGCCGGTCGATCCGTCCCCGGCGAAGCGGCTCGTCCATTCGGACGAGATCCCGTTGTTCGCCGCGCACGTCGAGGCGCTGACCGCGGAGCCGACGTACGGCTTGATCATGCACGTCACCCGATCCAGCGACATTCCGCACGAAAGCGGGTCGGCGGGGCCGATGGACGCGCGTCTGTACCCGCTGGTCAAAAGCTTGTCCGCGGACGGTCGGGAAACGGCGGCCCCCGTCGTTTTGCTCGAACATGCGAAAGGGACGTTCGCCGGGGCGCGCTGGCTGCTCGTCAACCAGCGGCTGACGTCCCGTTTCTGGGCGAGGGCGGGCGCGGAAGCCGTCCTGGACTGGGCGGACTTTTGCTCGCGAGGCGTCACCGAGATGTGGCTGCTGCCGGTTCATGCGTCCGTCGATCCGGGGGACCGGCCGAAGTTCAAGTTCCAGCTTCAGCATATCGGCGGTGTACGGCGGAGCGGGGGCGAGGCGCCCTTCGGCTTGCGCCGGAGCGAAGAGGAAGCGGAAGCGGCGGACCCGAACCGAGACGCAGTCTGGAGCTGCACGTTCCGGATCGGCAGGCAGACGGCCGAAGCGTTCGAAGAAGGATGGACGCATACGTTCGGGCTGACCGGGTCCCGCGAGCTTACCGTTATGCCGATCAACGTGCCGCTCGAGGCGGAAGCCGGGCTTTACTTGGCCGAGCTGACCGCCGTCTCGGACAAGGGCGAGGCGCGTTTGTTGCGCCAAGGGCTGTGGGGCTTCGATCGCCGGCTGCTGGCCGAAGGCGAGCCGCTGACGTGCGACCGCGACTATTTCCGCAAAAACGGCAAGCCGCTGCCGATCGTCGGCATGACGTACATGACGTCCGACGTGGCGCGGAAATTCGTTTTCCTGCCGAACGTCGCCGTCTGGAACCGGGATATGGCGGAGATGAAGCGGGCGGGCATCAACCTGATCCGCACCGGCATTTGGACCGGCTACCGGAACGTCATGTACGAGGACGGCCATCCGTCGGAGGAGGCGCTGCGGGCGATCGACGCCTTCCTGCTGACGGCGAAGCGGCACGGGCTCGAGGTGACGTTTACGTTTTTCGCGTTCACGCCGGAGCCGTGGGAAGGCGTCAACCCGTATCTCGATCCGCGCAGCGTGGAAGCGCAGAAGCGGTTCGTCGCGGCGATCGTTTCGCGGCACCGCGAGACGACGAACGTGCATTGGGACTTGATCAACGAGCCTTCGATGTTCGATCCGAAGCGCATTTTCGAGGGGCCGCGGAGCAGCCGGGACGGCTTCGAGAGGAAGGCGTTTGCCGACTGGCTGAAAGCCCGTTACGGCTCGATCCGCGAGCTGCAGGAGCGGTGGGGGTACACGCCGGCGCAGCTGCCGGACTTCGAAGCGGTTGAGCCGCCCGAGCCGTCCGAGATCAATTTCGACATTCAGGACATGCATTCGGGCAAAAAAGGGACGCGCTGGCTCGACTACTCGATGTTCGGCATGGACATGCTGAACCGGTGGGCGAACGAGCTCGGCGGGACGATCCGGTCGCTCGCGCCGGGGCGGCTCGTCACGATCGGACAGGACGAAGCGCTCGGGGCGCAGCGGCCGTCTCCTTTCCTGTACGAAAGCGCGGTCGACTATACGACGAACCATTCGTGGTGGCTGATGGATCAGCTCGCATGGGACGGCATTTTCGCCAAAACGCCCGGCAAGCCGAACTTGATCCAGGAAACGGGCATCATGTACGTGGAAACGCCGGACGGACGGGCGAAGCGGACGGAAACGGAGCTGCGCAACATATTGGAGCGCAAATACGCGTACGCGTTCTCGACGGGCGGAGCGGGCGCCGTTCAGTGG
Organism: Paenibacillus sp. GYB003; assembly: GCF_036577625.1. Taxonomy (NCBI): domain Bacteria; kingdom Bacillati; phylum Bacillota; class Bacilli; order Caryophanales; family Paenibacillaceae; genus Paenibacillus; species Paenibacillus sp. GYB003. The sequence continues at coordinate 98,776 of NZ_JARBDC010000088.1, read as the reverse complement.
CTTTGGCATACGAACATGTACATGAACAACGTCAACGAGTCGAACATCGGGGCGCTCCGCGCGGACGGCACGCAAAAGCCGGAGGCGAACGTTTCTTACGATTTCGGCCGGTTTATGGGCGCCGTCGCCCATTTGTTCGAAGGCCGCGAGCTGGAGGAGATCGTCGTCGTCTACCCGTATTCCAACGATTTGTCGAACCGGAGGCTGGCCGTAGAGGCGACGAGCCGCCTGACGCGAACGCTTTGCTACGAGCTGAACGCTCACTTCCGCGCCGTGGGCGAGTATGAGCTGAGCGCGCTTGCCGATCGGCCGCCCAAGCTGATCGTCGTGCCGAGCGCGCATAATTTCAGCGATCGGGCGCTCGAGCAGCTGGTCCGCCATGTGCGCGAAAAGGGCGGAACGCTGCTGCTGACCGGCCCGGCGGGACTGGACGAGCATTGGCGGCCGACGCCGCGGCTGACGGAGCCGCTCGGCCCGCGCCGGCTGGCGAACGTGCTGCGCGAAGAAGCGATCGCCGTCGGAGGCAAAACGATCCCGCTGTCGTTCGGCGCGCGCAAAATCGCGGAGCTGTGCAAAGAAGTGCGGCTGTCGCCGGAAGGGGCCCCGACCGGCGACGGCGAGCCGGCCGGACTGACGGAAGCGAAGCTCGGCCGCGGGCGGCTGCTGTGGACCGGACTGCCCGTCGAGCTGAACGACAGAACCGAGTCGCTGCGGGAGCTGTACGGACACGTTCTGGCGGAGTGCGGCATAGCGCCCGAGCTGGAGTGGGAGCGCGGCGGCGATCTGCCCGGCGTCTACGGACGCAAGCTGACGTTCCGCGAAGGCGCGCTGTTCGTTTTCGTGTCGGAGTATTCCGGAAACGCGGCCGTCCGCGTGAAAGATCCGGCGACGGGGCGTGTCTACGCCTTTACGCTGGCCAGCGAACGCTCGGTGCTGTTCGCGACCGACCGGGAAGGCGCGACGGTCGCCGTTTACCGGCCCGGCGAAGTGACGATCGAAACGCAGTAACGACATACCGCTTGCAGCGAAGCTCCCGTCGAATCGTTCGGCGGGAGCTTTTTGCCGGCCAATTATTTAACAAAGTGAATTAATCGTGTTACAATACTACAAATGACGGGAAAGGATTGCACGTATTGTGACGCAGCTTAACGCCTCGGAAATCGTCGTGCTGACATCGATTCAGCAGAGCGGGGGCATATCCCGCAAAGCATTGGCGGAAAAAACCGGCTTGTCCCAAGCTTCGATTACGAAAATAACGCACAGGCTGGGGCGGGACGATTACATTCGCGAAGGGGAGCGGGTCGGCACCGGCATGGGCCGCAAAGAAGTGCTGTTGTACCCGAACCCGGGCAAATTCAAGTTTCTCGGCGTCGACATCGGCGGACACCGGCTTCGAATCGCGCTGGCCGATTACCGGTACGAGCTGATCCGCGTCGAACAATATTTGATGGAGGAGCTGGAACGGAAAGACGACGTGCTGCGGGAGCTGGCGGACAAGCTCCGGTCGTTTCTGGAGGCGTGCGGCGAGACGAGCGTCGACGCGATCGGAGTCGGCGTAACCGGTATCGTCGATATCGGGAGACAAACGATTTTGAACATCCCGAACTTGGACCGGTGGAACGACGTGAACATCGTCGGCGCATTGTCGGACCGTTTCGGCTGCCCCGTCTATTTGGAGGAAAGCGGCCGAACGATGGCGTTCGCGGAAAAGCTGGCCGGCAAAGCGAAGGACGAGTCCGATTTTATCGTCGTCCACGTCGCATACGGCGTCGTCGCGGGCATTTACACGAGCGGCCGGCCGCTGCGGGGGGCCGGCAACGTCGGCGGTCTGCTCGGCCACATTACGGCCGACGAGAAAGGGACGAGATGCCGGTGCGGCAACTACGGCTGCCTGGAAAATATCGTCACGTATCCGATGCTCGAAGGCGAATACCGGCGCCGGGGCGGCGGCGCGGCATCGTTGGCGGAGGCGTACGGAATCAACGACAAAATCGCGTTGGACGTCCTGATCGAAGCGGGCAAGGCGATCGGCATCGCGCTCAGCAACGTCGTCAATTTGTTCAATCCGCAAACGATTTATTTGGGCGGTCCCGTCTTCGACCGGTTCCCGATCGTTTTCGAGGAAGTGCGGCGGACCGTGCTGCTGCGGGCGAACCGGTTCGCGACCGTCGCGATGGCGCTGGACAGGACGACGTTCGGCGACCGGCAAGGCTTGCTGGGCGCGTTGACGCTGGCCGGCACCTCGTTCGTCGCTTCGCTGGAAACATAAGCGATTCTCATCCCGGGCAAAGACGTCTCCAAATCCGCCTTACGGGCGGAAGTGGGGGCGTCTTCGTATTTTTTCGGGCAAGCCGAGTTCCGCGGAGAGCGGGAGATTGGACTGGACGTTGGACCCGAACCGGCGGGTTCGACTTCTTTTTTCGGCGAAATCATGGATTTCGGATCGTTCTTGAATTTGTGCGCGGGGGGCAAAAAACCGGTTTACAATCGGTTGGTTTCGTAATATATTTTACTTAGTGAATTATATAGAAAGATTAACTTCGATATAATTTCACTTATTATTTAATTTGCGAAATCGATCCGGCATCGGCCCTTAGCCGAACCGTTACGGAAAGGGGACTTATCCATGACGCAACACGAAACCGATCATACGCCCGTACGCACGAAGCCGTGGAATTTCGGCCTGCTCAGCAGCGAGGAGTTCGGGGAAGCGGAGAAGGAGCTCGTACTCGCCGTGCTGGACAAAAAAAGAGTGTTCCGCTTCCTCGGCTCCGACAAGGAGCAGTCCGAGGCGTTCAAGCTGGAGCGGCTGTACCGGGAACGGACCGGCGCGAAGCATGCGCTGGCCGTCAATGCCGGAACGTCCGCGCTCGTTTCGGCGCTGATCGGAGCGGGCGTCGGTCCGGGGGACGAGGTGATCGTGCCGGCCTATACGTATATCGCCACGGCGGCCGCCGTGCTGATCGCCCGGGCGGTGCCGGTCATCGTCGAGGCGGACGATTCGCTGACGATGGACCCGAAGGCGTTCGAGGCGGCGATAACGCCGTACACGAAGGCGGTCATTCCCGTCCATATGCGCGGCGTGCCTTGCCGCATGGACGAAATCATAGAGATCGCGGACCGCCGCGGCATTATCGTCATCGAAGACGTGGCGCAGGCGAACGGAGGCTCGTACAAAGGACGGCCGCTCGGCTCGTTCGGCCGGGCCGGCTGCTTCAGCTTCCAGCAGTATAAGCTGGTGACGGCGGGGGAGGGCGGCATGCTCGTGACGAACGACGACACGCTCTACGCGCGCGCGAACATTTACCACGACTCCGCTTTCGTGTACTGGGACATGAACGCCGACATCCGGCAGCCGCCGTTCCCGGGGGAAAATTACCGGCTGAGCGAAATCAACGCGGCGCTGGCGCTGGCCCAGTCGAAGCGGATCGAGGCGCTCGTTGCGAAGCTGCGGCGCATCAAGTCGTGGATCGTTTCGGCCATCGCCGACCTGCCGCAGTTCAAGCTGCAGTCGATTCCCGATCCGCAGGGCGACGTGTCGTACAGCCTTGTCTTTTACTTGCCGACGTCCGAGCAGGCGCGGCGGTTTTCGCAGCGGTTGGCCCGCGAAGGCATTCCGAACGGAACGATCGGCAATAACGGCTTCGCCGACCGCCACATTTACAAAAACTGGACGTACGTGCTGGAAAAGCGGGGAGCGTCCGAGCGCGATACGCCGTGGAACTGCGCGAGCTACAAAGGAAACGTCCAATACTCGCCGGATATGTGCCCGAATACGCTCGATTGGCTCGGACGGGCCGTCGCGATCGGGCTGCACCAGCATATGACGGAACAAGACCGCGACGACGTCGTCAACGCGATTCGCAAAACGGCCGCGGCTTTTTGAGGCCGTTGCGGCGGCCGGATCGCGGCGCTTCGGGTTCGGCCGCTCGAACGACGTACATACGAACAGCGCCGTTGCCGCATCGAGACCAAAAACAAGAGACGAGGTGCTTGCCATCAAAAGTTCCGGCGGACTTTGCTTGGGGATCGCTCGGCTATGATGCCGGTCGGCTCCGGCATAGGAAGGACACCCCGCTGAATGATAGAGTTGCTCCGGCAAGCTTTCGCCTGGCGGTTTCTGCGGAAGCGACGACGCGCGCTGCATGTATGGCGATTTGGGTACGCTGCGCCTCGGGAAACACCCGCACGAGAATATGGATGCGACATATACTGGTATATGCTTTGTCCATGTTTACAATCTATTCTATCATACCGGAGAAGCAAATCGGTTAAAAGGATAGGTGAGCCGTGATGTCCTTCAACAACCTTGTAGTCAACGGCGGTTTCGAGTCGGGGATGCTGGCACCGTGGTCAGCGCTAAATGCCGGTGCGGTATCTGCAACAAGCCACAGCGGTCTTTTCAGCGCCCGACTGCAGGGTGGGGCGGTCAACGCTTATATTTCGCAATTCGTGCCGGTGACGCCCGGGTCGACGTACGAGCTGCTGCTTTCGTTATCCGATTCCGGAGCGGCGCCGAGTCCGCTCGTTTCGGTGTCGCTCGCTTATTATGACGCCTCCTTCCATTTTCTCGGCTTCGGCTTGACCGATTCGTTTTACGCGAATCGGCTGCCGGACAGCACGAATTCGAACTGGCTTACCTCCTATCAGCTGACGACAACGGCCGTACCGGCGGCCGCGACGCAAGCGCAGCTGTTTATCGGCAAGCAGCCGGCGGCAGGCTCGGCCGATCTGTTCGTGGACGATGTCCAGCTTCTGGAAGCCGCGGGTACGCCGGGAGCGACAGGCGCGACGGGCAGCACAGGCGCTACCGGAGCAACGGGGGCGCCCGGTGCGGCAGGTGCGACGGGAGCGACAGGTGTAACGGGAGCGACGGGTGCGACGGGGACGGCAGGCAGCGCGGGAGCCACGGGAGCGACCGGCGCCACGGGAGCGACCGGCGCAACCGGACCGACAGGCTCCGGGGGGACCCGGGCGTACGGGGCATTATACGGGGACTCGATTCCTAGAGCGATTGTCGCAGGAACCCCGATAGAATTTTCCGATGAAGGTCCGTTCCTTCATACGGTCCCGGATGCGTCGACAGGCATGGAAAGGATCACCGTTTCAATCCCCGGCGTCTATGAAATTTCGGCAGAGCTCGCGATTGCAAACGAGGATCCGGGAGCCGTTGTCATAAATATCGTTAAAAACGGCGACACCATTCTTGACGGTTCCAGAATCAATGTAAACTTGAATGCCGATATCGGTTTTACGACCATGATGGCCGGGAAAACGATTTTGGCTTCTCTGGCATCGGGCGATTATATCCAGGTCATCCCCGAATTCGAAGAAGAAGCTATGTTTTATTTCGATGCAACTTTAACGCTGAACCTGATCAGCTGAGTACCCCAAAAAAAGGGCCCCGCGTCAACGGGACGCGGGGCTTTCAACATGTATATGAAAAAGGGGGTCTTGACAGCTATCATACCCCGAATACGTTAAGGCGGCGTATCGGCGATATTTCATTTGTGTTACATATTACAGCGGCACCGCGAACCGCTGCTTTTGGCGGAAAAAGACCCATTCCTTGAAGCCGATTTCCTTCAGTCTCCGGCTAACCTGATCGAATTCGTCGCCCACCCGGTCCGGAACGTGGGAATCCGAGCCGAACGTTACCGCGACGCCGTGATAAAGCGCTCGCTCGAGAATGTCGTCGGACGGATACCAGCCGCCGCAATCTTTCATTTTGCCGGACGTGTTGATTTCGATGGCGATGTCGCATTCCGCGATGACGCGCAGCGTGACTTCGACGGCCTCGGTCGGAATGTCCGTAAACGCCGGAAAATAGCCTTTCATCGCGTCGATATGGCCGAGAATTTGAAACATGCCGCTGCGGGCGGATTGCCGGATCAAATCGTAATACATTTCCTTTTGCCGCACCTTTTCGGCGTCCGGCATCCCTTTCCAGCGCTTTTTGTTAAAAATGCTGATGCCGTCCGACTTGTGGACCGAGCCGATAATGTAATCGAACGGGTACTGCTCGTACACGCTCCGGTAGACGTCCGCATGCTCCGGGAAAAAATCCGATTCGATGCCGAGCAGCACTTCGATCCGGTCTTTATATTCGTCCTTCAGCTTGAGCACTTCGTCGACGTAATGCCCGAAATCGCTTTTGGCCATCGCAATGCCCGGCCACGGATGATCGTCGGACTCGGCGAAGTAAGGCGAGTGGTCGGAAATGCCGATCACTTGAAGCCCGTGGGCGATCCCCGCCTCGATATAGTCGCGGATATTGCCGTCCGCGTGTCCGCAGCGAAAATGATGGGTGTGCAGGTCGAATTTCATTGGGGGTCCTCCTAAGAGCTTTGCGGAGCAAAGCTGGCTTCGAAAGCATAAGCTGAGCTTTGCGGAGCAAAGCTGGCTTCGAAAGCATAAGCTGAGCTTTGCGGAGCAAAGCCGGCTTCGAAAGTATAAGCCGAGTTTTGCCGAAGGCAAACCAGCTTCGAAAGCATAAGCCGAAGCTTCCCGTTTTTCATTGTATCCAGGCGGCCCGGCGTTCACTCGCGGCAAGGCGAAAAACGTTATTCCGAGCCGATGAAGTTCGATTCGGGCATCCCTTTCAAATCGCGCAAAAACTGCTGCATGGCGGAGCTCATATATTTGCCCGCCTTCGTAATGACGCCGATCGGATGCGTCAGCTCCAGCTCGTTTACCTGGATCATTTTGAGCGTGCCGAGCCGGATTTCGTTCGCGATCGAAAGCTTCGAGATGATCGCGGCGCCCAGGTTGAGCTCGACCATCCGCTTCACTTCCTCGCTGCTCGACAGCTCCATGACGACTCTCGGCTCGATTTTAAATTTTTGAAACACTTGATCGGCGAACCGCCGTCCGGCCGTATCCGGCGACAGCATGATGAACGGGATGTCCTTGAGCGCTTCGACCGTCGTATGGCGCTGGCTGCCGAGCGGATGGTCCGGCGATACGACCAGCTCGAACGTATCGTAGTACAAAATCGACGTCTCCAACCCGGGATGCTTTTCGAACAAATAGCCGATTCCGATATCGAGCGAGCCGTTTTCGACGCTCGTCATAATTTGCGACGACGTCATCGAGTGGATCGTCGTTTTGATCATCGGGTATTGGTTTTGAAAATAGGAAAGCACGCGCGGCAATATTTGCATCGCGATCGACGTCGTCGTGCCGAGATGAATATGGCCTTGCGGCGTATGGTTCAAATCGTCCAGCTTCTGCTTCAAATCTTCGACGGTTTGCAGAATGCGTTCCGCGTGCTCGAGAAAGATGACGCCGCTGTCCGTGAGCGTCACCGGCTGATTCCGATCGACCAGCACGGTCCGAAATTCTTCCTCGAGGCTTTTGATTTGCGCCGAGACGGCCGGCTGCGTCAAGTTAAGCAGCTCGCCCGCCTTGCGGAAGCTCATCGTTTTCGATATGGCGATCAGCGTCTCCAACTGATTGATGTTCACGGCATTCTCCTTTCCGATTCATGTCGATGCCGGCGGCGGCGAAAGGCGTCACGCCGGCTGGAAAAACTCGATCCATTCGCCGTCCGGCCCGTAAAAGAACCGGTAGCGCGCTCCGTTCGGGAGCGTCGTGACGTCCGGGTCGATAAAGGTAACGCCCTGCTTCCCGATGCGGTCGAGCTCGGCGTCCAAGTCGTCGACGGTGAAGGCGATATGATGCACTTTCCCTTCCTCCGCCAGCTTTCCGTCATAGCCCTCGATCAGCTCGACCTGAGTTTCCTTCGCGTCCGGGCTGCCCAGAAAAGCAAGCTTGACCGTTCCGTTGCCGTGGTCCAGCGTGCCGATCAGCTCCAAGCCGATCACATCCCGATAAAATGCGATCGATCGTTCCATATTCGTGACCATGATGCCTACGTGTTCGATTTTGCGTACGGCCATCTTTTCTCGTCTCCTTCCGAAATGTCGAGCCCGATATCAGTCTGCAGACTGTTCCGCGTATCGTCTCATCTATTGTACCTTTATCATGTCGGCAGGAAAAGTCCCGGCGCAAACATTTCCTTGCGAATTACTCAAATTTGAATATAATAATTTGTGTATTTCCATTCTCGTTCAAAAAATGAGGGATGAAACCGGATGAACGTACACAAATCGAATATGAAGCTCACCGTCGTCGGGCTGATGCTGGGCCTCTTGCTCGCTTCGCTCGACCAGACGATCGTCTCGACGGCGATGCCGACGATCATGGGCGAGCTGGGCGGCCTCGACAAATTCGTCTGGGTGTATTCCGCCTACTTGATCGCCAGCGTTACGGCGATGCCGATATTCGGCAAGCTGTCCGACATGTACGGACGCAAACTGTTTTACCTGCTCGGCCTGACCGTCTTCATGATCGGCTCCGCCCTGTGCGGCACGGCCGATTCGATGGTGCAGCTCATCGTCTACCGGGCGATTCAGGGCATCGGCGGAGGCGCCCTCATGCCGATTACGTTCACGATCGTGTTCGATATTTTCCCGCCGGAGAAGCGGGGCAAAATGCAGGGCTTGTTCGGCGCTGTCTTCGGCATATCGAGCGTGTTCGGGCCGCTGGCCGGGGCGTATTTCACCGATTATATAAACTGGCGCTGGTGCTTTTACATCAACCTGCCGCTCGGCGTCGTTTCGTTTTTCCTGCTGCTTCGCGCCTATCACGAATCGCTCGCCCACCGCAAGCAGCGGATCGACTGGATCGGTACGATCACGCTGGCGGCCGCCGTTCTCGCCGTCATGTTCGCGCTCGAGCTGGGCGGCAAAGAGTATGGCTGGGGCTCGTGGCAAATCGTCTCGCTGTTCGCCGCCTTCGCCGTTTTTTTCGCGCTGTTTCTGTACGCGGAGACGAAGGTTCCCGATCCGATCGTTCCGCTCGGCCTGTTCCGGAAACGGCTGTTTTCGTCCAGCATGGGGATCAGCTTCCTGTACGGGGCCATCATGATCGCGGGCGCTTCCTATATCCCGCTGTTCATCCAGGGCGTGTTCGGCGGCTCGGCGACCAATTCGGGGACGGTCATGACCCCGATGATGCTCGGCGTCGTCGCTTCCAGCGCCATCGGCGGCCGTTTTATCGGCAAGCTGTCGTACCGCAGCATTATGATCGGCTCGGCCGTCCTCATTTTGACCGCCGTCCTGCTGCTCGGGACGATCGATATCGCGACGCCCCGCTGGGTGATTACGTCGTATATGGTGCTGATGGGTCTCGGGATCGGGGTGGCGTTCCCGATTACGTCGATCTCTTCGCTGCACGGCGTGGAGGCGAACCGGAGAGGCGTCGTCAGCTCGCTGGTCGGCTTTTTCCGGACGATCGGCTCGGCGATCGGCGTGACCGTATTCGGGTCGCTGCAAAACGACGCGCTGCGCGATCGAATGAAGGCGATCGCCGACCCGGCATTCGCGGACCGAATTCCGAACGCGCAAGTGCTGCTGCAGCCCGAAGTGAAGAAAAACATCCCCGGCCCCGTGCTCGACAAGCTGATCGCCGCGCTGGCCGATTCGATCGCTTACGTGTTCCAATGGTCGACCTTGTTCGTCGTCATCGCCGTCGTCCTCATCCTGCTGATGGGCCGGGCGAAAATGGAGGCGGCCAAGCGCGAATCGAAAATGGAACCGGCATCGCCTTCGCACGTATAACTAAGAATATGGACATCCTTTTCGTGGGAGAGGACGCCCGTCAGCCTTAGAAACTTGCCGCAGGTGATGTGAAGTGTCGATGAGACTCGTAATTCTCGGTTTGTTGATGGAGGGCGACAGCCACCCGTACGAATTACGCCATAAAATGATCGAGCGCGAGATGCACCGTTTCATGAAAATGAAAGAAGGCTCGCTTTATTATGCGATCGACCAGCTGAAAAAAGACGCGCTGATCGAGCCGGTCGAGGTGGTGCGCGACGCGAACCGTCCCGAGAAGACGATTTACCGGATCACCGAGGCGGGGAAAGACAACTTCCAGAAGCTGCTGCTCGAGCAGATGGAGGCGGACGCGCCGTATCATCACCCGATGCATACGGCGCTTCCGTTCGTCCATTACGGCGACAAGAGCAAAATCGCGGATGTGCTGCGCCGCAAGCTGGAGCTGGTCGAACGCCGAACCGAGCACATGAAGCAGGTGTACGAGGAGCATATCCCGATCGTTCCGCGCGGCGTGCTGCATCTGATGATCAGCGGATACGAGCACGGAATGACCACGTCCGCCTGGCTGAAAAGACTGATCCGCGACGCGGAGGACGGACGGCTGCCCGAGCGCGGCAGCCCGCTCGAGGAATATCCGCCGGAAGGCGTTCCGGAAACGCCGGAGCCGAACCGGGACGCATCGAAGACGGAATGAACAATATACGGAACGGGACGATTCGACTAGTCGGATCGTTCTTTTTTTTGCCATAATCCGTCTTTTTCAGGACTTTTGTCCTATATCGGGCCGTGCTATAATGGGGGCCAATACATAGAGACGGGAGCTGGAGCCATGACAATCGCAAGCTCGATCCAATACAAGATCATTTGGCCGGTATTGATCGTCATCTGCCTGGTGACGACGGCCGCGGGCGCAATCCATTATCGCGAAACGGCGGCCAGCGTCGAGCGCAAAGGGTTCGCCACGCTCGAAGTCGCCGCGATCGGCATCGAAAACGCGCTTTACGCCCGGAAAACGGCGGAAGAAGTGATGGAGAAGGAAATGGTCGGCCAGGCGGTGCTCGTTTCGTATCTCGTGGACAAAGGGCTGACGTACGAGCAGGCGTCCGGCCTCGCCAAACGTTCCGGCATCGACGAGCTGTGGGTGACGGACGGCAAAGGGGAAACGGTGCTGACGAGCGCGGGCCCCGACGTGAAATTCAATTTCGCGGCCGACCCGAAGCAGCAGGCGTACGAGTTCATGGATTTGATTTCGAAAACGAAGGAGACGGTCGTCCAGCCCGCGCAAAAGCGTACGATCGATCCGAACGTGTACAAGTACGTCGGGGTCGGCGGCTGGTCGTCTCCCCGCATCGTTCAGGTCGGCAGGGACGGCGCGAAGCTGACGGAGCTGGAGAACCGGATAGGGGCCAAGGCGCTGATCGGTGCGCTCAAGGAGCGGGCGGGCGACGAGGTGCTGTTCGCGGGCATCGTCGATGGCGAAGGCGGCTTGGTCGTTTCGAGCGACGATTCGGCGGCGCTGCCGGACGCGGCCGTCGCGGAGCTGGCCAAGACGAGCCTGCAGTCGAAAAGCGTCCTGACGGCGAACGGATCGTATGCGTCCCATCATGCGATGTATTACGTCTCTCCGCTCAGCAACGGGCAAGGTCTCGTGCTGGCGGCATCGATCGACGTGCTGAACCGGATTTTTTGGGAAACCGTCGTCTGCATCGCCCTCGCCATCCTCGTCAGCGCGGCGGTGCTCGTTTTCGTCGTCGGACGCCAATTCCGCCGCCTGGACGGACTGAAGAACGCCATGAACGAGCTGAGCCGGGGCGAGGGCGATTTGACGCGGCGGCTCCCGGCGGGAGCGCGCGACGAGATCGGCGAGCTGTCGGCGGCGATGAACCGGTTTATCGAGAAGATCCGTTCGATCGTGACCGAAGTGAAAGGAACGACGGCGAGCAGCACGCGGGAAGCCGACGATATCGACCGGCTGTCGGCCCGTACGATGGACATATCCCGGGAAATGAACCGTGCGATGGGACAGGTCGCGGCAGCGGCCTCCCGCCAGGCGGAGGAGATGGAGCGCGGAATGAACAGCGCGCACGAGCTGGCCGCGGTCATCGACGCCTACCGGACGCAAACGGCCGCGCTGGAGGAAAGCAATCGCGAGCTGCGGCATAACGGGGAGCGGGGCGGCGAGGCGGTAGGCGACCTGCTCGATTCGATCGGAGCAAACGCAGCCGTCGTCCGCAATGCCGGTCTCAGCCTGGACAAGCTGCGCGGCGAGCTCGAAGCGGTCGGCCAAATGGCCGCGGCGATCACCGCGATTTCCCAGCAAACCGGCTTGCTGGCGCTCAACGCCTCGATCGAGGCCGCCAGAGCCGGCGAGCACGGCAAAGGGTTCGCCGTCGTGGCGTCGGAGGTGCGCAAGCTGGCCGACCAGGCGAACGAATCGGCCGAAACGATCCGCGAGCTGCTTGCTCAAGTGGACCGGTCGACGAACGAGACCGTTGCGGCGATGGAAGAAGTCGTCAGCCGTACGGACAGCCAGGAGAAATTCGCCGGCGCGACGAAAAACACGTTCGGCGCGATGAAGCTGGCGCTGGAGCGGATGGACGGGCTCATCGCGGAGCTGTCGGGCGGCATGGCGCAGATGGAGCGCCAAAAAAACGGCATCGTGGACATGATCGAGGCGATATCCGCGGCGTCCGAGGAGACGGCGGCTAGCTCCGAGGAAGTTTTGGCGGGCGTCGAGTCGCAGCTGCGCCAGATCGAGGAAATGAGCGGAAAAGCCCGGCTGCTGAACCGCCATATGGGCCAGCTGCAGGCCGAGGTGAATTTGTTCAACGTGTAGCCGCCGCGGAACGGCCCGACGAAACGAATCGCAGTCGTAACGGAACGGCGGTACGCCAGTCGCAAGGAAAACGGTCGGAGAGACCGGGACCGGGATTGCGGAATCGCGTTTAATCGCGTTCCGTTATTCGGGCCAAATGGCCGGCTTCGGACGACAAAACGCGGGATTAGCGGAATCCGGTTCCTCTATGGCCGGGGAATCGTTCAACCATTGCGAAATAACGGAAATCGGTTCCGTTCGCCGTCCCCGAATCGGTTCGGCAAACAACAGCAACCTCCGGACGCCCGATCGGGCGGTTCGGAGGTTGTTTCCGTTTACAGGGTATCAGGGCCGGCGAAGCCGACGGTGCCGCGGCGGTCCGAGCCAGTTCCGCGCTTTCGCGTCAGACGGCCAGCTTCAGCCGGACCCAGAAGCGGATTTCGTCGCCTTCGCTCTCCGCCCAAATGTCGCCGCCGTGGTAATCGATAATGCTTTTGGCGATCGCGAGGCCGAGTCCGGAGCCGCCCGTTTCGGACGAGCGGGACGGATCGACGCGGTAAAAGCGGTCGAACAGCCGTTCGACGTCCTGCTTGGACAGCGGCGTCCCGTTGTTGCTGATGCGCACGGTGACGTAGTCCGCCTCGCGGAACATGAGGACGCGGATCGTCCCCGGCTTGCGGCTGTATTTGACCGCGTTCGTGAGCAGGTTGTCGAACACCCGGATCATTTTGTCGGCGTCGACGCTCACCTTCAGCTTCTCGGGCGGAAACGCGCGGACGATGTTCAGCTCGTTATCCTCCGCGTAGCTGACCATCTCTTCGATCAGCTGCTCGAGCAGCTCGTTGATGCAGACGGTGTCCAGCTTCAGCGTGTCGCCCTTGTTGGAAAGCTTCGTATACTCGAACAAATCGTCGATCAAATGCTTCAGCTTTTCCGATTTGCCGTAGGCGATGCTGATATACGAATCGGCCTGCGCCTCGGATTCGTAGTTTTTATCCTTGAGCAGCCGCAAATACCCCATAATGAGCGTCAGCGGCGTGCGCAGGTCGTGGGAAACGTTCGTGATCAGCTCGTTTTTCGTCGCTTCCGCCCGCCGCTCTTCCTCGATCGTCCGCTCCAGCTCGGCCGTCATCCGGTTAATGTTGTCGGCGAGCGTTCCGAGCTCGTCGCGGCTTCGCTGCGGGACCCGGTAATGCAGCCTGCCTTTCGAAATTTCCAGGAGGCCTTGGGCCAGCTCCTCGATATATTTCGTTTTCCGTTTCGTAATCCAAAAAAACAATAGGATGAACGTGACGGAGGCGAGCAGCATCGGCAGCGGGCTTGCGCCTCCCTTCATATAAACGATGTTCGGGGAAGGCATGCCGGATACGACCAGATACGCCTTCCGGTCCTGCAGGTCGATCGGGTAAAAGCTGGCATATTCCTGGTTTTGATACCGCCTGTCGTTAATCCGGGCGTCCATCGCGTTGCGGATAATGCCGTGCAGGTCGACCTGATTTTCGGTCGCGTTCGCCGACTTGTACAGCACTTTGCCGTCAAGGTCGAGCAGCAAAATTTTCAAGCTCGGGTCGTACCCGTTGTACCGCTCGATGACGGCGGCGATTTCGTTTTCGGCGGTCGGCACGGCGACGGCGGCGCCGTTGCGGCTCGGGGCCGTTTTCTCGCGATCATCAGACGTAAGGTCGTTCAAAATCGAACGGGCCCGCATGTCGATCGCGTGAACGCCGGCCGTATAGTCGATCGTCGGATATTGGTTCGCCCCTTCGAACAGCGGGGTCGTCAAGCTTCGGACCAGCACGGAGACGAACAGGCAAAAGACGAACGTCATGATCAGCTGCAGCCGGACGCTCGACTCGAAATGGCGGCGGACGAACGTATAAATGTCTTTGATGAATCCGAGCGCTACGTGAAACCAATGGATGGGGCTCCAAAACGACCTATTTTTCAATTTTGTAGCCGACCCCCCATACGGTCTTGATATACTTCGGCTGCCGGGGAACAGCTTCCAGCTTTTCGCGTATTTTGCGAATGTGGACCATGACCGTGTTGTCCGATTCGTAAAACGTTTCGTTCCAAACCGATTCATATATTTTCTGGATGCTGAACACGAGGCCGCGATTGCGCGCCAGCAGCTCGAGAATGGCGAATTCGCGCGGCGTCAGCCTCACCTCGCGGCCTTCGACGCGAACCTCGTGCGTCGCCGTATTGATGACGAGATCGTCGATCTCGATTTCTTCTTCGAGGCGCGGCGCGGTCACGTTGAGCCGCTTGTAGCGGCGCAGCTGCGATTTCACCCGCGCCACGAGCTCGAGCGGATTGAACGGCTTCGTCATGTAATCGTCGGCGCCGGTGCTGAGCCCCATAATTTTGTCCATGTCCTGGCTTTTCGCGGACAGCATGATGATCGGCATGTTTTTTTCTTCGCGGATGCGCATGCACGCTTCGATGCCGTCCATCTTCGGCATCATGATGTCGAGGATGATCAGGTCCACCTCCGTGTGCCGCAGCACATCGAGCGCTTCGACGCCGCTCGAGGCGCGCAGCAGCCGGTAGCCTTCGTTTTTCAAATAAATTTCCAGCAGGTCGAGAATTTCTTTCTCGTCGTCAACAAGCAGCAAAGTTTCCTGCGCCATGCTACCATCGTCTCCATTCGTTATCGGTCGCCTTTTCAGAATACCATAGCCCCCGGCCGATGCAAAAAGCGGAATGACCCCCATTATAAAGCGTATTTCTTAAGAAAGTCAGGCCGATGTTCTTAAGTAATTCTTAACCCCATACATTACTACGGACAAGGCGAGGAGGATGGAACATGCAGTTCGTTTTGCAGTTCGCCGCCATATGGGTCGGCAGCTCGCTGCTCGCGTTCGGAGTCGACGCCTTTTTAAGCCCGTACCGGCTTATCGACGGCGGTTTTATCGGAGTCGGCCTTTTGCTCCATTATTATTTCGGAGCATTGCCGGGGCTCGCCGTTTTTTGGATCAGCGCGCCCGTGTTTATCGGCGTGTTTTTTTACGATAAAGCGCTGTTTTGGGGCGGAATCAACGGCCTCCTCGTATCGTCGCTGCTGATCGACGCGTTCGCGCCGGCGGCCGGCTGGTTCCGGCTCGGCATCCTGCTGCACGCCGTCATCGGCGGTTGGCTGATCGGCATGGGCGTCGGCATCATGCTGGCGTACCGGACCAATTCCGGGGGTACGGATCTGATCGGGCAAATGCTCGCCGACCGGACCGGGGTGCCGGCCGCCGTCTTCATCCTGGCGTTCGACTTCGCGGTGCTGTCGGCGGGGCTGCCGGTGATCGGCGTCGCCCGCACCGTTTTTTCGCTGCTGACGATAACGGTCGTCTTCGTTGCGACGCTGCGGTACGCCGCGCGAAAGCCGCTAGGGCGAAGTATCCACTTTTATTGGAGAAGATGAAGACAAAGAGGACTTATGGATTATGTCCGAAGCGTCATATTTCGAGGATTTTCGCCGATCGTTCCATTCCCGAGTCCTATTCGATCGACAGCATCCTATATACAGGTTCAGGAAACTCGAGTATAATGAAAAAACAATCAAGTCCTTCGCATGCGGAATCGGCCGCAGGCAGGCGGGAAATAGCGAAATCTTCGGGAATTTTGTCGAAAAGGGGACTCTGGGTAATGAAGGCCGAGTATATCAATCCATTTTTGGAGTCAGCCAGAATCGTATTGGAGCAGTTGATCAACGTTCGTCCGACGACCGGACAGCTCGGAATCAAGGACGTCAAATTCGTCGAAAACTATATTTGGATTCAGATCGGGATGACCGGACAGATGAAGGGCGACATCGTGTTCGGCCTTCACGAGGACGTGGCGCTGAAGCTCGTCTCGGCGATGATGGGCGGCTATTCGGTCACACAGATGGACGAGATGTCGCAGAGCGCGATTTCGGAGCTCGGCAACATGATCAGCGGCAACGCGAGCACGATACTGTTCAACCAGGGCGTCCGCGTCGACATTACGCCGCCGAAGCTGATCCAATCGGCGACCGCCGCCGGCTTCACGCCGTCGAAGGCGCTTACGATTCCGCTCATGATGGATCAAATCGGCGAGCTGGACATTCAAGTGTTGCTTACATAACCGGAATAGGTACATACTAGAAAGAGGGTGCTTCGGGCAGCCTCTTTTTGCGGTTGTAAACGGATGATTCCGTGTTTCGGAGGGGGCGAAAGGAAATGGAAAGCTGGGAAGGGAAAATCGTCGCCATTACCGGCGCGTCGAGCGGCATCGGCGCCAAGACGGCGGAGCTGGTCGCGCAGCGGGGCGCGAAGCCGCTGCTGATGGCGCGGAGCCGCGGCAGGCTGGATGCGATCGCCGGACGGCTCGGCGCCGCCGCGGAAACGTATGAGCTCGACGTATCGTCCGCCGAGTCGGTCGAGACGGCGTTCCGGCTCGCCTACGAGCGGCACGGCCGGGTGGATGTGCTCGTCAACAACGCCGGCTTCGGCATTTTCGAGAAGTTCGAGAACACGCCGTTGGCCGACTTCGAGCGGATGATGGACGTCAATTACATGGGTGTCGTCCGCTGCACGAAAGCGGTGCTGCCGCGCATGCTCGCCGCGGGCTCGGGCCATGTCGTGAACGTCGCGTCGATCGCCGGTAAAATCGCCACCGCCAAATCGACCGGCTATTCGGCGACGAAGCATGCGGTGCTCGGGCTGACGAACAGCCTGCGGCAGGAGCTTGCCGGGACGGGCGTAACGGTGACGACGATCAATCCGGGACCCGTCGACACGCCATTTTTCGAATTGGCCGATCCTTCCGGCAGCTACGTCGCGAACGTGAAACGGCTTATGCTGACGCCGGACAAGGTCGCGTCCGCAATCGTCCGGGCGATCGAACGGAAGCGGGCGGAAATCGATTTGCCGGGCATCGCCGGCTTCGGCGCCAAGCTGTTTTATTTGTTCCCGCGGACGTTCGAGCGGGTGAGCCGGAAGTTTCTCAATTTAAAATAGCAGGCAGGCCGAAGACGGCCAAAACGATGACGGCCCAAACCGGGACGCTGAACAAGACGCCCCAAAGCAGCCCGCGGATCGCGTTTCCGTCGCGGATAGTTTCATCGCCTTCATCGGTCGGCTCGAATCGATCGTATCGATTGCGTTCGTCGACGCGCATACGGACAGCACCCCGTTCCTTACAAGTCATGGAGATACTGTCAGTATGGGCGGATATGGCCGTTTTGAAACATCGATTTCCGATGGAGCTTCTTATTCGGAGGACGGCTTGCCGGGATCGGTTTGCGCCGCCCGGTGTGCTTCGTTCCAGGCTTTAATGTCCTCGAACAGCTTGCGCACCTCCCGCTTCGCTTCGGGATGGCTTTGATTCCAATGGCTGGCGAGGGCGGGCATCGTTTTGTGAATATGGTTGTAAATCGCCCACTTTTTCACTTTCTCTATCGCATCGGGCGACGATTTGCCGATGAGCAGCTCGGCGAACTTCTCGACGAGCGCTTCGAATTCGCGGTCGAATGCAGGGTTCATGTCGGTTGACAACCTTCCCATTCTCAATGATTTACTAACAGTCTACGAAACCGGCCCCGAGTTGTCAAAAACGGGGTAACATATAACGAAAACGATCGCAGGAAGGAAGGTTCCGGCTCATGATGCAAAAAGCCGAAGCGGACGGAACGCTTATCGATCGGGAGCGGCTTCCCGACCCGGCGCCGGGCATTCGGCTGGAACGAATGACGTACTGGAGCCAGGGACTGCGGGTGAAAGGGTATTTTTGCGCGCCCGAATCGGCGGAGCCGCTGCCGGGGCTCGTCTATTGCCGGGGAGGCATTCGAAGCGTCGGCATGGTGCGCGTCGCCCGTCTCGTGACGCTGGCCAGGCGCGGGTACGCGGTGTTCGCACCGTTTTACAGAGGCAACGAGGGCGGCGAAGGCCGCGAAGATTTCGGCGGAGAAGACCGGCACGACTTGTACGGCGGCATACGGCTGCTGCGGCGGCTTCCCGGCGTGACGGAAGGGCCGGTGCCGCTGATCGGCTTTTCCCGCGGCGCGATGATGGCGCTGCTCGCCGCCAAGGAGTGCGAAGGCGTCGGGCCGGTCGTCGTCTGGGGCGGCGTCAGCGACCTGCTGCTGACGTACGAGGAGCGGATCGATTTGCGGCGCATGCTGAAGCGGGTCGTCGGGCATCCGCGCAAGGACGAGAAGCGGTACAAGGAGCGTTCCCCGGTATGCTGGGCCGACCGGATCGGCTCGCCGGTGCTGATCATTCACGGTTCGATCGACGAGCATGTCGGCGTCGAGCATGCGTACCGGCTGGCGAAAGCGCTGGAAGCGGCCGGCAAGCCGTATAAAATGGACATTTATCGCGGACGGGCTCACGTGTTTCCGCGCGAGGAGGACGAATCGGTTCTCGATTCGATTTTCGACTGGATTTCCCGTTAACGGGGACATTGACGATCCGGGAATAAGGGGGCTGCGTCGGTGAACGCCGAGTCGGAGCAATTTATCGAACGTTTTTACACGGCGATGGAGACGGTCCGGCGCAAAATGATGCAGGACTTTTCCGGGAATATGCGGTACGGGCTGACGCCTCCGCAGTTCGTCACGCTGACGCTGATCCGGGAACGCGGACCGAGCAAGGCCGCCGCCTTGGCCGATCTGATGGAAGTGAAGCCGAGCGCGATCGCGGTCATGATCGACCGGCTCGCGAGCCGCGGTTTCGTCGAACGCCGCCGCGACGAGAAGGATCGGCGGTCCGTTCTCATTCATTTGACCGGACTGGGCCTGCAAGCGCTCGGCCAGATGGAAACGATCCGGAAGCGGTCGCTCGCACGGCTGTTCGGTAAAATCGACGCCGACGAAGCGAATCGGCTGCTTCTCCTATTGGAAAAGCTGGCGGAATAAACGTGCCGCCCGGGCAAGAGGCGGCGTCGGCGGCGCCGCACGGCCCGCAGATGCGGGCGGTTACCCGGATTGAAGCGGGGACGCGGACTTGTCTTTTTTGGGCCAGAGGAGATAGCTGAAGCTCCATACGAAATCGACGGCGAGCGCAATCGACCAAACCCGTATGACGCCGAGCAGAGCCGCCGTCCGGTCGCCGTCTCCGACGTACGCGATCATGCCGTACAAAACGAGACAGCCGATCGCCCAAGCGGCCAGATGGTGCAGCCACAGCTTGATTTCGCGGACGGCGTGGGCGCGGCCGTGCTTCGGCAAAGGCGCGGGCGCCGGACCGCCGGCGAACCGGTGCGCGAACCGCTCGTCCGCCCATTTGATCATCCGGTGCCCGTACGCGATCGATACGCCGATATAGACGGCGGCAAGGCCGTGCGCGAAGTTCGCCGCCGCGCCGCCGCGCAGGTCGATGACGGTCGCGACGACGAGCGCGAGGTCGACGAGCGGCGTGCACAGGAGCAGGACGGCGCCGGCCGTTTTTTGCTTCAGCATGTACCGGCAAAACAGACCGGCGAGGACGAACAGCCAAAAGGCGATTTCGCAGCCGATAATGAATGCGGTGATCATCGTCGCACCCCTTTTTTCAGCACGGATGTATTAAAAAGATGCTGCTATTTTAGCACGATTGTATTAGAAAAACAACGGTGCTATAATCGGACTATGCCGAAAATCGTAGATCACGACAGCCGCCGGGTGCAGCTCGCGGAAGCGGCCTGGCGCATTATTCGCAGCAGAGGAATCGACGAGGTGTCCGTCCGCAACGTCGCGGAGGAGGCGGGCATGTCGCTCGGATCGCTGCGCCATTATTTTTCGACCCATTCGGAGCTTCTCGCGTTTTCGATGAGGCTCGTTTCGGAGCGCGTGGAAAACCGGCTGCGCAGCGGGACTTGGGACGGCGACCCGCGCAGCGCGCTGGAGCGGATCGTCGCCGAGCTCGTTCCGCTGGACGAAGACCGGCTCGCCGAATGCGAGGTTTGGTTCGCCTTCGCGGGGAAGGCGATCGCCGATCCGTCTCTCGCAGCGTTGATGCGGGAAGTGGACGGCGCGCTTCATGCGTTTTTCCGCCGAATAACGGACGATTTGATCGCACGGCAGTTGACGAAGCCGGGCATCGATGCGGAGCACGAAGCGTTCCGCCTGCATGCGCTCGTCGACGGGCTCGTCGTCCATGCGGTCGCCTGTCCCGAACGGATGAGCCGCGAGCGGATCGAGCGGACGCTGGCGTACCATTTCGACTCCATCCTGCGTTAGCGTAAGCCGGCTTCGCCTCGGGAAACGGAGTTTCGCCGCCGCCCGAACGGCAAGACCTTCAAGCATCCTTTTCGCCGCGGACGGCCGGACGGATGCTTTTCAGCGTACCCGGAAACCCGTATTCGTGAAAGCGGTACTTATAGACATTATATAGACTTGTCTTTTAATTCGCGTATCGCTTAAGCTAAATGTAAGACATCATCCATTCCGATAAGGCGAAGGGAGCAATTATGAGAACAATTGCGGAATTAGAAGCGAAGCTGGCGGAGCCTTCCGAGGCGCTCGTCAAAGACATTGCGGCAATCGACGGAGACATTATGCTGCTCGGCATCGGCGGCAAAATGGGCCCGAGCTTGGCCAGACTCGCGCAAAACGCGCTGAAGCAAGCGGGCGTCAGCAAAAAAATATACGGCGCGTCGCGCTTTTCCGACAAAGAATTGAAAGCCGAGCTCGAGGCGGACGGCATCGAGACGATCAAAGTCGACCTGCTGAACGACAACGAGCTGCAGTCGCTGCCCGACGTGAAAAACGTCATTTACATGGCCGGCAACAAATTCGGCACGACCGGCAACGAGCATTTTACGTGGGCGATGAATTCGTACTTGCCCGGCCGCGTGGCGGAAAAATATAAAAACTCGCGCATCGTCGTCTTTTCGACGGGCAACGTATACCCGCTCGTCCCCGTATTTTCCGGCGGCGCGACGGAGGATACGCCTCCGGGAGCGAACGGCGAGTACGGCATGTCGTGTCTCGGACGCGAGCGCGTATTCGAAAGCTTCTCGCACCGGTACGGCATCCCGATGGCGATTTACCGGCTCAACTACGCGATCGACCTCCGTTACGGCGTCCTGCTCGAAATCGCCAAGTCGGTCAAAGCCGGTTTGCCGGTCGACGTCTCGATGGGCCACTTCAACGTCGTATGGCAGGGCGACGCCAACGAATGGGCGCTTCGCTGCCTGAACGTGTGCAGCACGCCGCCGGCCGTCTTCAACATGTCCGGCCCGGAAACGCTGTCGATGCGCTGGGTCGCCCGCGAGTTCGCGAAGCGGTTCGGCACGGAAGCGAACATCGTCGGCACGGAAGCCGACACCGCGCTGCTGAGCAACTGCTCGAAGGCGCATAAAACGTTCGGTTACCCGCGCGTCAGCATCATGCAAATGATCGACTGGATCGCCGAATGGGTCGAACAAGGCGGCAAAACGTGGAACAAGCCGACCCACTTCCAGGAAAGAGAGGGGAAATATTAAGCGATGAGCCGCAAACCTTTAAGCACCGAGCAAGTGAAGGCATTGCACGACGGTCTCGTCATCCCCGCCCAGCCGCTTGCGCTGACCGAGGAGCGGAAGCTGGACGAGAGGCATCAGCGGGCGCTGACCCGTTACTATATCGCGGCGGGCGCGGGCGGCGTCGCCGTCGGCGTCCACTCGACGCAGTTCGAAATCCGCGAGCCGCAGCATAACTTGTACGAGCCGGTGCTCCGCCTCGCCGCCGAGGAAGTCGAGCGGGCGAAGCTGGACCGCCCGTTCATCAAGGTCGCCGGCATTTGCGGCCCGACCGGGCAAGCGCTGAAGGAAGCGGATATCGCCGTCGGCCTGGGCTACGATGCCGGTCTCGTCAGCATGGGCGGCCTGAAGGAATGGACCGAGGAGCAGCATTTGGAGCGCATTCGCGCGGTTGCGGAAAAAATTCCGGTCATCGGCTTTTACTTGCAGCCTTCGGTCGGCGGACGCATTTTCAGCTACGGCTTCTGGCGGCAGCTTGCCGAGATCGACGGCGTCGTGGCGATCAAAATCGCGCCTTTCAACCGGTACCAGACGATCGACGTCGTACGCGCGGTCGTATCGTCCTCCCGCAGGGACGAAATCGCGCTGTATACCGGCAACGACGACAACATCGTGAACGATTTGCTGACGACGTACCGGTTTACGGTCGACGGCAGCAAGATCGAGAAAAAAATCGTCGGCGGCCTGCTCGGCCATTGGTGCGTATGGACGAAAAAAGCGGTCGAGCTGCTGGAGGAAGTGAAGCGGGTGCGGAACGACGCGACGTTGTCCGCGGAATGGCTGACGCGCAACATCGAGGTGACGGAAACGAACGCGGCTTTCTTCGACCCGGCGCATAATTTCGCCGGCTGCATTCCGGGCATCCACGAGGTGCTGCGCCGCCAAGGGCTGATGAAAGGCACGTGGTGCCTCAATCCGCACGAGGTGCTGTCGCCGGGCCAATCGGAGGAGATCGACCGGATGTACCGCGAATATCCGCATTTGAACGACGACGACTTCGTTCGCGCCCATTTGGACGAATGGCTCGCCGATTAAATAAACGGACGAACGGCATGTCCGCCCAAGCGATAGGCGGCATGCCGGTCCCGCGGGTGGGATCGGTTCAGGATAGCGGACAGTGAGCGCGCTGTCCGTTTTTGTCCGTTTCGAATACAATAGAAGCAAAAGCGCGACAGAGCGTAAACGAGGGGTTAACGAACATGCGATTCAAAGACGTTTTTTCGATTATCGGTCCGGCCATGGTCGGACCGTCGAGCTCGCACACGGCCGGCGCCGTCCGGATCGGACGGGTCGCGCGTCATATTCTCGGCGATTTGCCGGAGAAGGCGGACATTTTGTTTTACGGATCTTTCGCGGATACGTATCGCGGCCACGGCACGGATTTGGCCGTCGTTGGCGGCTTGCTCGATTTCGATACCGACGATCCGCGCATCCCCTCTTCGCTCGCCATCGCCGAAAGGCTCGAAATGGACATCCGTTTTATCGAAGGGAAAGGACAGTTTCCGCATCCGAATACGGCGAAAATCGTCGCGCGGCGCGGCGACCGGGAAATTTCCGTCGTCGGCGCTTCGATCGGCGGAGGCAATGTCGAAATGCTCGGGATTAACGAATTCGACGTCAAGTTTACCGCCATGTATCCGACGTTGGTCCTGTTCCATAACGACCGACCGGGCATGATCGCCGACGTGACCCGGGTGCTCAGCCGCGAAAACATAAATATCGGACATATGTCGGTCGACCGGAAAGGGCGCAGCGGCGAAGCGCTCACCGTCATCGACACGGACAATTCGCTGACGGAGGACGTCATCCGGGAAATCGCGGCGCTGGCGACGGTACGCGACGTCCGGTTGGTCGATTTGACGGCGGCCCGGGGAGGTAACGCACCATGAGGTTTCGTACGCTGCAGCAGCTGGTCGAGCTGTGCGAGAAGGAGAACAAATCGATCGGCCGTCTCATGCTGGAGGAGCAGGCGAAGGAATCCGGCAAGGACGAGCGCGAGGAATTCGCCAAAATGGCCGCTTATTACGATATTATGAAGGAAGCGGTCCGGAAAGGGTTGACCGAGGACACGACGTCCCGCAGCGGTCTGACCGGCCGCGACGCGCAGCGCGTCGCGCGATATATGGAGACGGGCGAGACGTCGCTCGGGAACGTCGCCGCCGAGGCGATGGCGAACGCGCTGGCCGTGTCGGAAGTGAACGCGTCGATGGGGCGCATTATCGCGACGCCGACGGCCGGCTCGTGCGGCATCATCCCCGGCGTGTTCGTCAGCAGCCAGAAACGGTTCGGCTGGGACGACGAGAAGATGACGTACGGGCTGTTCGCCGCAGGCGCGATCGGCTACGTCATCGCCAACAATTCGTTCGTCTCCGGCGCCGAGGGCGGCTGCCAGGCGGAGGTCGGATCGGCGATCGGCATGGCGGCCGGAGCGATGGTCGAGCTGCGCGGCGGAACGCCGGCGCAGGCGGCGCACGGCGTCGGCCTCGCGCTCAAAAACACGCTCGGCCTCATCTGCGACCCGGTCGGCGGTCTGGTCGAAATTCCGTGCATCGTCCGCAACGGCTTCGGGGCGGTCAACGCGCTGGCGGCCGCGGATATGGCGCTCGCCGGCGTGCGCAGCGTCATTCCGTCGGACGAGGTGATCCAGGTCATGCTCGAGGTCGGCACGAGCATGCCGGAGAAGCACCGGGAGACGGCCAAAGGGGGCCTCGCCCAGACGCCGACGGGGAAAAAAATAATGGACCGGCTGTACCGGAGCGGCTCGCCGAAAAAATCGGCCGCCGCCGCGTCGGACGCCGCGGATGCGTCCGCGGAAGCGGACAAGCGCAATTAAGGCGCGGCGCATGCGCGCAAGCCGGCGCTGCCGAACCGGGCGAATAGCGCGCTTTAGAGCGCTATACGCGAGGCGCGTGCCGGAAAGCGGGGCGTATAGCGTTCTTTTGCACACGATACGACCATTTTAGGGGATAATGGGAAAGGGATGATACGATGTCGCAAGCTACCGCGTTTCAGCCGCTTCTGGATGCGGGCAAAAAGCTGGAGGACGAGCTCGTCCGGTTCCGGCGCGATTTGCACGAAAATCCCGAGCTGAGCATGGAGGAGTCGGAGACGGCGGCGAAGGTCGCCGAACGGCTGCGCGCGCTCGGCTACGAGCCGAAAACCGGCGTCGGCGGCCACGGCGTCGTAGCCGAGCTCGTCGGCGCGAAGCCGGGACGGACGATCGCGCTGCGCGCCGATATGGATGCGCTTCCGATCGCGGAGGAAAGCGGCGAGCCGTTTTCGTCGAAGCGGCCGGGCGTCATGCACGCTTGCGGCCACGACGCGCATACGGCGATGTTGCTCGGCGCCGCCGCGCTGCTGGCGCAGCAGCGGGAGCGGATCGCCGGCAGCGTCCGCTTCCTGTTCCAATCCGCCGAAGAAATCAACCGCGGCGCCCGCCTCATGATCGAGCAGGGCGTTTTGGACGGCGTCGACGAAATATACGGGCTGCACAATTTGCCGACGCTCGCGGCGGGCAAAGTGGCTACGCGGTACGGCTCGCTCATGGGCTCCGTCGACCGCATCGAAATATCGCTGACGGGCAAAGGCGGCCACGGCGCGATTCCGGATCAAAGCATCGACCCCGTCGTCGCGGCGTCGGCGATCGTCATGGGGCTGCAATCCGCGGTCAGCCGGGAAATATCCCCGTTCGATCCGGTCGTCGTGACGATCGGCAGCCTGCAGGCCGGCGATACGTACAACGTGATCCCGCACCGCGCCTCGCTCGTCGGGACGATCCGGACGTTCTCGCCGGCCGTGCAGGCGTCGATGAAGGAGCGGGTCACCCGCCTCGCCGGCAAAATCGCGGAGGCGTACCGCTGCACCGCCTCGGTCGATTACACGGAGATGACCCCCGTGCTCGTCAGCGCCGACGAATGCGTCGCGCACGTCGTGCGCACCGTCGAGCAGGCGATCGGCGCGGACAACCGCGTCGAAGCGGCGCCGACGCTGGCCGGCGAAGACTTTTCGCTCTACTTGCAGCAGGTGCCGGGCTGCTTTTTCTGGCTAGGCTCCGGGCCGCGCGAAGGCGCGGAACGCGCTTACGGGCTCCACCATCCGAAATTCCGCATCGAGGAAACCTGTTTGCCGCTGGGCGCGTCATTGCTCGCGGCCATCGCCTTGAACCGTTTGCAGTAAGGGCGGCTGTCCGGCTTCGCCCGTGCGGCCGGCGGCGGAGCGCGCCTTCCGCCGCGGCCCGCGATAAAACGTCACATCTGGAGGCTGAACCATGGCCGAAACGAACATAGCTCCGATCGCCAAAGGTATCGCCATCGGGATTATCGGTCCCGAGCCGCTTGTCGAGAAAATGAACCATTGCCTGAAAGGCTTTCCGTCGTTCGATCCGATCGCCCGCACGTACAGCCGCGAGGACGAAGCGCCCGAGCTGGCGCGCGAGCTGATGGATCACGTGGAGGTGATCCTGTTTTCCGGACCGGTTCCGTACCGGCTGGCCGTGCAGAAGATGAACTTCAAGACGCCGGTCCATTACGTCCGGCTGTCGGGCACCGGATTGTACCGGGCGCTATACCGGCTCGGGCGGCGCGAAGGAATCGCGGAAATGTCCGTCGATTCGCTGTCCAAGCAATCGCTGGAGCAGGCGTTCCGCGAGCTCGGCGAGCCGTATCGGGGAACGGTCCATTTTCCCGGCTCCGAATTCGTCTCCAAGGAAGCGTTAATCGATTTCCATGCGGAGCAGTACCGGAGCGGCAATGCGAAAGCGGCGTTGACGAGCGTCGGATCGGTAGCCGCTGCGCTGACGGAGCTCGGCATTCCGAACGAATGGGTGCTGCCGACGGACCAAGATATTATCGTCTCGCTGGAGCGGGCGCTGCTGTCGACGGAAACGCGGCGCAGCAACGAATCGCAAATCGTCGTCGGGTTTATTCACGTGGACGAGTTCGACCGTCTGGCCAAAAAGAAGTCGTCCGAGCACGAGGTGCAGCGGCTGAAGCTCGACATCCACCGGATGCTGCTCGGTTATGCGGAATCGCTCGACGGCCATTTGACCCATCTGGGCGGCAACGAATATTTGTTCATTACGACCCGCGGCATATTCGAACGGGAGACCGGCGGATACAAATCGATTCCGCTCGCCCGCGTCGTGGAAAAATATTACGGCTTGTCGCTCAGCATCGGCATCGGCTTCGGCCGTTCGGCGAACGAGGCCGGGACGCACGCGCGGCTGGCGCTGCGCAACTCGAAGGAAAGCGGCGGCGACATCTGCTTTATCGTCCGCGAAGACAAAAGCGTCATCGGTCCGCTCGAAATGACGCAGCCGCACGAGTACGATTTGTCGCTGATCGACGCGAACTTGCTGAAGCGGGCCGAGGAGGCGGGGCTGACGTCCGGCTATTTGAGCAAGCTCGTCGCCCACGTGACCCGCTTCGGCAAAACCGATTATACGGCGCAGGAGCTGGCGAACGTGCTCGACGTCACCGTGCGCAGCACGCACCGCTTTTTGCTCGCCTGGCTCGATTCCGGCCTGATCGAAATTATCGGCGAGGAGAAGGGCAAGTCGAAAGGACGCCCGAAGCAAATATACCGGCTGTCGTTTTTGAGCGAGCTCGTCCGATGACGGGGGCGGAGGCAAGCGCGAAGCAGCGGAATTTCGAAAAAAAAGGCACTTCGAATCGAAAGAAAAGGCAATATTTTCGCCGCCGCTCTTGATATAGTTACTTAAGGGAACGGGCTTCGCGCGAAGCCTTTCAAAACGCGAAACGAAGGAGGTGCGTTCCTTTGTCGAACGCATTGAAAATCGGAATTATCGGATTGGATACGTCTCACGTCACCGCTTTCACCCAGCTGCTGAACGATTCCGCCCATACGTACCACGTGCCGGGCGGCAAAGTCGTCGTCGCGTATCCCGGCGGATCGCCGGATTTCGAGCTGAGCATTTCCCGCGTGCAAGGCTTTACGGATAAGCTGCGCGACGAGTACGGGGTGCAAATCGTCGATTCGGTCGAGCAGGTGGCGCAGCAAAGCGACGCGATTTTGCTCGAATCCGTCGACGGCCGGGTGCATCTGGAGCAATTCGCGAAAATCGCGCCGTACGGCAAGCCGGTGTTCATCGACAAGCCGCTGGCCGTCACGTCCGAGCATGCGAAGCAAATCGCCGAGCTTGCGGCGAAGCACGGCGTCGCGGTCATGAGCACGTCCGCGCTCCGCTTCGCCGAAGGGCTCACCGAAGTGCTCGCCAGCGGCGAGAAGGGCGCGATCATCGGCGCGGACGCTTACGGGCCGATGGCGATTCAGCCGACGCAGCCGGGCTACTTCTGGTACGGCATTCACAGCGTCGAGATGGTGTTCGCGGTATTGGGCAAAGACTGCGTCGACGTTACGGTCACGACGAACGACGATCACGACGTCATCGTCGGCCGATGGGCGGACGGTCGAATCGCGACGGTTCGCGGCAACCGGAAGGGGAACAACTCGTTCGGCGCGGTCGTCCACCGCGAGAAAGGAAGCCAGTTCGTCGACGTTTATTCGCATCCGAAGCCGTATTACGCGAGCTTGCTGGAACGAATCGTGCCGATGTTCAAAGGCGAAGGCGCGGCGATCGACTTCGCGGAAACGATCGCGGTGATCCGCTTTATCGAAGCGGCCAACGAAAGCCGAATCAACGGCAAGACGGTTGCGCTGTAATACAGGCTCCATGGCGAGGACGGGCGAAGCGAAAGCGGCGGCGCCCGTCCTTGTTGCACCGGGGCGACAAGGAGGCTGCGGCCCGATATGCGGCTCAAAGCGGACCCTCATGTCCCTGGATGTGAACAACTGCGCTATTTTTACATAATGAACCTATGTATCTGCAACATGAACTTGGATGCGCTAATTCGGCCGATTCCGCGAATTTCGGGCGGACAGCGAACCTGACTTGTTTAATAATGAACTTCGGTCTGCATATAGCGACCCGAGGTTCATTATTAGGCTTGAATGGCGATTACGGTCAATATGAACGGCATACGGTTCACTAATACCGATTTTTCGTTCACTAACTCCCCGGCATGAAAATGATAGGAGGTCCCATGAGCTACTCTTTGGAACAATTGAAACGAAGCGGCGTGCCGAAGCTGCTCGACGGCGTCTCCGACCGGAACGGCTGGGAGACGAAGCGCGAGGATATCAGGAATCGGTGGCTGGCCTGCATCGGCGGGTTGCCCGAGCCGGTGCCGCTGCGGTACGACGTGCTGTCGGAAACGGACGAGGAGCGGCATACCCGTATTCACCTCCGCTACGATACGGTTTACGGCGATACCGTAACCGCATTTCTGCTGATGCCGAAGGAAAGGCTGCGGGACGCGAACGGGAAGACGCCGGCCGTCATGGCGCTGCACCAGACGGCGCCCGAAGGCAAAGCCGAAATCGCGACGGCGGGCGGCAAGCCGAACCGGCGGTACGCCTACGAGCTCGCGAACCGCGGGTACGTCGTGCTCGCGCCGGATACGATCGCGGCCGGCGAACGCGTGTACGAGGGAGCTTCGCCGTTCCAGACGGCGCCCTTCTACGAGCGCTATCCGGCATGGACGGCGGTCGCCAAAATGATCGCCGATCATCGCCAGGGTGTCGACCTGCTCGTCTCGCTGGACGAGGTGGCCGCGGACCGAATCGGCGCGATCGGCCATTCGCTCGGAGGCTATAACGCCTTTTTCCTCGCCGGAATCGACGAGCGGATCCGGGCGGTCGTCTCGAGCTGCGGCTTCGCCACGTTCGCCGGCGATCCGAACCCGAACCGGTGGGGACGGCGCGACTGGTTTTCGCACATCCCGGCGATCAGCGACGCGCTGGAGAACGGCTCCGTGCCGTTCGAATGGCACGAGATCGCCGCGCTTGCCGCGCCGACGCCGTTTTTCAACTGGAGCGGCCAAGCCGACGCGATATTCCCGCACGCGGGGCCGATTATCGAGGCGATGCGCGACTTGCACGGGCTGTACGACTGGCTCGGCGTGCCGGAGCGGATGCTGTCCGTCGACGGAACGTGCGGCCACGATTTTCCCGGCCCGATCCGGGCGGCCGCTTACGAATTTTTGGACGCATGGCTCGGCGAAGCATGACGCCGGCCGACAACGACATGGCGAACCGGCGCGATCGGGATCGATACACCCGTATGAACGTTCACCGCGATCGCGAATCCGGTCGGAGCCGATGAAACCGGGAGGGACGGGGCATGGCGCAGCAGGCGGACTCGAACGAACGATGGGAGCTGTTGTTTCCGATTGACGGCGATATGCTGCACGATCGCGACGGGGACGTTCGCGACGGGCGTTTGTACATACGCGTGCTGGTGGCGGCGCCCGATGGCAGCCGGCCGCGCGTAAACGGAGTGGCGGCCGAGAGGCGGGGCGAAACGTATGCGGCCGAAATCGCTTTGGACGCCGGCCGCAACGCGATCGAAATCGCCGATGCGGCGTCCGGGCGCCGCGAAAGCCGCACCGTCTATTGGCTGAGGAACGCCGCGAACAAATACCGGCTGTCCGTGGACGACAACATTTGGTGGCTGCGGGATATTGCGGCGAACGCGCAGTCGTACCGCTCGATTTTCGACAATCCGTACCTCGGCATGTATAAGCGCATTCACGATACGTACGGAACGAAAGTGCACTTTAACATTTATTATCGAACCGACGGCTTCGACCTTTCGCAAATGCCGGACACGTTCAAGGACGAATGGAAGGCGAACGCGCACTGGATGCGGCTGACGTTCCATGCGCTGCAAAACGACCCGGACAAGCCGTATATCCAAGCTTCGGCCGAACAAATCATGCGGGACTGCGAGCTCGTGACGAACGAAATCGTCCGCTTCGCCGGCGAGGAGCTGCTCGACCGGACGACGACGATTCATTGGGGCGAGGCGACGCTCGAAGGCTGCCGGGCGCTGCGCCGGTACGGCTTCCGCGCGTTGGCCGGCTATTTCCGATTCGCGGACGGGAAGCCGATCGTGTCGTATTATTTGGACGAAAAGCGGACGGCGCATTTGGAAAAGCGCGACTTTTGGAAAGACAACGGCGAAGACATCGCGTTCGTCAAAATCGACGCCGTGCTGGACAAGCTTCGTCTGGACGAAGTCGTCCCCGCGCTGGAGCGCTTGAAGGAGGCGCCGAACGAATCCGGCTTCGTCGAGCTGCTCATTCACGAGCAATATTTTTACCCGCATTACGGCGCGTATCAGCCGGACTATCGGGACAAAATCGAAGCCGCCGTCAAATGGGCGGCGGACAACGGATACGAGCCCGCCTTTTTGAGCGAGCTCGGCCTGTTCGAATAGCGCGGACTCATTCGGCACGGCGCGAGAATCGGTCACCGGCTCAAGATCGAGAAGGCCGAACGTCGGCGCGTGAATAAAAGTCAGGCAGAAGCAAACCCGCCCCCGGGAGGAGGCGGGTTTTCGTTTTCGGCGAAGCGAGTTGCATCCCGATCCCGATGCTCGATCGGATTTTTTATAGGTCAGGCGACCGCATTATTCTTCGTTTCCGGTCGTGCGACCCGCCGCTTCGTTTTGTTCGAAAGCTTCGGCCGCTTCCTCCGCGGAAAACTCCGTATCGTTTTCGCCCGGAACGGGCAGCTTGTTCAGGTCGGTCGACTGCACGTCCGCTTTGGACGGCCGGTTTTTCGGATTGGCCACGCTGACACCTCCTCCCTTGCCGTAACAACAAGGTTTAATTTTCCACCGTGGGTTCGATTTTATACGGCTCGGGCGAAGGCATAAGCGGGGCACAGCCCGGAATAGCGGATGTTCGGGCCCCTTATTGCGCGGAAAGCGATGCCGAACGAGGCTGAATGGGGGGAAACCGGCGAAATCAAACGCCCCAAAGCCCGTTATTCCGTGCGCAGCTTTAGAAGACGCAAATTAGCGGTCCCGAAGGACCGCCATTTCGACATCCGCCTGCCGGCATCGCCTCGTCACCGTTCGCCCGTACGGACGAACGACATGACGATATCTTGCGGGTAGTCGCCGAAGCCCGAGCCGAACAAGTTGAGGCCGCCCTTGCATTCGGCGTCTTCGCTCACTTCGAAGCGGACGCGGATCGGCTCGCGGTAGTGCAGGGCGAGATCGGCCAGCGTCGTCCCGGACGTGCGCGCGCCTCCCGCATAGCCGCCGTCCTTCGTCACCTTCCATTCCGTCAGCATGCCGTATTCGGTGCCGTTAAACCAGCGGTCCGGCGTCAGCTTTCCTTTGCGGTCGCCGAAGTCGCCCGGGCTGCGCCACGTTCCGACGAGCCGGTCGTTCACGAACAGCGAGATGTCGGAGGGGAAGTTCATATCGAAGCTCGGCGCCTCCGAGCATACTTCGGCGGCGATGCGCAGCTCGTCGAGCGGCACGCCGGGCGGGATCGGGTTCGGAAAATAATATTCGACGCTGCCGGTGCCGGAAAACCAAAGCAGCGAAGCGTCCGTCCGCTCCGGCATATAGAAGACGCGCGGATCGTCGATCGATCCGATCGGGGCGCCGTCCTTGCCGGCCATGCCGCATGTGGGCTCGATCCGGCAAAACGAGTACATGCCGATCGGCATATGGATTTCTTCCATCCGGTGCAAGCCGTCTCCGGGTCTGACGGGCAGCTCGAGCAGAATCGTTTTGCACGGGACGGAGCAAATTTTTTCCCGGTTGGCGCCGGGAGCGGAGACGATGAGGCCGGCCTGCTCCAGCATTTGAATGTTGATCGTCATCGTCGGCTGGGCGGCGCCGAGCGCTTCCGCCAGCTGCGAGACGCTCATCGGCTTTTCGCCGAGCGCCTCCAAAATGCGCACGCGCAAGTCGCCGGACAGCGCCTTGGCGACTTCGGTAATGCGGGAAGCGGGATACCGGATCTGTTCTTGTTTAAAGTCGCTCATGAACCTCTTCCTTATCGGGTGCTTGGACTAGTATCAGTTTACACCATGACGAAATCATTGTAAAAAAGTCATGCTTATTGCCTGAATCAAATATTATAAAAATGTAATATACATTGAAAAGCATATATACATGGGGTAGAATGGGGATGAAACCGAGGAAAGGTCGTGTTCATTCATGATTACTCCGATGCAAGCGGCAACCGGGACGGGCGTCCCTCGCCCGGAATTTCCGCGTCCCGACCGGGAGAGAGCGGATTGGTTCAGTTTAAACGGCACCTGGTCGTTCCGGTTCGATTCGGACGAAGGCGGAGGCGAGCCGCGACGGCCGGCCGAGGAAGAAGCCGGGTACGACCTGCGCATCGAGGTTCCGTTTTCGTGGGCCAGCCCGCTGTCCGGCGTCGGCGAAAACCGGAAAGGGGCCGGCTGGTACCGGCGCGTCGTCGACTGGTCGCCGGCCAAAGCCGATGCGACGCTGTTTCTGTGCTTCGGCGCGGTCGATTACGACTGCGACGTTTGGGTCAACGGCGTGCATGCCGGCTCGCATGCGGGCTGCTACGGCTCGTTCGAGTTCGACGTGACGCCTCTATGGAAACGCGAAGGCGGCAATACGATCGTCGTGAGGGCGGAAGACCGCGACAACGGCTATCAAACCCGCGGCAAGCAAGGCTACGGCGAAATACGCGGCATTTGGCAGCCGGTTTGGCTGGAGGCGCGCGGGAACAGCTATATCCAAGCGGCCCGGTTCGTTACGCATATCGACGGCCGCATCGACGTGACGGCCGAAATCGAGGCGAAGCGGCCCGGCAAGGCGGAGCTTTCGTTCCGCTTCGACGGCGGCGCGGTCGCGCATCGCTTCGAACTGGAGCTGCGGCAGGGCGCGAACGAGGCGAAAGTCTCGTTTACGGTCGACGAGCCGCGCCTGTGGAGCCCGGAGACGCCCCATTTGTACGAAGGGGAAGTGCGTCTCGCGCGCGATACCGGCGAGGAGGAGGACGTCGTCTCCACCTATTTCGGCATTCGCGAAATCGGCACCGCCTTGGTCGACGGCCGCAGCTACCGCCGGATTACGCTGAACGGCAAGCCGGTTTATTTGAACGGCACGCTCGACCAGTCGTACAATCCCGCCGGTTACTTCACGTATCCGACCGACGCGGACATGCGGGACGAAATTTACTTAATGAAGCGGCTCGGCCTCAATTTCGTCCGCATCCACATCAAGCCGGAGGAGCCGCGCAAGCTGTATTGGGCCGACAAGCTCGGCATTCTCGTCATGGAGGATATGCCGTGCTTCTGGGGCAACCCCGACGAAACGGCCCGGGCGGCGTACGAAAGCGAAGTCCGCGAGCTGATCGCGCGCGATTTCAACCATCCGTCGATCTTTTCGTGGGTCCTATTCAACGAGACGTGGGGACTGAAAACCGACGACGAAGCGCCGGACCGGGCGCGGGACTGGATTCCCGCGAAACGGTATTTGCCCGAGACGCAGGCGTGGGTCCGCGACATGTACCGGCTGGCCAAACGGCTCGATCCGACCCGGCTCGTGGAAGACAATTCGCCCTGCAACCGGGACCATGTCGAAACGGACTTGAACACGTGGCATTTTTATATCAACGGCTACGAGCAGGTGCGGGAGCATGTGAGCGACGTCGTCGACCGTACGTATCCCGGCTCCCCGTACAATTATTGCGAAGGCTTCGCGCAGAACGACGCGCCGTTGCTGAACAGCGAATGCGGCAACGTATGGGGCATTGAAGGGGGGGCGGGCGACAGCGACCTCGCCTGGCATTACCGGTATATGCTGAACGAATTCCGCCGGCACGACAAACTCTGCGGCTTCGTCTTCACCGAGTTCCGCGACGTCATCAACGAATTTAACGGCTACTACCGGCTGAACGGCGAGGAAAAGCGATTCGGCTACGACTGGTTCGTGCCGGGGATGACGATCGCCGACCTGCATTCGCCCGATTTTATCGTCATCGACGCGCCGCCTTGCGCGACGGCGGAGGCGGGCGGCGTACGGGAGGTGGCGCTTGCGCGCTCCAGCTTCTCGGACCGCCATTTCGGAAAACGGCTCGTTCTCCGGTGGGAGCTCTGGTACGACCGTCTCGGCGTGCGGACGGTGGCGGACGAAGGGAGCGCCGAGCTCGATTGGAACGGGTACGGCGTATCGCCGCTCGCGCCGCTGACGGTCCGTCTGCCGGATTGCGACGCCGTGGCCGTTCTCGCCGTCCGGCTGACGACGCCGGAAGGCGAAGTCGTCTCCCGCAACTTCACGACGTTCGACGTGCGGGGCGCGGATGCCGGCGACGCATGGCCGCGCGGCGCGTCCGGCCGAACGGTCCGCGTTCCGGTCGCGGACTTCGCGAGCCATACGTTCGCGTATCAATGGAATGCGCTGCAGGGGCATAAAGCGAACGGCGGCCCGGCCGGGGCTTTCGTTTACGAGATCGAGCTGCCGAGCCGCGAGGAGCTTCCTTTGCTCAAGGGCGTCGAGATCGTATTCGAAGCCGGGGCGAAACGGCTGCTTACGCGAAACGTCGAAGGCAAGGAGTACGTCAAGCCGGATATTTCGTTCATGCACGGCGCCGACGCGGATACGGAGCGCAATCCGAACACGTACTATATGACCGACGAAAAGCGGCACGAATCCCGCCTGACGGTCGCCATAGACGGCGAGACGGTCGAATCATTTGTCCTGCCGGACGATCCGGCCGACAGCCGCGGCGTGCTGTCGTGGCATTATCAGCCGGTTTCGAACAAGCTGGACGAAGCGGGCTCCTACGGCTACTTATGCCGGGTCGGCGTGCCCGGCCGCATGGCCGCGAAGCTGGACGCCAGCCGCAGGCTGACGCTGTCGCTGCAGGCGGACGAAGGCGGCCTCGCGCTGTACGGCCGAAACGGCGGCCGTTACCCGATCGACCTGCTCGTTCGCTGCGAATAACCGGCGCCGTGCCGGCTATCGTCCGCGCCGCCCGTCCTCGCCTCCGCCCGCGGCGAACAGCGCGCTCCGGTATTGGGCCGGCGGCATGCCGGCGTAGCGGCGGAACAGCCGGAAAAAGTAATTGTAGTCGGCGATTCCGACCGACTCGCCGATCTGCTGCAGCGTCAAGTTCGGATCGGCGAGCAGGGCGGCGGCGCGCTCGATGCGGATATGGTTCAAATAATGAAGCGGCGTCAGGCCGGTATGCTTTTTCAAACATTTCGACAAGTAGTCGGGCGAGAAATTGAGGTGCGCGGCCATGTCGTCGAGACGGAACGGCCGGTCCAGGCGGGCGTGCAAATATTGGATGATCATGTCGCATACTTGCTCGCTGCGGGAAAACGACCGGCTCCGCGCCGCCTGCTGAAGCATGACGAGAAATTGGCCGAGCATCGCCTGCAGCGGCAGCATATGCTCGAGTATGGGACGATCCCGCAGCTTGACCATCTCGGTCACCAGCGGCTCGTACC
The DNA here is from genome assembly GCF_036577625.1 of Paenibacillus sp. GYB003. NCBI lineage: Bacteria > Bacillati > Bacillota > Bacilli > Caryophanales > Paenibacillaceae > Paenibacillus > Paenibacillus sp. GYB003. The sequence goes on along the minus strand of NZ_JARBDC010000088.1, from coordinate 62,566 downwards.
GGTGCACGTTCAGCTCGGCGAATTTGGGAATGTACATGCTGTGCGGCCGCGGCTCCATATCGCGATAGGTCGTGACGGGAAAGACGGCGTTCCACGGAATATGATCGGCGCGCACCGTCCGGATCGGAGGGGCGTGCCGAAAGTGCAAATAATACAGCAAGGAATCTTCGGGGCACGGCTTATGTCCGTAATGGCGCTTCCCCGGCTCCAGCACGATCATCTGATGATCGCGAAGCTCGTAGGCGGTGTCCTCCTCCGTAATGTAAAAGCGGCCGCGTCGCACGATAATGACATCGTACAGCGGAAACGTCCGCTCGAAATGAACCGCCTGCTTGCGGAAAGTCGTTTGGTTGACCGTCAGCAGCTGCGGCAGCGGAGGAAACTGCAGTTCGAGACAATGCATGTCGAGGCTCCTTTCCCGGGCCATTTCGCTGGAGGAACGCGGCGAAAACGAAGCGGACGACGAAGGCATGTTCGACCGGCGCAGGGACGGCGAACGCGCCTTTTTTTTGTCGGGCCGGGCTCGCGAAAAACGTCCCGAAAAGAACGGTTTTGTACTATAAATGTACGGTTTTCGGCATAGCTTATGCGGTTCGCTCTCCCTTACAATGGGGTGTATCGACGGTCAGACATCGAAAGGAAAGCGCTTGCTTCAACGGATTCGATCGAGAAGGGGGCGGCAACCAAATGGATGGACGGACGAAAGGATCGAGGACCGCTGCGGTCGCCGGATGCATAGCCGTTCTGCTGTCCGCTTGCGCGGGCTCGGGCGGCGGAGGCGAAGGCGGCGCGAAGGAACCGGACTCGAAGACGCCGGCGCCGGCGAACGAGCCCGCTACGGTCAAGGTGGCGGCCAGCAACATCCAATTTTCGGAAGAGGACTTCAACCGTTATTTGGCGGAACCGGTGAAGAAGAAGTACCCCCATATTACGGTCGAACGAATCAACACGTCGGAAAAAGGAAACAGCCTGACCGATCTGATCGCGGCGGGCAACATTCCGGATTTGGTCGGCTTTTATCCCGGCAATTTGGCGACCGTGAACGACCTCGGCTTGACGACCAATATCGAGGAGCTGATCAAAAAGCACAAGTTCGATTTGACCCGCATCGTCCCCGAAGCGCTGGACGCCGTCAAAATGGCCAGCAACCAGCCTTATTTGACGGGATTGCCGTCGTACCACAACCCGTTCGGGCTGTTCTACAACAAAGACTTGTTCGATAAATTCGGCGTTCCGTATCCGAAGGACGGCATGACGTGGGACGAAGTGCGCGATCTTTCCCTGAAGCTGACGCGCAAAGACGGAGGGGTGCAGTTCCGCGGCCTGTACGCCGATTTTCTGTACCGCGGCGCCCGTCAGCTCAGCTTGCCCTATGCCGATTTCAAAACGAACAAAGCGACGTTGAATACGGACGACTGGCAGGAGCTCATGAAACTGTGGGAAAGCTTGTACGCGATTCCCGGCCTGATGGACGGCAGCTACAAGACGCTGGGCTACAGCGCGAACGAGCAGTCGTTTCTGAAGGGCGAGCTGGCGATGCTGGCCGGCTACAGCAATACGCTCGCCGCGCTGCGCAAAACGCCGAATATGCAATGGGACGTCGTCACGTACCCGTCGAACAAAAAGGCGCCGGGCGTCGGCCACCGGCTCGACAGTCCCGTGCTTTCCGTCACGGCGCAGAGCAAAGCGAAGGACGCCGCGCTGCAGGTGCTGGAGGCGCTGCTGTCGGACGAGGTGCAGACCGAGATCGTGCGGAACGGCCGCATGACCGTATTGAATTCGCAGACGGTCAAAGACCAGTTCGGCAAAGGCATTCCGGAATTTCAGGGCAAAAACGTGGCGGCGATGACGAAGCCGAAAATGGCGCCGATGGTGGCCGTCCAATTTTTGAACGAAGGGACCGTCGATTCGATTACGAACAAAGCGTTCCAAGCCGTCGTCGATAAAACGGCGGACATCAACACCGCGCTCCGCACCGCGGACGAAGAGCTGAACAAGCATATCCAGGAGCAGCTGCAAAAACGAAAATAGGCGGCGAACCGCATCGGCCGCGCGGCTAGACCGTTGGCAACGGCAAACATGCATCCGCTTTCATTTTGGAGCGGGCGCATGTTTGTTTTGTTTGTGCCGCGGCAAAATCGGCCGCACGGAGGGCGTCACCCCCCATCTTACCACAGAGCCCCCGTTTCGAGAACGGTGTTGTAACGACGGGCCCGTCGCGATAAAATGGCATTGAATGCAACGCTTCGGCATACGCAACGGAGGCTTCGCCACGCCATGACGATCAAATGGATCGACTTGTCCCGGAATCCGATCGATATATACGAGCAAAAGCATATGGGCGGCCATCTCGTCGCCGAGCACCACCATCAGAGCTACCAGCTGCTGTTCGTGCTCGAAGGCGAAGGCACGATCAGGCTGGACGGAGACACAAGCCGGCTCGAGGCCAACGACACCGCGCTGATCGTCCCGTACTCCGTCCATGCCGTCATGTCCGATTCGCGGCTGACGCTGCTCGTCCTCGCGTTCGACGAGTCGGCGCTCGACCCGGAGATGGCCGAGCTGCTGCTGCGCGGCCGATTCCCGGCTTCCGTGCTGATGAAGCCGAACTTGTTCGTCGGCAGCGAGCTGCGCCAGCTGCTGCGCAAAATGCTGTTCGAGCAGTCCAAGGACGCGTCGATGCTCGGCCGCCTGTCGCTCAAAATCCACTTGTCGCAGCTGCTGCTGACGCTCGCCCGCTCGACGCAATCCCGAACGGCGGGAAGCGACTCGAACCGGCTGCGGGCGGAAAAAATTCGCGGCTACATCGACTCGCATTATTTCGAGCCGCTGACCGCGGTCGACATCGCCTCCAAGCTGGGCATCAGCACGAGGCACGTCAACACCATTTTCAAGGAACGGTACGAGCTGACGCCGATGCAATATTTGACCGAGGTGCGGATCCGGCTCGCCCAGAAGCTGCTCGCCGAGACGGGCAAAGACATTATTTCGATCTGCTTCGAGGTCGGCTACGACTCCGTGTCGACGTTTTACCGTTCGTTCAAAGCGGTGGCCAAGCTGTCGCCGAAATCGTACCGCGAGCTGAACAAGCCGGCGCAGCTGGAATAGCCGTCCGCCGTCCAAGTCCGCGAATGCGAAAGAGCGCCCCGTCCGTCCGGACCGGGGCGCTTTTTGGCAGCGGGAGCGAGCCTACAGCCTGAAGCGCTCGACCGTTTGCCGCAGCCGGCCGGCCAGCTCCCGCATGGAAGCCGCCGAAGCCGTAATTTCCTCCATCGAAGCGAGCTGCTCCTCCGATTGGGCGGCCACGCTCTGGGAAGCCGCCGCTGACCGCTGCGATATGGCGGAAAGCTCCGCGATGGACGCCGTCACCTGCTCGCTGCCGGCCGACATTTGCTCCGTGGATGCGGACACCTCGTGCATTTGGCGGTTGACCGATTCGACGGAGCGGACGATTTGTCCGAAAGTGTCCCCGATCCGCTCGACGATTACGGCCAGCCCCTGCACTTCCCGGGTGCCGTCCCGCATATCCAGGGCCGCCCGCTCCGTCTGCTCGCGAATCGTCCGCACGAGTCCGCCGATCTGCTCGGAAGACTGCCTCGACTGCTCGGCCAGCTTGCGGATCGAGTCGGAGACGACGGAGAAGCCGCGTCCGTGCTCCCCGGCCCGGGCCGCCTCGATGGCGGCGTTCAGCGCGAGCAGATGGGTTTGTCCGGCGATATCCGCGATCGCCTCCGTAATGTGCCCGATTTGCCGGGACAGCTCGCCGAGCTCCGCGATCGCGGCCGAAGACCGTTCGACCGTTTGCCGGATCGAATCCATCCGCGACGCATTGGCGCGAATTTCCTCGTTTCCTTGCTCCGCCTGCTTGTACGCCTGCGACGACGCTTCGGCGGCTTCTCCGGCCGATTCCGCGATCCGCTGAATGCCGGCGGCCATTTCCGCCATCGCCCGCGAGCTTTCCCCGGCGCTCTGCATTTGCTGCTCCGCCCCGGCGGCTACCTCCTGAACGGCGGCGGCCGCTTGCTCCGCCGCTTTTGCGGTTTGGTCCGCGTTCGCCTGAAGCGTTTCCGCCGATTGGCCGACCTGAACGCCGAGCTCCCGAACGCCGCCGATCAACTCGCGGATGCCGGCGATCATCGCGTTGAAGTGGTCGGCCAGCTGACCGATTTCGTCCCGCTGCCGAACCGGGATCGATACGGTCAAATCCCCTTTGGCCGCCTGCTGCGACAATTGCGTCAGCTGCCGGACCGGCTTCAGCATGAACCGGATCGCGAGTCCGACGATCGCGATGAACAGCGCGCCGAGAACGAGGCCGATCGATATGTTGATCCAAATTTCCCGCCTCAGCTCGGCCTGAACGCTTCCGTATTCGAAATCGACGCCCGCGTAGGCGATCGTCCCGTTTCCTTCGCCCGCTACCGGAAAAAGCACGCTCACCCAGGTTCCGGTTTGATCCCGGTAGGCGTCCGTGATCCCGACGCCGGATCGAAGCGCCTCGTCGTAAGCTTCCATGAATTCCGGCGTCAGCTCGTAATCGGTCATCGGCTTCAGACCGCCGTCGTACAGCTTCTTGTTCGCCAGCATCATGACCAGGTACGTTTTGCCGTCGGCCGTTTTCGAATCCGGATAAAACAAATAAGCGTTGGACAGCTTTCCGGAGCCGATAAAGCCGTCGAGCCTTTGCTGAAGCGCTTTCGCTTCGGGAGCCGATTGATAGGCCGCAGGCTGCGACTTGATCTGCTCCTTCGCCCGGGCGATGAGAGCCGGATCGGCGGAAAGCGAATCGTTTACGATTTTCCCCAGTTCCTTCAATTCCTCGAAATATTGGTTTTGCTGCGCGTTCGACGCGAACGCGATGATGGCGGCGCACAGGAGCGCCATGCAGCCGGATACGATCAGGATCAGCTTGGCCGCGATGCTGTTTTGGATTCGGTTCATGTCGTTTCGCCCTCTCTTTGCGTATACCGTATTATTCGACACGAGCCGACAAAATGTTTAGCGTTTTTTTTCAAAAATTCGCGCGCGCGAAAAGGGGCGACCGGAAGGGACTGATGAGCGCCGTCAAACGAGATCGCTGAATGCGTTCGAACTTGCGGCCCCGAACCGGTCCTACATTTGGCAGCGAATCGGCGACGATGCAAGAAGGAAAAGGAGGGACGAGGTCAAATTATATAGGATATGCGAATTCGAATCTACTCCATAACCAAACATATCGCGGCGCTTGTTCTGTTTCTCGCCTTTTTGCTGGGCATGCGATGGGCGTGGTCGGAACTGTTCGCTTCGACCGAACATCCGGGCGCCGTACAAGGCGTGCTCGATCTGCGCGGGCTGGATATGGGAAGCTCCCTTCCCGTCAATTTGGACGGCGAGTGGGAGTTTTATCCGGGCGCCTTCGTCACGCACGACGATTTGAAGCGGCAGCCCGCCGACGGCATGCGTTATGTCCGCGTTCCCGGCGATTGGCGAGATGCATTCCCGGGCGAGCCGAATACGTCGTTCGGCTACGGAACGTACCGGCTGACGATTCGGGTCGCCCCCGGTCCGGATCAGCCGTATACGTTTTGGATCAAAGACATTCAAGCTTCCTCGGCCGTGGAAATAAACGGCCAATTGGCCGCGGAATTCGGCACAGTCGCCGAACGGGCCGAATCGTACCGTCCGAAAAACGTTTCCTACACCGCCGCCTATACGGCCGGCGACGCGACGCAAATCGAGCTGCTCATCCGCGTAGCCAACTTCGACCAGCCGAATGTCGGCGGCATCGCCGAATCGATCCGCTTCGGCTCGCAGACGGCGATCGATTCCCAGCGCTGGTATTCCATCGGCTTCCAGCTCGTGACGTTTGTGATCCTGCTGCTGCACGGTATATATGCGGGCATTCTGTATTTGTTCGACATGCGGCAAAAATCGTTTATCGTGTTTATGCTTCTGCTTTTCACGGCGAGCCTGACGATCGTATCCGACGACGATCTCATTTTGCTGCAATGGCTGCCGCTCAATTTCACCTGGATGATGAAAATCAGGCTGCTCTCCTATGAATGGCTCGCCTTTTTCATCTTGCTGCTTGCCGGAAAATTTTCAGGCTTCGGGTTGAACGCCAAGCTGTTCCGCATCTACGTCTCGTTTCTCGCCCTGTACTCGGCCTTCGTGTTGGCGGCTCCGGCGACGCTCGTCTATTATTCCACGGAAGCCAAAATATTTTCGCTTACGTTCGTCTTCCCGTTGATCTGGTTCAGCGTCCTGATCGGCCGCATGGTTGTGCGCAACAGGAACGACGCCGGCTTCCTGATGATCACCGCGGCGAGCATCGTTTCCAGCGTCGTTTGGGGCTCGCTGAAAAGCAGAGGCATCGTCGAAGTGAACGTCTATTACCCGCTCGATATTATTGCGGCCATCGTCGGGTTTTCGTCGTACTGGTTCAAACGGTATTTCCGGAATACGGCGGAAAACGCCAAGCTGAACGAGCAGCTTCGCATGACCGACAAGCTGAAAGACCAATTTCTCGCCAATACGTCGCACGAGCTTCGGACGCCGCTTCACGGCATCATGAATATCGCCCAGACCGTGGCGGACAAAGAAAAACGGACGATCGGCCGCGACAGCGCCGACAATTTGGAGCTGCTCATCACGATCAGCCGCCGCATGTCGCATATGGTCGACGAGCTGCTCGACATCGCTCGCCTGCAGGACAAGCGCATCGTCCTGCGTCGGGAGCCGCTGCGTCTCGATGCGGTCGTAGCCGGCGTGTTCAGCATGCTGCGCTATATGGTCGAAGGAAGGCCGGTCAAGCTGGAGCTGCGCATCGCGCCTTCGATGCCTCCCGTCTTGGCCGACGAGAAAAGGCTCGTGCAAATTTTGTTCAACCTCGTCCATAACGCGATCAAATTTACCGACAAAGGAAACGTGACCGTCTCCGCCGTTGTCCGGGGCGGCCGGGCGGTCATCGAAGTTTCGGATACCGGAGCCGGGATGGACGAAGCAACGCTGTCGCGCATCTTCCTGCCTTACGAGCAGGGAGCCGGGGAAAGCGGAGGAATCGGACTCGGCCTCAGCATATGCAAGCAGCTCGTCGAGCTGCACGACGGCAGCCTGGAAGCTTATTCCGAGCCGGGCAAAGGCACCGTCTTTCATTTCGGGCTTCCGCTCGCGCAAACGGCGCCGGACGCCGTCGAGGCGGAGGTACCCGTTTTGGCGATTTCGCCGGCTTCGCCGGGGGAAACGGATGCGGGCGCCGGAGCGGCTTCCGAAGCCGTCACGGCCGGTTCGGCGGAAGCGTCCGCGAACGAGGCGGCGGCCGGGAACGCGGCCCCGGCGAACGTTATGGCGGGAGAGCGGACGAGCATTTTGGCGGTCGACGACGATCCCGTCAATTTGAAGGTGCTGACCGGCATGCTGGCGGGAGACGATTGCCGCGTGCGGACGGCGTCATCCGGCCGCGAAGCGTTGGAGCTGCTCGACGAGGAGCCGTGGGACCTGCTTATCGTCGATGTCATGATGCCGCATATGTCGGGCTACGAGCTGACGCGAATCGTGCGGGAGCGTTTCTCCGTGTCGGAGCTTCCCGTTTTGCTGCTGACGGCTCGCAGCGAGCCGGCCGACATTTATGCAGGCTTTCACGCCGGAGCGAACGATTACGTCGCCAAGCCGGTCGACGCGCTCGAGCTGAAGGCTCGCATTCGGCTGCTCACGACGCTGAAGCGGTCCGTCGAGCAGCGCCTGCGGCTGGAGGCCGCCTATTTGCAGGCGCAAATTCATCCGCACTTTTTGTTCAATACGCTGAACTCGATCATGGCGCTGAGCGATATCGACACGGAGCGGATGCGCAAGCTGGGCCATGCGTTCGCGTCGTTTTTGCGGATCAGCTTCGACTTTTTGAACGCCGGCGAGCTCGTCCCCCTGTCGCACGAAATGGAGCTTGTCCGCGCCTACTTGTATATCGAGCGGGAACGGTTCGGGAGCCGGTTGACCGTCGAATGGAACGTCGAACCGGGCGTCGATCCGTTTCTCCCGCCGCTGACGATCCAGCCGCTCGTCGAAAACGCGGTCAAGCACGGCCTGCTCGTGCGGAAAAAGGGCGGGACGGTCCGCATCCGGATCGAACGCCGGGACAACGCGACGCTCGTTGCGGTCGAGGACGACGGCGACGGAATGACGCGGGAGAGAATCGAGACGCTGCTGGAGGAGAGACCGTCGGCCGGAGGCCGGAGCGGAATCGGGCTGTCCAATACGAACCGGCGGCTCAAGCGGCTGTACGGGCAAGGACTGACGATTCGCAGCGTGCCGGGCGAAGGGACGACCGTCAGCTTCGTCATCCCGCGAAAATAATGCGACCGGGCGCCCTTTGTCTTCGGCCGGAAGACGGAGGGCGCTTTTCGGCGCGCCGCGAATGTCGCTTCCGAAATTAAGAATCCGGTTCCCGGAGTTGTAAGAAAAAGCGCTTACGCCTGCATTACAATACGGGTATACAAACGAAGGGAGCTAATGATCATGGCCATTCGCAATATCGGCATCATTATGAACGGGGTTACGGGACGGATGGGAACGAACCAGCATTTGATCCGTTCGATTCTCGCGATTCGGAGTCAAGGCGGAGTGTCGCTTCCGAACGGCGACGTCATTATGCCCGACCCGATTCTCGTCGGCAGACAGGAGCACAAGCTGAAGGCGCTGGCGGAAGCTCACGGCGTGGCGCGCTGGAGCACCGATCTCGAGACATGCCTCGCCGATCCGTACAACGAAATTTATTTCGACAGCCAAACGACGGTTCGCCGCGCGGAAAGCATCAAGCAGGCGATCGCCGCCGGCAAGCACATTTATTGCGAGAAGCCGACGGCCGTCGATCTCGAGGGCTCGCTGGAGCTGGCCCGCATCGCCCGCAGCGCCGGGGTGAAAAACGGCGTCGTGCAGGACAAACTGTTCCTTCCGGGACTGCTCAAGCTGAAGCGGCTGATCGATTCCGGCTTTTTCGGACGCATTTTGTCCGTGCGGATGGAATTCGGCTATTGGGTGTTCGAAGGCGACTGGCAGCCGGGACAGCGCCCGTCGTGGAACTACCGCAAAGAAGACGGCGGCGGCATTATCGTGGATATGTTCGCGCATTGGCGGTACGTCCTCGATAATTTGTTCGGGGAAGTGAAGTCGGTATCGTGTCTCGCCGCGACGCACATTCCGCAGCGGCTGGACGAGCAGGGCGTTCCGTACGCATGCACGGCGGACGACGCCGCTTACGCGACGTTCGAGCTGGAAGGCGGCATCATCGTGCAGGCGAACTCGTCCTGGGCGGTGCGCGTCGACCGCGACGATCTGCTGACGCTGACCGTCGACGGCACGGAAGGCAGCGCCGTGGCCGGCCTGCGCGATTGCAAGACGCAGCATCGCGTCAATACGCCGAAGCCGGTTTGGAATCCGGACATTCCGAATCCGTTCAAATTCCGCGACCAATGGGTGCAAGTGCCGGACAATCAAACGTTCGACAACGCCTTCAAAGTGCAGTGGGAAATGTTCCTGAAGCATGTCGTCGTCGACGCGCCGTTCCCTTGGGATTTGCTCGAAGGGGCGAAAGGGACCCAGCTCGCCGATCTCGGCCTGCAATCGTGGCAGGAGCGCCGCTGGATCGACGTGCCGAAGCTGAGCCTGTAAGGAGGAGAGGGACCGATGGCCAAACTGCTACTCCCCCGCGCCGGGGGACAGCTTTACGAATACGCGCCGGGCGAGGCGAAAGGATTCGCCGCGCCGGCGGGCCCCTTCCGGGGTCGCGTCGCCTTCTCGGCCGCGCACGTCGTCTGCGATCCGTTCGCGGACGCCGATCCGCTGAACAACGCGCAGATCGATTGGAACGCGACGCTCGCATACCGGCATCATTTATGGAAGCTCGGCCTCGCCGTCGCGGAAGCGATGGATACGGCCCAGCGCGGGATGGGGCTCGACTGGAACCGCTCCAAGGAGCTGATTCGCAGGTCCGTCGCGGAAGCGCGGACGGTCGGGGGACGCATCGCCAGCGGAGCGGGCACGGACCATTTGGCGCCGGGGCCGAACGTGACGCTCGAAGACGTGGAGGCGGCCTACGAGGAGCAGGTCGGCTTCGTCGAGGGCGAGGGCGGTCAAGTCATTTTGATGGCGAGCCGCGCTTTGGCGGCATGCGCCAAAGGACCGGACGATTACGAGCGCGTCTACTCGCGGATATTGGGGCAGGTGAAGCGGCCGGTCATTTTGCACTGGCTGGGCGACATGTTCGATCCGGCGCTCGCCGGCTATTGGGGCCATAAAGACGACCTGGACGCGGCGATGGACGTCTGCTTGCGGGTCATTCGCGCGAACGCGGACAAAGTCGACGGCATCAAAATATCGCTGCTCGACGCGGACAAAGAAATCCGCATGCGGCGTCTGCTGCCGGAAGGCGTCAACATGTACACGGGCGACGACTTCAATTATCCGGAGCTGATCCGCGGCGACGAGCAAGGGTACAGCCATGCGCTGCTCGGCATATTCGACGCGATCGCGCCGGCCGCCGCGGAGGCGCTCCATGCGCTCGATCGGGGCGACCTCGCCCGCTACGAGGCGGTGATGGAGCCGACCGTCGCCTTGTCGAGGCACATCTTCCAAAGACCGACGTACGCCTACAAAACGGGCATCGTGTTTATGGCTTACTTGAACGGGCATCAGCCGCACTTCCGGATGATCGGCGGCGCGGAGGGCGCGCGTTCGATCGTCCACCTGGCCGAGCTGTTCACGCTAGCCGACAAGGCGGGGCTTCTCGCCGATCCGGAGCTCGCCGTGCAGCGGATGAACCGCGTGCTGGCGGTCGCCGGGATCGTGTAAGGCGGGCGAAGGAAGGCGGACGGGCGACCGCGGCCGGCGAGCGACCGGTCCGGTTGTCCGCGCCGCTATTTTTCGCCGAATATGGGCCTTGCCCGATTGCGTGCGGATGAAGTACATTTACGGGAGGGAAGCCGTATGGAGCCTTTACGTTCCATCGATAGATTGAGCTTGAACCAAATTACGACCGACCGGCTGAACATGAAGGAAGCGGTCGAAGCGACCGTTCGCGCCGACGTGCCGTGGATCGCCTTGTGGAGGCACAAAGTCGCCGAGGCCGGGCTCGCCGAGAGCAAACGGCTCGTGCGCGACGCGGGCCTTCGCGTCTCCAGCCTGTGCCGCGGCGGCTACTTCCCGGCGGCGACGGCGGAGGAGCGCAGGCAGCGTCTCGACGACAACCGCCGCGCCGTCGAGGAGGCGGCCGAGCTCGGCACCGACGTGCTCGTGCTCGTCTGCGGACCGGCGCCGGACCGCGACATCGACTTCGCGCGCAAGACGGTCGCCGAAGCGATCGAGGAGCTTGCGCCGTTCGCCCGCTCGCACGGCGTGAAGCTCGGCATCGAGCCGCTTCATCCGATGTACGCCGCCGAGCGGTCGGTCATCAATACGCTGGCGCAGGCGAATTCGCTCGCGGAGCGGTTCGACGCGCGGGACGTGGGCGTCGTCGTCGACGCGTTTCACGTCTGGTGGGACCCGGAGCTGTACAAGCAAATCGAGCGCGCGCGAGGCCGCATCCTCGGCTTCCACGTGTCGGATTGGATCGTGCCGGTGCCGGATTTGCTCATGGGCCGCGGAATGATGGGCGACGGCGTCATCGAGCTGCGCCGGATGCGCCACGCCGTCGAAGCGGCGGGCTACGACGGACCGATCGAGGTCGAAATTTTCAACCGGCAAGTATGGGACATGCCGGGCGACGAGGCGCTGGCGCTGATCAAGGAGCGCTACCTGGAGCACGTGTAAGCGCTTCGCGTTCTCGCGCGCCGGCACGCCCGCGGCGGTTTCCGTTTTGCCCGGAGAGCCCGTCTCTCCGGGCCTATCCTATTCGCAGTTGGAGGGACGCGTTGTGAAAAGTATTCGTGCCGCGATTATCGGCATCGGCGGGTTCGGCGCCCACCACGTCAAAGTAATGACGGAGCTGGCGGGCGAGGGACTGCTGCACATCGTCGCTTTCGCGGACGTCAGGGCGGAAGCGTACGCGGAACAGCTTGCCCAGCTTACTTCGTTCGGCGCCGCGCATTATGCCGATTACGAGCAAATGCTGCGGGAGCATCCGGAAATCGATTTCGTCGTCATCGCCACGCCGATTGCCGCCCATAAGCCGATGTGCGTCCGCGTCATGCAGCTCGGCTTCCACGTGCTGGTCGAGAAGCCGCCGGCCGTCACGATCCAGGACCTGGACGAGATGATCGCCGCGCAGCGGGAAACCGGCAAGCTGTGCCAGGTCAATTTTCAAAATACGTCGGGACGCGCGTTCCGCGAGCTGCTGGACCAGCTGGCGGCCGGAGCGGTCGGCCGGGTGACGCACGTAACCGGCGTCGGCATGTGGAAGCGGATGCGCTCGTATTACGAAAGAACCCGCTGGGCCGGCAAACTGATGTGCGACGGCCAATACGTGCTGGACGGCACGTTCAACAATCCGCTCGCCCATTTGCTGAACAACTGCCTCATTACGGCGGGAAGCGGCGACGCCCGTTCGGCGGCGCCCGATTGGGTGCAGGCCGAGCTGTATCACGTAAACGAGATCGAGGGGGACGACGTTTCCGCGATCCGCGTCGGGACGGCTAACGGCGTCACCGTCCATTTTTACGCGATGCTGTCCCATCACGAGCATACGGTCCCTTCGATTACCGTTCGCGGAACGGAAGGGGAGGCGCACTGGAACTACCAGAACAAGCTGACGATTCGAGGCCGGAACGGGGAAGAGTCGAAATCGTACGGGCCGGAAAATTTGGTGCGCAACATGTATTTGAATTTGATGCAGGCGATTTCCGGCTCCGGCTCGCCGCTGCTGTCTTCGATCGAGGCGTGCCGCAGCTTCGTGCTGGCCTCCAACGGGGCGTACGAATCGTCCCGCGCCGTGCGGACGATTCCGATGGAGTATGTCGTCGAGCGCGAGGAGGAGGGCACGACCGTCCGTCTGCTGCCCGGCTTGTCCGAGCGGATGAAGGACGCCGCGGACAAAGGGAAGCTGTACGCCGAGTACCCGTTCCCGTGGGCCGTGCCGACGAAGCCGTTCAGCATGGCCGGCTACGGCCGGTTCGAGCTGCCTGCGGAGATGGCGACGAGCGGCGCGAACGGATAAGCGGCGAACCGCATATCGGACATACCTCGAACGACTGCCTTTGCCGGCAGTCTTCTTTTTTTTGCCGAACATCGCGGCAGTTTTTTTGCGAAAGGGTCCGGGTCTTAAAAACGGTTTGTCCGTTTGCAAACGGTTTATCCGGAATGAGAAAAGCGGTTGGCCGTCTGCCGCACGGATCGTGGAGGCGGGCGATTCGCTCTTTTATAATCAAGAAGACTTCTTGGAGGCAGCGACACGAGGGATGGCTTGGCCAAAACCAAATTATGGAACGAGGCGGGTGTTTGGATGCGGAAAAATGGCATCGTTTGGACCGGTGCGGTGATCGGATTGATCGTATGCCTGGCGCTCGGCGGATTCCCGGCGGGTCCCGCGAGTACCGGTACGGCCGAGGCGGAAGGGGCGGTACAGGCGAATGGCGCGCAGGACACGAACGTCGTGCCCAACGGCGGTTTCGAGGATACGCGCGTCACGAGCCGCAATAAATGGACGAACAACGTCGAACCGGTCGGGTGGTCGGAATGGTATGCGTCGGGAAGCCTGAAGGCTACCGTCGATTCGGCCGTTTATCGCGAGGGGAGCCGATCGCTTCGGCTCGAATCGGCGAGCGGGGGCCGGGGGGCGGTATCGACCCAGGTGAGCGTAATACCGGGTCAAACGTACCGGTTCGGCGTTTGGATGAAAACCGACAACGTTCAGTCTTCCGCCGGAGGCGTATTCGCACGCACGCAGTTTCTGGACGCCGCGGGCAAAAAAGTCGGAAATCTCATGTATACGGACAAGCTGACCGGAACGCACGATTGGGTCAGGAAGGAGATGCTGATCCGGGTGCCCGGCAACGCCGGCCAACTGAAAATCGAGCCTTTCTTCGAAACCGGCACCGGCAGCGCATGGTACGACGGCGTCGAGCTGGCTCCGTATCGCGGCTTGACGGGCCTGCTTCTGAATCGAAGCTATTTGGCGCTTGCGGCAGGCGGTTCCGAGAGCATTCGTCCCATCTTCATTCCATCCGAAGCCGAAGACAAGACGGTGATCTGGTCGAGCTCCGATCCGCAGGTGGCCGAGGTGGACAACGGAATCGTAACCGGAAGGAAAGAAGGAACAACGACGATTACCGCGACGACGCCGGATGGCCGGTTTACCGCCGAATGCGAAGTTTCGGTGGAATCGTCCGAGACGTTCGCCCGTTTCGCCGAGCTTCGGCAAAAATGGTTTCAGAAGCTGGTCGGGGACGGGAACGCGGATCGGGCGGATCCCCACGTGAAGGCTTATATCGACAAGTTGAACGAAAGCGTCCAAAATGCGCAAGGCACCGGTCTCTGGGATACGTTGAACCGAGCCGCCGACCGAACCTATTTGTGGAGCGATTTGGCCAGCACGACTCTCTCCGGAGAAATTCCGGTCGGCTACGGCCGGCTGAAAACGTTGGCGCTGGCGTACCATACGCCCGGCTCGATCGGGTATCGTAACGCGGAGCTGGCCGCGGATATCGTGAGCGCTTTGGACTGGATGTATGCGAACCGCTACAATGAATTGTCGACCGAATACGGCAACTGGTTTCATTGGGAAATCAGCGGGCCCCAGGCTTTGAACGACGTCGTCGTCCTTATGTACGACGCGCTTTCGGCCAACCAGATTCAATCCTACATGCGTGCGGTGGACCGGTTTGTGCCGACTCCGTATTACCGGACGATCAACAATACCGTCGAAACGGGCGCCAATTTGCTGGACAAGGCCATGGTCACGGCATTGCGCGGGATAATCGGCAATATCGACGCGAAGGCGGCCGAAGGGAGAGACGCGATCGTCCCCGTGCTTGCGTATGTCGAGTCCGGAGACGGCTTTTATCGGGACGGTTCGTTCGTTCAGCATACGCAAGTCGCCTATACGGGCGGATACGGATTGTCGCTGGTCAGCCGCATGGCGGACTTGCTGTACATGCTGCAAGGCTCGCCGTGGCAGGTGACGGATCCGCGGCTGAACCGCGCCTTCGATTGGGTGAGCGATTCGTTCGAGCCCGTGATCTATAAGGGAGCCATGATGGACATGGTGCGCGGCAGAGAAATTTCCCGTTCGGCGGCGGAGGACCATGTCGTCGGCCGGTCCGCGATTTTGTCGGTGCTGCGCATGGCCGAAGGGGCGCCTCCGGAGACGGCGCTGCGGATCAAACGGATGGCGAAGGAATGGATCGGATCGGATACGACGTATCGCGAATATACCGAAGGACTTTCGTTATACGACATCCGCCTCGTCAAGGCGTTGATGGCCGATTCCTCCATCGTTCCGCGCGGCGAATTGGTCAAAAATCAAGTATTCGCGGGGATGGACCGGATCGTGCATTTGCGCCCCGGCTTCGGCGTCGGCATCGGCATGTTTTCCGACCGCATATCGGCTTTCGAATACGGCAACGGCGAAAACGCCAAAGGTTGGTATACGGGGATAGGCGCCGTCACCTTGTATACGAACGACCTGACCCAATACGGCGGCGGCTATTGGCCGACGGTCGACAGCTTCCGGTTGCCCGGAACGACGACGGACGGTTCCCGGGGCGCCCTGAAAGACTGGCAATTTTACCGGAACCCGAGAAGCTGGGTGGGCGGATCCTCTTTGAACGGCACATACGGAGCCGCCGGCATGGATTTCTCGCTGGCGGAAACGACGGGCAGCAGCCTGCAGGGGAAAAAGTCGTGGTTTTTGTTCGACGATGAAATTGTCGCTCTGGGCGCCGGCATAACCGGCTCCGACGATCGGAAGGTTGAGACGATCGTCGAAAACCGCAAGCTTCGGGATCGCGGGGACAACCGCTTGATCGTCGACGGCGAAACGAAGCCGGATCGGCCCGGCTGGTCGGAAACGATGAGCGACGTCAAATGGGCCAACCTCGAAGGAAACGCGCCGGGATCCGATATCGGGTACGTGTTTCCGAAAGGCGCCGATATTTACGGGTTGCGCGAAT
Source organism: Paenibacillus sp. GYB003 (assembly GCF_036577625.1). Taxonomy (NCBI): domain Bacteria; kingdom Bacillati; phylum Bacillota; class Bacilli; order Caryophanales; family Paenibacillaceae; genus Paenibacillus; species Paenibacillus sp. GYB003. The sequence goes on along the minus strand of NZ_JARBDC010000088.1, from coordinate 46,496 downwards.
CCCGCACCGGGTCCTGGAAAGAGATTAACGCCGGTGGATCCGCCGAACCGGTCGCGAACGATTTTCTGAGCCTCGCTTTCGATCACGGATCCCGCCCGCACGACGCAACCTACTCCTACATTCTGCTTCCGAGCAAAAACGCTGCGGAAACGATGGCTTACAGCAAGCATCCGGATACGATCGTTTTGGAAAACAGCGCGGACGTTCAGGCGGTGAAGGAGAAAAGGCTGCATCTGACGGCGGTCAATTTCTGGAATCCGGGTACCGTCGAGGAGATCGTCTCGCATCAGCCGGCGTCCGTGCTGCTGGAAAAAAATCGCGGAGAATGGACGCTGGCCGTTTCCGACCCGACTCAATCGCAAAGCTCGATCCGGCTGGAGCTGAACCGGCCGGGCTTGACCGTGCTGAGCGGGGATCCGGCCGTGCAGGCGGTCCAATCGGGACAATCGCTTCGCGTCGAAATCGACACGGAAGGCTCGCTGGGCCGTACGTTTACGGTCAAGCTCAAGGATACGCTGGATGACGCCGATCGGAACTGACGGCGGCCGGATCGTACGTTCGTGACGACGATACGGACGGGAAAAGCATTGGCTGCAGTCGAAACAGCGCGTCGTTTCCGCAAGGAAGCGGCGCGCTTCATTTTTGCTATCTTTTCGGGCTCCATTTTGATGATCCCGTGGCCCGGATGACTGAACATGTACGCGAAAGGATGCAGCAAGCAGCGCCTTTCGTTTTTGCGTCCGACGGATCCGAATTCTGCCGGGCCGCCGGAATCGAACGAACGGGAAAAGCTCCGGTTAATTCGCTCTCGTATAGGCATCGTATCGAAATATCTGGAAAAGCTCCGGGTAAACTGGCGCGGTATCGGCGAAAAGCGCGGTTTGGTCAAAATTAGCGGGACGTTTTCCCGTTGCTTTGCCCAGAAACGGGAAACGCCCGAAAATAGCGGGACCATTTCCAGCTCGCTTCCCGCTTCGCCGCCGTTTCGGTGCAACCTTTGCACGGAAAAGACCGTCCGTCCCGCCCTTCGCACGGCGCCGAAGCCGGAGCGGGTTTCCCGCTGCAGGCGGCGGGAAACGGCGATACCGGCTCGGATAACCTTCACGGCGTCGTCGGGAGTTGGAGCGGGGGGCGGGCATGGGGCGGCGGCGGGACGGACTCCCGAAATTCCAAATGTTTAACGGACATGGCGGCCGCTAATGAGCCTCATTTTGGCAAACTTTTTTTTCTAACGGACACAGGCGCACTTATTTGGCGAAAAACCCCTTTTGGACGGCGGTTCGGAGCAAATAAGCGCCATGGTGTCCGTTACGATTGGAAAACGGCCGATTTTTGCGAAATAAGCTCCGTGGTGTCCGTTACGTTTCTGGTACCGAATGTTTTCGCTCATCTTCGAAATACGGCGATAGACGATTTTCTTGTAATAGCAGAAGGTTTAAGTTCTTCACCGTACTAAAGCGACATGCCGGATTGTTCATACGAGTCGCAGCATGCCGTCTGTCAGCGCGGATGCCGCTCGCTGCGCGCCGCGGAGCTTGGGATCAGACCGCTCCTGATGGGCAAGCTCGGAGAATAGCGAACGGTTGGGGCTGTTATTTGAACCGATGGCGCGCGGATGAACGTACGCTTGGGCCCTCTTATTTTCGGCTGGATGACCGATTAGAGGTCGAGCGGCATGAAATAGGAGCCCTCATCGTAACCACGCCGATTCCGGATACGAATACCGGATCGAACATATACGGCCCGCAAAACCGGACGCGGAGCGTACGGATCGAGTGACTCCACAAGCGAATGTCGGAAGAGGGGATGGGGAAGGAGCGGAGAAGCGTCAACGTCCGCCTTTGAAATCGGATTCCAACTGCAAACCATGACAATCCAAGGAATACGATTTCAACTGCAGACGGAGCCTTTCCCCATGCCCTCCAAACGCGCAAACGAAACGGATACGCCAAAGACCTGAGGCAGAGCCTCAGGTTGTTCTTGGGCTGGATTTGCCGGACGGCTTGCCGTGCAAAAGGGCGGCGGATGCGATATAGTATACGTAGTCGCAACTACACTTGAAAAGAGGCCGCACATGAGAGTCACGGTAAAAGATATAGCGAAAATCGCCGGCGTCACTCAACCGACCGTATCGAAGGCGCTTAATAACGAACCGGGCGTAAGCGAAGAAACGCGAATGCGTATTCTCAGCATCGCCAAGGAATTGAACTACGTCCCTAATTTGGCCGCGAAGCGCCTTGTGACTCGGGAGTCGAACTGTATCGGCTTAATATGGCCGAAGACGGAAGGATTGTTTTACTATCACCTTTGTCATGCCATCGAGCGGGAGGTGACGAAGCGGGGGCTGACTTTTCTGATTTCGGTCGCGGACCCGGCGACGGCCGTCCGTACATTTAACGAGCATTTCGTCGACCGGATTTTGTTCTGGCAGTCGTCCGACTGGGTGCCGAACGCGCCGTTCATTAAAGAAGTCGAGGCGTTTCACGGCGAGCTGCTGCTCATGGGCGGCGCGAACATGGAAGGGGCGCATCGCATCGAAATCGACCGCAAGCGGGGCATTTATAAAGCGGTGCGTCATTTGGCCGAGCTGGGTCATCGCAAAATTACGTTCGTCGGGAGAACGTCCGACAAGCTGAACGGCTTCCTGCAAGGGATGTTCGAATTCGGCATGGAGCACCATCCGGACTACTTCATTCGTCGCGACGAACGGGGCAAAGTTCCGGAGGAGGCGATACTGAAGCTGTTTTCCGATTCCGGGGCGGAACGGCCGACCGCGCTGATCATCGACAGCCAAGGCGTGCTGTTTCAAATGCTGAAATGGTTTCGCAAGCTTAAGGTCGCCGTTCCGGACGACTTGTCCCTGATCGTATACGATGACGTGCCCGAACTGGAAGATGTGCTGGACGTGCCGCTGACCGTCGTAGGCCCGAATATCGGCGATTTGGCCAAAAAGGCGGTCGATACGTTGGCCGGGGAACGTTCCGGCGCATCCGGTCCGGAACGCATGGAGCGGACTGCCTCCGGCACCGTCCGGCTGATCGTCGAACCGGATTTGACCGTTCGCCGATCGACGAAGGAGGCTCCCGGTCCTTTATAAAAGTTTGTTTACAAATAAAGAATACGTATACTATAATAAGCGCACAAGCACATTGCTTGAGTCATAATTCGTCGGGTCATTGCCGGCGAATTCGATTTGCAAATTTTCAGTAATCGATTTCTGGCAAACGGATCCGGAGGTGAGGAAGGCGAGCGCCATCGGGAAAATAAGCTCGGCGCGTTTGCAAGCATCGCCAGCGGAGCCGGCGCAAGGCTCCGGTTTGAACGTATAGCAATCGATTGCTAAAGCGCTGTCATCAAGCGCGTGCGATGCCGACTCGCTTCGCGCTTCGCGTCATAAGGCGAGGAATAAGGAACGAGTCGGAACAAGGAAACGAGGGGGCTCAACTCATGGTAAAACGATTGTTGTGGAAGAGCGCTGCGGCGGGGGTCGCAGCGGCCGTCATCGTATCGGCCTGCGGCAAGTCGGACGGCGGCAACGAAGGCGAAGGCGCAACCGGCAAGGACAATAAGCCCGGGGCGTCGGTCGATTACACGAAAGGCGAATACGAGGTCGTCATTCAGGATTTGGCGGGAGGCTCCGACGAGCCGTTCGAAAAATCGTTCGGCCAATACATTCGCAAAAAATTTCCGAACTTTAAAATCACGTTCATACAAAGCAAGGAAGGGACGCGGCTGCAGGATTTGACCGTATCCGGTCAAAACGTCGATATCGTATACGCCTCGTTGGAAACGATTTCGGGCCCGCTTCTCGGCGCCGGTCAGCAGTTCGACATGACCGGATTAATTAAAGAACACGGCGTGGACTTGAGCAAATTCGAGCAGACGACGATCGACGCCGTAAGAACGATGGGCGAAGGCAAAATCTATTATTTGCCGGTCACTACGATGGTGCAGGTGTTGTTTTTCAACAAAACGATATTCGACAAGCTCGGCGTACCTTATCCGAAGGACGGCATGACTTGGGACGACGTGCACGCGCTGAACCAGAAGCTGACCCGAAATGAAAGCGGCATCAACTATATGGGCTACTCCGCTTCGCCGAACCATATTTTGCGGATGAACCAGATGTCGGTACCGATCTACGATCCGCAGACGAATAAGCCGATGCTGACCGACGAGCGGTGGAAAACCGCCATCGAAACGTATTTCCTGAACGAAGCGACCGGCAACTACAAAACTTGGGCGACGGCAAAGAAAAAGCTGCCGTACTACACGGAAATGACGGCTTCGCAGGAATTGGCGATGATGGTGTTCAACTCGCAGTTTCCGTTCGACGGGCCGCAATACGTCAAAGATATCGATTGGGATCTCGTATCGCTGCCGACGCTTAAGGACAAACCGAGGCTCGGGTCGCAGGCTTCGCCGCGCATGTTTGCGATTACCGGCACGGCGAAAAACAAAGGACCTGCGATGGAAGTGATCAAGCAGCTTACGTCCCTCGACGTGCAGACGGAAATTTCCAAGCAAGGCTTCATGACCGTGCTGAACGACGACAACGTGAAGAAGCTGATCGGCAGCGAAAGCCAGTTCAAGGACAAAAACTGGAAAGCGGTCTATTATAATCAGATTGCGCCGAAATCGTACCAGAGCATTTATGACGGCGATATTTTGCAAAAGCACCTTTCGCCCGTCGTGCTGAAGGTCGTCACCGGGCAAACGGACCTCAACTCGGCGCTGCGCGAAGCCCAGGATCAGGCGGAAAAATTCGTTCAGGCGGAGCGGCAAAAATAAACGTCCGTGACGAAGGCGCGGAAGCCGGGAGAAGAGCGGGTTAACCGAGTCGCTTCGCTCTTGTCCCGGCACGACCGGAACATTTCCGCGATCGCCGCTACGGCTGCGGATCGTAGACCGACCCGATAAACAGCACAATCCCGGTTTGCCGCTCGTGAATGGCGAACAGAAACGGCCGGTTCAGCTCGAACCGGAAGCCGGTGACAGAGGGCGCCGACGTAGCCTTCATCTCGACCTTCGTAACGGCGGCGGCCTCCGTTCCTTTCTCGTCGACCTGCACGAACGTCTTCTGCTTCACGTCGCCGATATAGGCGTTCGGCGGCGGCGCCAGCAGCTTGCTGAAGTCGGCGCGTTCGGGATCGAAAGCGAGCGACATGCCCTGCTGCATCAGCGGCTCGTTCAGCGTCGTCCCAACTTCCATTTTGAAGCGGGGCATGACGACTTCGCCCTGCTGCTCGTGCAGCGCGCCGATCAAGCCGTTCCATTCGGCGGCGTTCAGCCGGTCGACCAGCGCCGACAGCTTCGTTCCTTCGTCGGGCAGCAGCGCGACCATCCCCGTATTCCCGTTGCCGTACGGCAGCCGGACGGCCGTATAGCCGTCGCGATCCGCATATTCGAACGTGCCTGCGCTCGCCATCATCGAACGGTTCGCCTGCGTTCCGTTTTGGAGCGTAAACGGGCGATCCCGCGTAGCCGTTTTCTCGAACGGCCTCGTCCAATCGGCTTTGAAATAAACCGCATTCAGCAAAACCATGATCGATTGATCATCGAAACGGTCCGCGACGATTTTGTCGATGCGGCCTTTCGTTTGTTTTTTCGCCCAGCCGTTGATCGTGTCGGCCGCTTTGCGGCTCGCGAAATCGAGCGTTTTCGTCTCCGCGCCGAAATACGTTTTATTCGCGGCGATAAAGCTTGGGTCGAACGTCAGCCCTTTGCGGGCCCAGATCGAATTCGCGACCGTCAGCTCCGCCTGCGGATCGGCATGCTGCAAAACGCCGAGCAGCGCGCTTGCCCCGCCGTTCACTTCCTCGGGCGTCAGTCCCTGCACGCCCAGCGATTGGGCCATGCCGTCGCGGGTCGGGCCGACCGCGCCGTTCATCGTCATCGTCAGCGCGATCGCCGCGCTTGCCGGCGACATAAACATATTGTCGCCGTCGGCAGCGGCGGCGGATGTTTTTCGATACAGCTCGAACCCGAAACCGTTGAACGACTCGACGAGCCGTTTATCGACATCCGACGCGGCCTGAATCCGGCCGTTCGGCCTTTGCTTTCCCGCTTCGCCGCACCCCGCGGCGGCGCCGAGCATGCCGAACGCGGCGGCGGCGATCCCGACCGTCGCGGCCATTCTGACGATAAGCGTTCCGCGTTTTTCTTTCGTACCGGCCATGACTGCAACCCTCCAATATGACAATCGCGCTTGATACTGCATGGACGGGGCAAGGCGATGGAAAGTTGCACCATAAGCGTTCGCGCTACAAAAAAAGCGTCCGCGGGAGCCGACTTGCAGTCGTCTCCGCGGACGCGGTCGCATGCGATGCGATTAATCTTCGATCGTCGACAGGTCGCCTGTCGGCAGGCCGAGCTCCCACGCCTTCAGCACGCGGCGCATAATTTTGCCGCTGCGCGTCTTCGGCAGCTTGTCGCGGAACTCGATTTCGCGCGGCGACGCGTGGGCGGACAAGCCGACTTTGACGAACTTGGCGATGTCGGCTTTCAGCTCCTCGCTCGGCTCGAAGCCGGCGCGCAGCGAAATGAACGCCTTGATGATCTCCCCGCGCAGCGGGTCCGGCTTGCCGATGACGCCCGCCTCCGCGACGGCCGGATGCTCGACGAGCTTGCTCTCGACCTCGAACGGTCCGACGCGCTCGCCCGACGTGTTGATGACGTCGTCGACGCGGCCCTGGAACCAGAAGTAGCCGTCCTCGTCCATATAGGCGGAGTCGCCGGAGACGTACCAGCCTTTCAGGCGGAAATATTCCTCGTACTTGGCCGGGTTGTTCCAAATTTTGCGCATCATCGAAGGCCACGGCGTCTTGATCGCCAGGTTGCCCATCCGGTTCGGCGGCAGGACGTTGCCGTTGTCGTCGACGATGGCGGCGTCGGTGCCCGGAATCGGCTTGCCCATCGAGCCCGGACGAATGTCCATGCTCGGGTAGTTGCAGATGAGCTGGCCGCCCGTCTCGGTCATCCACCACGTATCGTGGATGCGCTGGTTGTACACTTTCAGCCCCCAGCGCACGACTTCCGGGTTAAGCGGTTCACCGACGCTGAGCACGTGGCGCAGGCTGGACAGGTCGAACTGGTTCACCGTGTCGTCGCCGGCTCCCATCAGCATGCGGAACGCCGTCGGAGCGCTGTACCAAACCGTGACTTTGTAGCGTTGGATCGTGCCGTACCAGTCCTGCGGGCTGAACCGTCCGCCGCGAATGACGTTGGTGGCCGCGTTCAGGAACGGCGCGAACACGCCGTAGCTCGTGCCGGTTACCCAGCCCGGGTCGGCGGTACACCAGTACACGTCGTTCGGCTTCAGATCGAGTACGATTTTGCCCGTATAATAATGTTGGATCATTGCATTGTGAACGTGAACAACGCCTTTCGGCTTGCCGGTCGATCCGGACGTATAGTGCAAAATGAGGCCGTCTTCGCGGTCGACCCATTCGATCGCCAGCTCCTCGGACGCGGCCGCCATTTCTTTGTTGAAATCGACTCCGCGCTCGCCGAGCTCGACATCGTCGCCGACGAGAATGACATGCTTCAGGTGCGGCAGGGCGGCTACCGGCACGCGCGGCAGCAAAGCCGGCGTCGTGACGATCGCGATCGCCTCGCTGTCTTCCAGACGGTCGCGCACCGCCTGCTCCATGAACGCTTCGAACAGCGGGCCGACGATGGCGCCGATTTTGATCGTGCCGAGCAGCGCGTAATACAGCTCCGGCGAACGCGGCATGAAGATGAAGACGCGGTCTCCCTTCGTTACGCCGAGCTTGCGGAGCACGTTGCCGAATTTGTTCGAATTCGTTTTCATTTGCTTGTAAGTAACCGCTTCATCGCGAGCGGCGTCGCTGTAATAGAGAGCGACCTTGTCGCCGAGGCCGGCTTCCACGTGGCGGTCGATCGCCTCGTACGCCATGTTTACTTTCCCCGTCGTATACCAGGAAAATTGTTTCTCCACTTCGGTCCAGTCGAATGTGCGGCGGGCTTCTTCGTAATTTTTCAAGTTCGCGTCCGTCGCTGTCGCTTTGACGATGTCCGCTTGCTTCTCCATAACAATACGCTCCTCCCGAATGGAAACCTTTTTATGAAACGCTTTCAGTGCAGCGCCCCTTCGAGCATGTACGAAAAAACTCAAAAAACATTATAGCACAACGGCATTTCACTTTGCATGAAAATATTCAAATTTTGGACACGATTAAGCTGCGTAAAAAATGTCGCAAAATCGTACTCGGGCCGCCGCCGCGTTTGCGCATAAAATGATTGAAACGATCAAAAATGATGATTGAAACGATCAAAAAGAAAGCTTATACTGAAAGCAGCAATTTTCGAATAGTACCGCTGCCGCCGCGTTCGGCAGCCATCCATCACATCCAAGGAGTGAATTCGCAATGACGAACGGCTTCGGACAGTTGACTTACCCGGAAATATCGGCCCAGGCGGAAGCTTTGGCCGCGGCGCTCGAGCAGCTGGAGCGGCAAAAAGATTGGGTGAGCCGCTACATCGGCAATCCCGCCTTCGACGAAATCCTATTCATCGGCTCCGGTTCCTCGTACTATCAGGCGCAAACGATGGCCGCGACGTATAAAAAATGGGTCGGACGTCCGGCGAGCGCGCACCCGTCGTCGGAAATCTTTTTGTTCCGCGACGCGGCCGCCGTTCCGGGACGCAATTATTTGCTCGTCGGCGTGTCCCGCTCGGGCGAATCGACGGAAGTCATTCTCGCGCTCGAATCGGTGAAGGGCGTCCAAGGCTGGACGACGTGCGGCATTACGTGCCACGAAGACAGCAAAATGGCGCAAATGGCCGAATGTTTAATTTCCCCGCTCGGGAAGGAAAAAAGCACGGTCATGACGAAATCGTTAAGCAGCATGACGTTCATGATGCAGGCGGCCGCCGCGATCGCGTCGGGCAAGCCGGAGCTGCTGGCGGAGTCGGCCGAAGTCGTCAAGGCCGACGGCAACGTTGTGAAAGCGGCGGACGCGTTCGCCAAATCGTTCGTGCAGGAGCATGAGCTGAACAAATTCATTTATTTGGGCATGGGCTCGTACTACGGCTTGTCCCAGGAAGCTTGCCTGAAAATCAAGGAAATGTCGTACGTATGGACGGAAAGCTTCGGAACGCTGGAATTCCGCCACGGCCCGAAATCGATCGTCGAGCCGGGGACGCTCGTCTGCTTGCTGCTGTCGGAGTCGGCCCGTTCGTACGAGCTGAAGGTCGCGGAAGAGATGAAGGCGTACGGCGCGACCGTTCTCGTCGTTACGGCGCGCAAGGGCGACGACACGGCTTTCGCGGACGCGGTATTCGAAACGGGCGGCGCGAACGTGAGCGACGAAGCGCGCGGCGTGCTGTATTTGCCCGTGCTGCAATATATCGGCTTTTACACGGCGCTGAAGAAGAACGTCGATCCGGACCATCCGCGCAACTTGACCCAAGTGGTCAAAATTTGAATTTGACCCTGCAGACCGCAGTTTATGGAGTGAACGATTCATGCCGGAACAGTCTCTAACCAAAGGGGAACAGCGCCGCCGATCGATTCTCGGCATGCTGAAGCAGCGGGGCCGCGTTTCCGTGCAGGATATCGTCGAAACGCTGCACTGCTCGGAGGCGACGGCCCGAAGAGACTTGGACGCGCTCGAGCAGACGGATTCCGTCATTCGGACGATCGGCGGCGCGATTTACGACGCGTACCATGCGACCAAGGAAGCGTCGTTCGAGGAAAAAACGTCGCTGTCCTGGGTGGAGAAGGAGCGGATCGCCGTAACGGCCGCTTCGCTCGTCGAGGAAGGGGATATCGTCGGGCTTTCCGGCGGCACGACGACGTACTTGATCGCGAAGCAGCTCAAAACGCGAACGGGCATCACGGTCGTGACGAACGCGCTCAACATCGCGATGGAGCTGGCCGACAGCGACGGCATCCAGCTCGTCGTGGCCGGCGGCATATTGCGCCGCAAAAGCTACGAGCTGTGCGGGCCGCTGACCGAGAAAGTCGTCGAGCATCTCAATATCGGCAAAATGTTTCTCGGCATCGACGGGTTCGCGCTCGAGCAAGGGCTGACGACCCATTCCGAGTCGGAGGCGCAAATCGCCAAAATTTTGATCAAACGGTCCGAGCGGACGTTCGCCGTATTCGACCGATCCAAAGTGGACCGCGTATCGCTGTTCACGATCGCGCCGATCAACTCGATTCATGCTTGCATTACCGACGCGCCTTTAGCCGGGCCGATCGGGGAGCAGCTTCGCAAACGGAGCATACGCGTATACGTGGCCCAATAGCGCAAGTCGATACAGGAAGACCGTAAAAACGGCCGGGACTGCCGCAGGACAGTCTCTATTTTCCGAATAAGGGGACGGGGAGATCCGGGATGAGTGCTTATATCGGAGTCGACATCGGCGGAACGAACATCGTGTGCGGACTGCTGGACGACCAATTGAACTTGCTTCGCAAAACGAAAAAGCCGACCGGAGCGTCGAACGGCGCGGATTACGTGCTGCGCCTGATCGCTTCGATGATCGACGAGCTGCTGGAGCGGGAAAAGCTGACCCGCGTCGACGTGGCGGCGGTCGGCATGGGCAATCCGGGCTTCGTCGACCCGGTCCGGGGCGTATCGTTGTCGTCGGCCAATTTGAAATGGGAAAACGTTCCCGTCAGCGATCTGCTCGGCGGCTTGCTCGGCGGCATTCCGGTGTTCATCGACAACGACGTCCGCATGTATACGTACGGGGAGGCGGCCCGGGGCGCGGGACGGGGCTACGACCACGTCATGGGCGTCACGCTCGGCACCGGCATCGCCGCCGCGATGGTAGGCCGGGGCGAGCTGTATTACGGCAGCGGCTTTCTCGCCGGCGAGCTCGGCCACGTTCCGCTGGAGGGCGAGAACGCGCTGTGCGGCTGCGGCATGCGCGGCTGTCTCGAAACGATCGCCTCGGCGACCGGCATCGCGAGAATCGCCCGCGAGCGGCTGGAGCAGGGCGAGGCGAGCGTGCTGCAGCAGTGGTTTCCGGGCGACGGCCGCAAAGACGTAACGGCGGCCGACGTCTCCCGCGCCTACGACGAAGGGGATGCGCTCGCCGTCGACGTGCTGCGGTTCGTCGGTCGCCATCTGGCGCGCGGGCTCGCCTGGGCGATCACGCTGTGGAGCCCGGACGTCGTCGTTATCGGCGGCGGCGCGGCCAACGCCGGGGAGCGTCTGCTCGCGCCGATGCGGGAAGCGCTTATGCCGCTCATTCTTCCGATGTATCGGGGCGTCGCCATCAAGCTGGCGGAAATGAACGACGACGCCGGCGTTGTCGGCAGCGCCGCGTTCGCCAAAGCGAGAGCCGGCGCATAACGCCGGACGACAAGCATTCGTAAACCAGCCGTACCTTCGGGTAGACGGCTGGTTTCTTATTTGGCGCAAATGGAAAATTTCGCTATATCGATGAAGCCCGCCTATGCGTTCGTACCGGTATCGTTTATAGTAGTAAGATACGGCAAATACTACAAGGTAACGGAGTTGACTCGTACATGGAACAAATTCGTCTCGTCCGTCCGGAACAATTCGAGGAGGCTGCGCGACTCGCCGATCTCGTGTTTCGCGACGCCGAGCATAAATCGATGCGGGACGCCTATCCGCACGCTTTCTCTCCCAGCTTGTCGCAATCGTACGGCGCGTTCGAGGACGGAACGCTCGTCTCGTTCGTCGGTTTCGTGCCGGCGGTCGTGCGCATCGGGGAAGCGGAGCTGAACGTCTATTCGATCGGCGCCGTATGCACCCATCCGGATTATCGCGGGAAAGGCTACGTCAGCCGCATTTTGGACCGCATCCGCGAGCACAGCATCCGGGCGGGAGCGCCGGTCGTTCTCGTTTCGGGCAATCGTCCGCTGTACGAGCGTTTCGGCTGCCGCGTCTTCGGCAGCGCGACGTCGTTTTCGATCGACCGCGAAGCGGCGGCGAAGCTTACGGAAGGGCCGGCGGCGGGCGGAGCCGTCCTTCGGCCGTCGGAAAGCGACGATTGGTTCGCTTTGAAAAGGCTGGCGGCGGGCCGGGACGTACGGTACGAGCAAAGCTTGTGGGATTTGGCCTCGCTCATTTATGCCGAGCCGACGGCCAGCAACGGCAAGCTGCGCCACCGCGTCTGGGTCGCCGAACGGGACGGGCGGCCGGCCGCTTTCGCGGTGATCGCCGTGCCGGGACGGATCGCGCCGAGAGGGAAGCCGGCGCTGATCGAATGGGCCGGCGATCCGCCTCTTGCCGCGGCGGCCGCCGCGCGCGGCATGACGGAGAGTGGGGCGGAGTCGCTGCGGGCGGTCGTGCCGTGGCACGAGACGGCGTTCGCCGAGACGCTTCGCCGGGCCGGCTGCGCCGCCAAGGACTGCAAGCAGAGCGGGACGGTCGCCATCACGGACCCGCAGGCGCTGCTCGACCAGCTCGGTCCGTATTTGCGGCGGATCGACGGCGACGCGTACGGCAAGCTGCGATTCGCGCCGACGGAGCAAGGCGCGTTCATCGTCGCCTGGGAAGGCGGCGAAGCGGAGCTCTCGTGCGACGCGTTCATTGCGATGCTGTTCGACCAAGGGGCGGCGGCCGGTCTGGGCGGCGAAGGCGCCGAGCGGTTGAAAACGCTTTTCCCGATTCCGTTTCCGTACACGGCCGGTCTGAACTATGTGTAGAAAGCCCGGAGACGCCGGAATTTACAAACGATGTCAAGTCATGTAGAATAGGAATAATAGTCTTGTATTGGAGAGAAATCCGTTGCTGCGAAGAAGAAACCTCTTTCAAGAGCGTTACAATCATTTTTTGACCGAGTTGAAAAATGAAATATTGAGCGGCAGTTTGAAGCCGGGCGAATTTATACTGCCCGAAAACACGTTGAGCGAGAAGTACAAAATCAGCCGCGTGTCCGTGCGCAAAGTGCTGGCGCAGCTCGTCGAGGAAGGGCTGATCGAGAAAATCGCCGGCAAAGGCAACCGGGTGAAGCCTCCCGCGGAGGAAATCGACCGGCAGACGATTACGCTCGCCTGGTTTTCCGAATCGTACGAGAACGACGTGCTGCAGACGATCATCGAGCGGTTCGAGGCGAACCATCCGTACGTCAAGGTCGACCTGATCATTCTGACGTCCGGACAGTATGTAACCAAGCTGGCGAGCATGATCGAGCAGGGCGAAGGGCCCGATCTGTTTTTCATGTCGGATTCCCATCTCCGCCAGTTTTACGAGATCGACAAGCTCGGCCTGATCGAGCCGTACGAGCCGTCGCAATTTGCGCCGGGGCAAAGCTACGGAAAGCTGTTCGACATCTTCACGGTCGACGGAACGCTCATATCGGTGCCGATCCATTTCTCGCCGATCGTCATCTGCTATAACAAAGACATGTTCGAGGCGGCCGGCATCGACCGGAGCGATCCGATCCGGACGTGGGACGATTTGCTCGAAGTCGCGAAAGCATGCACGGCCGAGCCGAACGAAGACGGCGTCATCGACCAGTACGGCTTCTGCTTCTCGTCGTCGACGAACCGCTGGCCGGCGTTTTTGCTGCAAAACGGCGCCCGTTTCGTCTCGGACGACAAATCCCGCTCCGTATTCGGCGACGAACGCAACGTCGAAGCGCTGCAATTTTGCAACGATTTGATGTACAAGCATCAAGTTTCGCCGATTTATTCGCATTCGAGCAGCTATTTGGCCGAGCAAATTTTCAAACGAAAACGATGCGCGATGATTTTGTCGACCTATTATTTCATGAACGAATTCCGCGGCATGGATTTGCGCTGGGACGTCCTGCCGGTGCCGAAAAACCGCGAGAAAGCGACGCTTCTCCTGTGCGGCTCGCTCGCCGTCAGCAAGCATTCCGATAAAATCAAGGTGGCGCAAAGCTTCATCGATTATTTCGTCGGGGACGAGGCGCAGACGCTTCTGAAGCGGACCGGCTGCACGATTCCGGCGCTGCGTTCCGTCGCGGAGGACGACTCGCTGCTCAACCCGGACATCCATCCCGAGCATTACAACACGTTCATCGACGCGGTCGAGCACAGCTACTCCCATCTGGAGCTCGGCATCACGAACAAATATATATCGATCATGCACGACGAGCTGCATATGCTGTGGGCGAATATGGATACGGCCGAGGACGTATGCCGCCGCATCGAGGAGCGGATGAACCGGGCACTGGCGCATCGGAGCGTCGGAGTCTGAACCGTATCCGGCATGCCCGCGCGAATGGAAAGACAGCCTCCCGAACCGCCGTAAAGCGGAACGGGAGGCTGTTTGCGTTTGCCGTCACGTTTATGTCGGGCACATCGCGGTTCCGAGCCGCCGCAGCGCGTTATCCGGCTCATGCGACGCGTCCGTTTATTACGCGCGGCGGGCCGTCGAGACGCTACACGTTCCGGGGCCCGAAACGAACCTCGATCGATTGGTCCTGCGCCGACCCCGCCGCTTTCGCCGGCGGTACCCGATGAAAGCTCGGAAACCCGTCCAAGCTTCGCTCCGCCAGCTCCTCCAACGCCGGATCGTTCAAAATCGTCGTCGTCACCTTGACGGCGTCGTCGGATACGATCACTTCCCGGTAGCAGGGCAAGCAAAGGGCCGAAGCGGTTTGCACGCAAGTCCATGCAGCTTTGCGGACGATCGACTGAATGTGATTGTGGCCGTTAAACCAGAAGCACGGCCCCGTCGCCTCGTTCATCAGCTCGGTCAGCGCGGCCGCTTCTTCCACCCGCATCATCGGCCGGTCCGACAACGCCGTAGTGTCGGGAAGCGGATGGTGCGCGAACACGAGCACGGGCTTCCCGTTCGCCTCGGCCAGCTTGCTCCCGAGCAGCTGCAGCCGGGCGCCGTCCAATCGTCCGCCCCAATCGAGCGGCTTGCGGACCTGGCAGCTGTTCAGAAACAGAAGCGTCGTCGATTCGGTTTCCACGGCCCCGAACCCTTCGCTTACGGGCGGCGTGCTCCCCCATTGTTCCGTCTGCCGGCAGTCCGCCTCCAGCAAATCGTGATTGCCGGGAATATGGAGGAACGCGTCCCGGCGGCCGAGCGAATCGATCGTTTCGAAAGCGGCGCGGTATTCCCGCT
This sequence comes from Paenibacillus sp. GYB003, assembly GCF_036577625.1. NCBI lineage: Bacteria > Bacillati > Bacillota > Bacilli > Caryophanales > Paenibacillaceae > Paenibacillus > Paenibacillus sp. GYB003. The sequence goes on along the minus strand of NZ_JARBDC010000088.1, from coordinate 31,446 downwards.
CCGTACCGTTTTGCGTCAAATCGCCTAACGAAACGTACCGGTCGGCTGCGGGGCCGTCGCCGAAAAATCGTTTCAAATACTCCTTGTAATACGAATCCCCGACCGGATCCGCATGCAGCGCATAATGCAAATCGGTCATCATCCGTATTCGCATCCTTCGTTTCCCCCTAAGCGATTGGCGTTGATAGAAATGTATCATACCGGAAATGAACCGGGCAATCCGACGATTTTCGCATAATCGAACAATATTCGTATGCCGGCCTTATGTCGCGTTCAGAAACTGCTTGCGAAATTCGCGCGGCGTCATGCCTTCGTTCCGTTTGAAAATTTTAATAAAATAGCTCGGGCTTTCGTACCCGGCCCGCCTGCCCGCCTCCGCGACGCTCAGCTGCGGCTCGCGAAGCAAAGCTTCTTTGGCCTTTCGCAGCCGAACGCCGGTTATATATTCGAACGGCCGCATCCCGAGCGCAAGCTGGAACAGGACGCACGCGTACTGGGGAGTTACGGACATTTTGCCCGCCACCTCGTCCAACGTGATCGGCTTGTGGGAGTTGGATTCGATAAAGCGCAGGGCGGGCGCCATTTGGTCGAAATAATGCTGCTTGGAGCGCAAGTCCAGATCGAAGCCGTACCGGTACAGGCCGAGCACGATGTTGTACAAAATGGAGGAGCAGTGCAGGCTTTTGAGCGGGTCGGTCGACTCCGCCGCCGAGATCAGGTCGTACAGCAGCTTCAGCACCGGATCGGGCGAAGCGAGCGTAATGACCCGCGAGCCGGATAACTCGAGCGAACGGAGAAGCGTCTCCGCGGACGTCCCGTTGAACGCCGCCCAGCGCACCTCCCAAGGCTCGATGCGCGCAAAGTATTGGTGCGGCTCGTCCGGATAAAGAAGCATGCCTTGTCCCGCCCCGACCGTATATTCGGTCCCGCCGATTTCCAGGATGCCTTGACCGGACGTGCATTGAATCCATTGGTAGTCGGGATAGCCTTCTTTTCGTTCGATGCGGTACTGGTTTCGCCATCCGCCGACGCACATCAAATAAAGCGGCAGCTTTCGCTCCAGATCGGTAATCGTCATGTACACGTTGCCATGTCGAATGACATCCATTCTTTGCCTCCATAATCTTAATATCGTTACATTTCTTGAAAATGATTAGATTGAAAAACGGCAAATGCACGACCTATACTATTCATATCGTAATATACCGCTTAGCGAGCGCACAATAGCCAAGTCTCCGGAACTATCGGAATGCCAGGCCATTTCAATGAAAAGGAAGATGCTTATGAGGAACAACGCCGTAAGCAGCGCGCTTCTGATCATGCTCGCCGCCTCCGTCGCCGCGGGCTGCGCCAAGTCGGGCGACGGCGGAGGGGGTGACGCGGCGGGGACGTCCGCGGAGCCGGCCAAGCCGCCGGAGCCGGTCACCTTGAAGATGTATCAGATCCAAGCGCTTTGGACCGAGAAAGATGTAAACGATCTCATCATCGAGCCGGTCCAAAAAAAGTACCCGCACATTACGCTGCAGTTCGAAGCGAAGGGCGATGTGGAGAAAGCGTTGACGGCGGGCGAAGCTATCGATTTGATCGCCGTCTGGAACGGGAACATGCCGTACTATAAAAGCTTCGACATTTTCGACAATATTACGCCTTACGCAACGAAGCAGAAATTCGATTTGTCCCGCTTCGATCAAGGCGCGCTCGATTCGATTAAAGCGCTTTCAGACAAAGGCGAGCTGATCGGCCTGCCGAATATGCTGCAGTTTAACGCGCTGTACTACAATAAAGACATTTTCGACCGGTTCGGCGCCCCTTACCCGAAAGACGGCATGACCTGGGAGGATGCGATCGAGCTGGCGAAAAAGGTGACCCGCTCCGACGGCGGAACCGCGTATCTCGGCCTGGATCCGGATTATTTGACCCGCCTCCTGACGCCGATGTCGCTCAACATCGTGGACGGCGTGACGAACAAGTCGAGCGTCAACACCGAGCCGTACAGAAAAGTGTTCGAAATCGGCAAAGCGATCTACGACGTTCCCGGCAACAAGCCGGCCGGCGGAATCATGAAAGGAAGCGCCGCGGACCGGTTTACGAAGGACCGCGTTGCGGCGATGCTTACGACGGTCAACATTTTGGACCGTCTCCGGCAAACGCCCGATCTGAATTGGGACGTCGCGCAATTTCCGAGCTTCAAGGAGCGTCCGAACCAGTACGGCATGTACGATCTTCACGTAATGACGATCAGCAAGACGAGCAAGCATAAGGAAGACGCGATGCGCGTGCTGGAGGTGCTGTTTTCCGACGAAGTGCAGCTGATGAGCTCGAAGAAGGCGGGGAAGCTGCCGGTCATGAAAGATCCGAAGTTCAGCCAAGCCTACCTGCAGGATACGCCGGAGCTTCAAAGCAAGCAAATTCAAAGCATTTTCAAAAGCAAACCGGCGCCGGCCCCGGCTTACTCGATGTACTACAGCAAAGCGAGAGGGATTCTCGTAAACAGCTTCGTCGAGTACGCGAACGGCGCGAAGGACGTCAATACGGCGCTTCGGGAATCGGACGAAGCGATCAACATAATGATCGAAGCGGAACAGAAGCCGAAATAACGGATTAAGCGGTTAAGCGCTTTAGCTGCGGCCTCCCGCAGGAAGCAAGAAGGGGGCCGCAGCCCATTTGACAAGCGGAGGATGACGATGAATCGAAACATCGCAATCGTTGTCATATTGACCATATCGATCTTGCTGCAGGCGTCCGTTCCGACCGCCGGCTCGGAAGGAGCGGGAGCAGCCGCAGGCGCCGGGGCGGGGACGGGGACGGGGACGGTCACCCAGGAGCCGTTGACGAACGTCGTACGGAAAGACTCGATCAATTACGATCGTTTTTTCGGCATAAGCGAAGAAGGGCCCGTCATTCCGGGCTTGCATCAGGACTACATCCCGCAAGGACTCGCCTACTATCCCGCGAAGCATTGGATGCTGATCTCCTATTACCGGAAGGACGGCGGTCCGAGTCTGCTGTCCGCGGTCGATATGGCGGACGGCCGCATGGTAAAGGCGCTGCTTCTGTACAAAACGGCCGACATCCCGTATGCGGAGCATGCGGCCGGCATCGCCGTCAGCGGCCGTCACGGATGGATCGCCTCGGGACGGGGCGTGTACCAGTTCAAGCTCGAGGATTTGGACCGCGCCTCCCATATGGATAAGCTTGTGTTCAGCGACAACATTCGAACGGAAACGTTGGGCGGCTTTCTCTCCATTTCGGACCGAACGCTGTGGGTAGGGGAATTCGCCCGATACGACTTTGCGACGGACCGCTCGCACCATATGGAAAACCGGAACCGGCAAAAGCATTCCGCCTGGGTCGCGGGGTACGATCTGAATGCGGACGACACCCTGGACAAATCCAAAATCGATCCGGCATCGGGCGTCGTCATTCCCGATCGCATTTTGTCCGTCCCGGACGAAATCCAGGGCATGGCGTTCTCGGGAGACCGCATCGTGCTCAGCAAGTCTTACGGCCTATCGAACGACAGCGATCTGCTCGTCTACCGGCTCGGACCGAACGAGGAGCCGCATGCCCGGACGGCCAAATTCGGCGGGCAGCCGGTCCCGATCTGGTTTCTGGACGACGTCAACCTGACGCACGGCGTGATGGCGCCGCCGATGTCGGAAGGGGTGTTCGCGCATGAAGGCAAGCTGTACGTGCTGTTCGAGTCCGGGGCGGCCGATTATTTAAACAGCGATTACCCGATCGATCGCATATACGCGGCCGACATGGCGGAGCTCGTCTCCGGTCCCCCGCTGCCGTCCGTCGCACCGGGAGCTTTGCAAATAACGGAAGTCGTCGTCGAGCCGTCCGACCCCGCCGGCGCGTTCCGTTACGTGGAGCTGTACAACGACAGCGGAAGTCCGGTCGACTTGTCCGGCCACCGCATCTATTATTACTTCGAGCCCAAATACGCGAGCCCGTGGGAGTACGGGGTGGACAAATTTTTGATCCACGGGGCGGACACGATCATCCCGCCGTTCGATACGAAAATCGTATGGATGCGGAACGAACGGACGAAGACCGTTCAAGACTTCAACCGGCATTACGGCACCGATCTGCCGGAGAGCAAGTTCGTCTATACCGACGGCGGCGGGTTCGCCTTTTCCGGCCAACGGTTTTTCGCGATCGTCGGGCCGAAGGGGGACAAAATCCACGACCGGTACACGTTTGTCCGCTACAACGGCGACGCCGGAAACGGCCGGTGCGCGAAAGGCGTCGATTGCGACTTCGTGAAAGGCGAAAGCATGGCGTATTTCGCTCCGGAGACGCTCGACTGGAACAGTCGCGAAATGGAACGGAGGAAGCCGGATTCGCTTCACCGGACGCCGACGCCGGGAGCCGTTCTGCCGGGTCAGGTTCCGGAGGCGCCGGCCGCGCCCGGCGGGCTGAAGGCGCAGCCGTGGGACGGCTCCGCCATGCTGGAGTGGACCCCCGTCGCGTCGCCGTCGCTCGGGTATGCCGTCTACGTGAACGATCGGCCGGTATCCGATTCCGCGGTTACCGTGACGGCGGATACGTATCGATATCGGCTGACGGGACTTGCGAACGGCCAAACGTACAAAATCAACGTAAGCACGGTGCGGAAAGGGTTGCTCCCGGGCCGGACGGTGGAGTCCGTCCGTTCTCCCGATCTGTTCGTCACCCCGCAAGCGGTGGACGGCCTGATCGTCGAAGGGCTGCCGCCGTCGGCCCGGATCGGACAGTCGTACCGCACGACCGTTACGGCCGCGTATAACGGGACGCCCGTATTCCCCGTCGACAGCTCGTATTTGCGGTATACGAGCAGCGACGGCGAAGTGGCGTCCGTATCGCCGGACGGAACCGTTACCGCCGTCGATCGCGGAACGGCGCACATTTCCGCCCGGTTCGAGGGAATTGCCGGAACCGTCCGGTTTCATGTGTCGAACGGCAAAAACGAGCGTTGAGCGGATGGGAAAAAACGGTCGAGCGGCAGGGTGGCGCTCGACCGTTTTTTCCAATTGTAGAAACGATACACGCCCGCACAAAAAACAACCGTCCGGCGATCGTACCGGACGGTTGTTCGACCAATTGACTTGACCGCTTTCCGCTTGCTTACTTCCGCTTGTACTGCGCGTACACGATTTCCCCGGTGTCGAGCTTGCGCAGCTCGTCCTCGGTCCAGCCGGCCAGTTTGTTCGTGCCTTTCACGCCGGTCAGCTTGATTTTGTACTTCGTCTCCAAATATTGGTGCAGCGCCGGCATGTCGGCCTCGGTCAGCTCCTTCAGCTTCTTCTTGCCTTGAATTTGCCCGAGGATGACGCCGATCGATTCGGCGGCCAGCCCCGTGTTCGGCTGAATGCGCGCGCTGCCGTAAGCGATCGCGGACGCTCCGACGTTTTTGCCGGCCATGATGACGTTGGCGTACCGTTTGAGCAGGAAGCTGCGCAGCGGCATGCCGTATTTGTCCGGCCGCCCCATCTCGATGCCCCATTTGTTGAGGCTCGTTCCCTGCAAATCGAGCGGATAGCCCGCGATGCTGACGTTGTCCCAGAACATGCGGGCGCCGAGCATGTCCGACGGCTTCAGCACGTATTCGGTCTCGTAGTGGTTGTATTCGCGTATGTACAAATAGTCCGGGAAGCCGTTCAGCTCGGCTTTCTCCCAGCCGACGATCGATTTGCGGAAATGGTTCAGGATGAGCGGAATTTCTTTTTTCCCGAGCTCCATCGCCTCGGCTACCGACTTCGGGTCGGACGGATCGACGGTGTAGATCAGAAACGCGTTGATCGACACTTCGCCGTCGCGCTGGTTGACCGCGTTCAGTCCGCGCAAAAACACCCGGTCGTTCGTCGGCTTGTACGCGTTCGTCATCCCCGTCAGCCCGATCGCGAAGCTATCGCTCACGTAGCCGCCGCCGTATTTTTTGCTTCGTTCCGCCGCGGACAGCCCGTTGAAATGGGCCGAGAACGTTTTCCAGTCGACGTTTTTGAAATTCATCATCATCCCGGCGCTCATATACTCGATTTTGTCGGGATGCCCGTAAAAAGCTTCCAGGCCGGGCAGACGCGTCACGTTCAGCCTGGAGGCGAACGCCGCGTAGTCGGTATTTTCGACCCAATACGACGCCTCGATCCGTTTGTCCGTGCCGTCCTTCGTCTTGTAGTCGACCGAGGCGACCGTCGCGTCGGAAGAGCCGTTCGCGGGCGGGACCGTCTTGACGGACGTGATCGAAATGCCCGATTCGAGCGGGATGTCGCGGCGCAGCTCGTCGAAGTAGCGGACGTACTCGTCTTTTTTGCGGATTTTCGCCGTTTTGAATCCGTCGAACAGCGTTTTGATCCGGCCCTGCACGAGGGAGCGGCCCTGCTCGTCCTTCGTTTCGTCCAAAAAGAACATCTCGCCTTGTATGAGCTGCCCGCCGACGCGATCCCGCGGGTCGAGAACCTTCACCTTCAAGCCTTCGTCCGCGGCCGCCCGGGCCAAATACATGCCCTCCATCTCGGAGCCGAACAGGACGACGTCCACCTTCTCCGTCGGGATCGCTTTTTCCGCAGGCGGCGCGGGCTTCGCCGTCGCGTCCGGCGTTTTCGTTTGGGCCGGATCGGGATTCGACGTTTGCTCCCGAACCGATCCGTCGTCCTCCGCGGCGGGCTTAACGCCGCCGCCTCCCCAGGCGTATGCCGCCCAGCCGGCCGCCGCTATGACGAGAATAAGGGCGAAGGCGGCGAATGCCGTCTTACGTTTGATGCGCATGCTTGAACTCCTTTCGAAAATGCCGATACTCAGTACAAGTCTATCATTTTTTCGCTTACCCCCACAAACGTTTTTGCCGGAGCGAATGGATTTATCAGTACCGGGAACACTTCGCGAAGGTTCTGGACTTGGAGGCGGCGAGGATGCGGCAGCCCCGTTTACCTGATCAGTAAAACGGACGATCCTGCAGCCGGCATTTAAGTTCAAATGACCGCTTGAAATCGCTTACATAAATAAAAAAACGATTATCGGGGAGAGTTGAGCAGGATGAAAAAAGTGTTTAAAACGACGGTATTGACGACTTTGACGCTGGCTATGCTCGCAGGGGGAGCCGGTACGGCGCTTGCCGACGGCAAAGGAAAAGGCAACGACAAAAACGACGACAAACGCAGCTCGCAAAGCTGGAACAACGGCAACGGGCCGAAGTTTGAAAACAAAGGCGACATCAACATTTTCGTAGGCTTCAGCGATCTGAAAGGCGCGGACGTCGAATGGGCGGTCAAATATATCGCCAGCCTGTCCGGCAAAAACGTGTTCCAAGGGTTCGAGGACGGCACGTTCCGGCCGCGGGAAAAAGTAACCCGCATCCAGGCGATCGTGGCGGCCGTACGGAACATGGGGCTGGAAGCGCAGGCGCAGCAGGAGATGAACGCGCAGCTCAACTTCAAGGACGCGGATAAAATTCCGGATTGGGCGGTAGGGTACGTGTCCGTCGCATTGAAAAACGATCTGTTTATCGAAACGGAAAGCTCGGTGCAGCCGGATAAGCCGGCCGACCGTCTGTGGGCGACGATGCTGCTCGTCAAATCGACGAGACAATACGACGCCGAAGTGAAAGCGAACATGAACGCGACGCTGCCGTTCAAGGACGCGCAGCAAATTCCGGCAGGCGCGGTAGGCTACGTGAAGGTCGCGCTCGATCACAACCTGATCGACGGCTTCGACGACAACACGTTCCGTCCGAACGAGCCGGTAACGCGCGCCCAACTCGCCGCGCTGCTCGATCGCGTCAGCGACCAATTGCCGGGCGAAGAAAATAACGTCGTCAAAGGGAAGGTAACGGCAACCGCCAACAACGGTTATACGCTGACGATATCGACAACAAGCGGCGTTAAAACCGTAGCGCTCGATCAGTCCGTCATGGTTTTCCGCAATGACGGACACTCGGAGCAGCAAGTGGCGCCCAGCGGCATTCAAGTCGGGGATACGGTGCGGATCCGATTGGTTAACAATGTAGGCCGCGTCGTCGAGGCCGTCGGCACTACCCAGAACAACGCGTTCACGTATTCGGGAACGGTATACAGCTTCGAAAAAAATACGGACGGCAAGTTGACGAAAATGAATTTGGCGCTGAACGGCGATACGATCAACATTCGACCGCTTGACGTGAGCGCGAATGTGGTATTCGAAAACCCGAATTCGTCCGTCATTTTCGCCAACGGGTTAAAGGTTGAATTGAGCGGCACCGGTACTACCGTAACCAAAATCAAATACATCTGGAATTAATCGCGAAAGCAAAAAGCCGGGAGGCGAACGGGGTTCCGTTCCGCTTCCCGGCTTTTTCTTATTGAAGCATCGACTCGCTGAAACTAGCGAACCTTTCCACCTCATAATTTATCGCAAAAACGGCCTTTTTCGATAAATAGCGGATGGTCGCCAATCCGGCCGTCGCAGTGATACCCGCAAGGCGAATTACTTCGCCCCGACTTTCTCCAAATCTTGAACGCCGCGGTAAATCGTCTCGAACAGCTCCTCGAGCTGCTCCACCTCGATGCAGGAGAAGGCGACGCGCAAATCGGTAGGTCCGAGCGCGATCGTGCCTACGCCGTATTGGTCGAGCAGGTGGACGCGCAGCGTCTCGGCGTCGACCGTCTTCAGCTTCAGGCACATGAAGTAGCCCGAGTTGAACGGGTAATACGTCCAGGCCGAATCGAATTTGCCGCTGTCGAGCAGCTGCTTCGTCCGGTTGGCGCGGGCTTTCATAATGTGGAACTTCTCCAGCCGCTGCGCCTCGAAATCCGGCGATTGCAGGGCGCGCAGCACGAACGTCTGCGACGGATGCGGTCCGCTCGAGATGGTGGCGCGGATAATGCCGGTCGTCTTCTGCTCCAGCGCGGCGAGCAGCGGCTCGCTCGGCGAAGCGTACGTGATGAAGCCGACGCGGAAGCCCCAGACGAATTCCTCCTTCGTCGCTCCGTCGACTTTGACCGGCAGGATGCGCGGGTGAACGCCGGCGAGCTGGCCGAACAGCGACTCGTGCAGCGAATCTTCGAAGAAGAGGCTGAAGTACGCGTCGTCGGTGACGGCGACGATGTTGATGCCCGCTTCGGCGCCGGCGACGAGCGCGTCGACGATTTCCCGGCCTTCCGCGGCGTCCGGCGTATAGCCGGTCGGGTTGTTCGGGAAGTTCAAAATGACGATCGCTTTGCCTTTATCCTTTTGCGCCAGCACGGCATCGCGCAGTCCGGCCGAATTGAACCGGCCTCTGTCGTCGTACAGCGGGAAATGGACGATTTCCGCGCCGCGGCGGATGCCGAAGCACAGTTCGTAATTTTCCCAGTTTTTGTCCGGGAAAACGACAGGGTCCCCTTCGTCCGCGAACAAGTCGGCGACGATGCTGAGACCGTGGGTGAGCGCGTTCGTGACGATCGGATTGCTGTATGTTTTCCCTTGCATCGAAGGGTTTTCGGCGAGCATTTTGTCGCGCCACGCTTTGCGCAGAGCCGGCTTGCCTTCCGGCGGCGCATACGGGTAAATGTCGTTCGGGTCGTACGCCGCAAGCGTATCCTGAATCGCCCTCAAATACATCGGCTTGCCTTGCTCCAGCGCGGTGCCGATGGTGGCGTTGAACGTTTTCGCTTTCGCCTTCGCTTCGGCGGATTGGCTCAAAATGCCTTCCTTCGGAAAGTAAATCGCTTGGCCCAGCTTGGACAGCATCGAGAAGACGTGACGATTTTCCTGTTCGATGGTCGCATTCAGTTGCTTCACCAGTTCGTTCACTTTTGGTCCATCCTTCCAAACCGTGTTATGTTTCGCAGGTCGCCTTATTATACCATTTCGGCAAAGGCGAGTCACCCGTCGAATTCACGTTGTCGCCGCATCCGATGCATCCGTCCGCAAGCGCCGGGCCGGCGCGCCGAAGCCGGCTTATCCGTTCGCTTGCTTGCTCAGCACGAGCTCCAGCCGGACGGTGACGTTATTTTCCGCTTCGAGCACGACGGTATGCGGATTTTTCATGCCGAAATCGCCGAACGTCACGACGGTCGTCCCCGATAGCTTCAATTGTCCTTGCTCGTAGAGCGCGTTGGACTCGAAAGTAACTTCCTTGTCGATACCCTTCACGTTCAGCTTGCCTTTCATTTTGAACGGAACGGCCGCGCCTTCCTTCCATTCCTTCGGCAGCCCTTCGAACGACGAAACCTGGAACGTCGCTTTCGGAAAAGCGTCCGCCTGCAAATAATCTTTTCCTTTTATATGGCCGTCCCGTTGGCCGTTGCCGGAGCTGATCGAGGCGATCGGGACCTCTCCTTGCCCTTTCGATTGGGCCGGGTCGGCGGCGTTCAAGTCCCATTGTCCGGCAACTTGATCCGAAACAAAGTTGACCGTTTCTTTCGAGGTCGTGACGGAAAAGTACGCTTTCGACGATGCCGCCACCTTCCACGTACCGTTCAAGCTTTGCGCGGATACGGCGGCCGCGCCGCCGGACGAGGCTTGTCCCGACGAAGCTTGTCCGCCGGCCGGGATGACCCGCTCGATTTCCACATGGTTGCCCGCATAATAGTCGTACGCCGCATAGCCGCCCGCGAGTAGAACAAAAGCCAATCCCGATGCGAACAGTACGGTCTTTTTCGGTTTTCTCTGTTTATTTCCCATTATCGATTCCCTCCATCGCCTTAGGTTTGGTTTCGTGCCATTCCAAGTGTACCAATTCAATATGTCGGGAATAAGTCGACACGCCGGAAAGCGTCCCGATTGACGAAAGCCGGACAAGCTGTTGTACAATAATCTTGATCGGGAAAGGAAGAGACGAGTGCGAACGATTCTTCTGGTGGAAGACGAAGAAGCGATTGCTCGCGTATTGGCCGCGTATTTGAAGCGGGCCGGCTTCGCGGTCGAGCGGGCCGCGGACGGGGAAGAGGCGATGCGGCTGTTCGACGCCGCCGCGCCGGAGCTTGTGCTGCTCGACGTCATGATGCCGGTCGTCGACGGCTGGGAGGTGCTGCGGCGCATTCGCGAGAAAAGCAGCTGTCCGATCATTATGCTGACGGCGAAAGGGGACATTCACGATATGCTGGACGGGCTCAATCGGGGGGCCGACGATTATATGGCCAAACCGTTCGTGCCCGAGGAAGTGGTCGCGCGCGTGAACGCGGTGCTGCGCCGGCCGGTTCGCTGGCTCGAAGGGCGGGAGGTGCGGATGTTCGGCAGCCTCTCCGTCGATTTCGCCGCGCGCCGCGTCTGCCTGAACGGAGCGGAGCTGCCGCTCAGCCCGCGCGATATGTCCGTGCTGCTTTTTCTGGCCGAATATCCGAACCGGACGTTTACGCGCGAGCAGCTGATCGAGCAAATATGGGGCATCGATTACGACGGAAGCGACCGGGCCGTCGATTTGTCGATCAAACGATTGCGGCAAGCACTTTCCCACTGGCCGACCGCCGAAGGGGAAATTCGCACGCTGCGGGGAACGGGGTATCAATTTTGGGTAGGCGAATGAAATCGACTTCGATCTTGTCGTACTGGACGTTCCGCTACGTGTTGATCCTGTGCGTCGGCCTGCTGCTGGTCGCTTCCGTCGCGGTCGTCTGGGTGCGCCAGGCGACGATGGACAACCGGATGCAGATGACCGGACTTTTGGCCCAGGAAATCGCCGACCGGGTGGCGAGCGACGGAAACGCTCCGGTCCTTCCGCCTTATTTGGACGACTTGATCGAGAAGCGGAAACGGTTTTTCAAATTGAGCGAGGAATTGTGCGTGACGATTTCCGCCGCCGACGGGAGAATGCTGTACGTCGACCGCACCCTTTCCCCGCAGGAGGCAAGGGAACGGCTGAGCGACGATTTGTCGGAATCGGCGGACCCGGATTTCGTAACCGTTTCGGCTAACGTCGTCGATAAGTCGGGAACGGTGATCGGACACGTGACGCTCATTCAATCGAAAAAGGCGCTGACTTACATTCCGAACGAGTACCGGCTGCTGTCGGTATTGTTGATCGGTCTCGCCTTGCTCGGCTGGCTGACGATCTATTTGCTGTCCCGCAAGCTGTCGCGGCCGATCCGGCAGGTCGCCGAAGCGGCCCGGCAGGTGAGCCGGGGCTCGTACGACGTCCGGCTGGAGGAAGGCTGGCGCGAGCGGGAAATCGGCGAGCTGGTCGCCTCGTTCAAGGACATGTCGAGCCGGTTGAAGCAGCTGGAGGAATGGCGGACGCTCATGCTCGCGGGCGTCACGCACGAGCTGAAAACGCCGGTAACGTCGGTCAAAGGCCTCGTGCACGCGGTACGGGAAGGCGTCGTCGCGGACAAGGAGGCGGACGAGTTTCTCGATATCGCGATCCAGGAAACCGACCGGCTGCAAACGATGGTCTCCGATCTGCTCGACTATAACGCGCTCGCCGCCGGGTTCGTCCAGGTGCGGCGGGACCGGCTGAACGCGGTCGCTCTCGTATCGGAAATCGTTCATCAATGGAACATGCTGCAGGAGGAAGGGGAGCCCGAGGCGCGGCTGGAGGCGAATCTACCGGAGCTTGTCGTCGTCGGCGACGCGCTGCGCATTCAGCAAATCGTCGTCAATTTGCTGAACAACTCGAAGCAGGCGCGGACGGACGAACGGCCGCTCCGCATCACGGTCGCGCTGCGCGAGGAAGCCGGATACGCCGAAATCGCCGTAATCGACAACGGCCACGGCATTGACGAGCGGGATCGGCGTTTCGTGTTCGAGCGGTTTTTTCGCGGGGAAACGAAACGGCAGCGGTATCGCGGTCTCGGTCTCGGGCTGACGTTCAGCCGGATGCTGGCGCAGGCCCAAAACGGCGATCTGCTGCTGCTGCACAGCTCGGACGCAGGCAGCGCATTCGCGCTCCGTTTGCCGACGTACGAGGCGTCCGGCGCAAATCGGCAACGCAATCGCTTCGAAGGGGATTCATCGCAGGCGGGCGAACGCCATAAGGATGTATAGAACGGTTCGAATGCGTCAATACAAACATACAAGACGATTGCGCGGAAAGCAAAGACCGATTTTCTTTTTGCACCGGATTCGGTTACAATAAATGAACGTTGTATCATTATGATGCCGCCGCGGGCAAGGGAAGCATGTCCGACGAAACGAGGCGGAAAGGGGGACGTATGAATCCGAAATTGAGAGCGGCCGGAGTCATGATTCGCGATTTTGGCGAGGGCGATCCCCGGCAAGGAACGGAACGCCAAGTGCTCGTGCAGTGCGACGACGACGAATCGTTTTACCGCTTCGCCGGCGGCACGGTCGAGTACGGGGAAACGGCGGCGGAAGCGATCGTGCGGGAATTTATGGAGGAATACGACCTGGAAGTGGTCGTCGGCCCCCTGCTCGTCGTCAACGAGCATTTTTTTCAATATTACGGCAAAGAGCATCATCAGGTGACGCTCATTCATCGGTGCGAGCTGAAGGTGACGAACGACATTCCCGAGCCGCTGTGGCACAAGGAGCATACGTCGGTCAAGCTCGTCTGGCGGACGCTGTCGCAGCTGCGCCGCAAGCCGGTATACCCGGAAGGAATATATCCGCTTCTGGAGCAGGATACTCCGGCGACGGCGCATTTGATCACGGGCCGGGGACATAAATAAGCGGCGGCGCGGCGCTCCGGACGGGGCGGCGCGAGCCGGATTCGGCCCAAGCCGGGCCCGGCCTCGAACGGATGCTCTTTCCGTCAGACGAACATATAGTATACGGCCTTGAATAAAAAGAAAAAGACGAACAGGCACCCTGCGGCGATGAGCGGGGTCATCGTGACGAACAAAATGTTGGAAGCGCCCGCTTCGCCTTTCAGCGTACCCTTGAACATCAGCTTCATGACATAAAACGCGACGGCGGCGACGGCGAGAACGATCAGCTTGGCGGCAAAAGGCGTCATGGTATGCGTTCCTCCTTCCTCGTATGCGTTCATTATACAACAAATTTGTAAAGTTTATCCATACATTGCGAATACAAATTTACCGCGCTTCGACATCTTATGCGGGCTGCCGCAGGTTTTGTGTAAACGTTTTCACCTCTTGTATCGCAGAAGGAGAACGGCAATGGGCAAATTCAGACCGAATTCCAGACTGTTTTATCAGTACATCGGATCTTATATCGTCATGCTGATGCTCCCGGTGCTGGTGATCGGATTCGTAGCCTATAGCTACTTCATCAAGCTGATGAAGGACGAAGTGATCCGGAGCAATTTGACCGTTCTTTCCCAAGTCAAAGATACGATCGATACGAAAATGAACGAGCTCGGCAACATCGCCGTCCATATCGCCGCGAATCCGCAGCTTTCGCCGTACACCGCGACGAAAAACGCGTTCAACGAAATGAACGCGAGCGCCGAGCTGCGCAACTACGCGAGCGCCAACTCGTTCATTCACGATATGCTGCTGTATTTCCGCGGGAGGAGCTATTTGTACTCGCCCTACAGCGTATATGCCGCGCAAACGTATCCCGATAAAATTTTCCGTTACGAAAGCTGGAGCTCGGCCGATTTTTACCGCGACATCAACAAGCTGGAAACGCCGCTGCTCCGACCGGCGGAAATCGTATCGGCGCCCAATCCGGAACCGTTTATAACGTATATCGTGCCGATCCCGTATCGCGAAACGTCCCCTTACGGCACGGTGCTGTTTCAAATTCGGGCGAAAACGATCAACGATATGATCGTGACGACGTTCGGCGATTACGGCGGCAACGCGATCATCCTGAACGAGCGGGACGAGCCGATCACGTCGCTTGCCCCCGTTTCGTCCCCGTCGCTCGGAAGGTTGCTCGATACGGTCCGAGCGCAGGGAGAAAGCGGGTCGGGAACGGTTCTGTTCGACGGGGAGGAATATTTCGCCGGGTACGTGAAATCGGCTGCGACCGGCTGGACGTATATATCGCTCGTCAACAAAAGCACGGTCATGAAAAGCGTGGAGCTCGTCAAAACGAGGACGGCCTACAGCCTAATCCTTGTTCTGCTCCTCGGAACCGCCGCCATCTTCGGCGTCATGTCGCTGAACTATTCGCCGATCCGCAGGCTGAAGCAGCTCGCGGAAAGCATGCTGGACCGGGCGCCGCGCCATGCGGACGAGCTGGAGTCGATCCGTTCCGCTTTCCGCTACATGTCGGAAAGCAACGACGAACTGCATCGCAAGCTCGACAGCAGCAAGCCGGCGCTGAAATCGTATTTGATGTCGGGACTGCTCAAAGGGCAGTTTTCCGATATCCGGTCGTTCAACGACAAAGGGGAAGCGGCCGACCTTCGGTTTACGAAGCGTCTGTTCCGGGTCGCCATTTTCGCATTCTCGAGAAAAGACGACTTGCGCGGCTCGACCGGCGCTTCGGTCGTGGAGGACATCGAGCGGCTGCTCGCCGTCGGGCACGCAAGCCCGGAAACGGGCGCCCGGCAGACGCCTTCGCGGTTCGAGGGCTACGGGCTGGACAGCCTGGACGGCAGCAAGCTCGTCTTCATTATCGGAGTCGACAATGCCGACGAGCGCGCGCTCGGCGAGAAGCTGGCGCATCTTCGCCTTCATGTGGCCCGGACGAGGGGGCTGAACGCCACGATCGGCGTGGGCAACCCGTACGCCGGAGCGGACGAGATCGGCAAATCGTACATCGAGGCGACCGGCGCGGTCGATTACCGGCTTATCAAAGGTCACGGCGAAATTATATTTTTCGGCGAAGCCGTCGCCCGCGCGGACGTTCCGCAGAGCGGCTATCCGTCGGGCGACCGGAACCGGCTGAAGCTGTACATGGTCCAGGGCGATACGGAGCAAATCGAGACGCAGCTGGACGCGATCATCGCCACGATCAAAGGCGACGGCGTCCCGCTCTTTACGGCCAAATGCATCTGCTTCGATCTGATCAACGTCATTTTCTCGATTATGTACGACATGAACATACGGCCGGACGACCGGCACAAGCGGTACCCGGACGTGCTGTCGTTGACGGAGTTCGAGACGGTCGACGAATTGGTCGAGCTGGTCCGGACGATCAGCGCCGACATTTGTTCGATTGTTCGCGGGCAGAAGGAAAGCGCGAATTTCCGGCTGCGGGATCAAATCGTCGATTACATTGAGCGTCATTACGCATCCTCTCAGTTTTCCGTGCAGGCGCTGGCGGACGACTTGAGCATGTCCCCATCGTATTTGAGCCGCTACTTCAAAGATCAGACCGGCCAGACGATTATGCAGTACGTCAATTCCGTGCGCATGGAAAAAGCGAAGCGGCTGCTGCTGGAAGGAACGGACAGCATGCAGCACGTCGTAGGCCAAATCGGCTTCGGCAGCGTTCCCGGCTTTATTCGCAAATTCAAGGAAATCGAAGGCATGACGCCGGGGGAATTCCGTTCCCTTCACCAAAAAAACGTCTGACCGACGCCCGCGTCCCCGTTGCCGATCGGCGCTGCCGCAGCGGCTCCCGCGCCTTTTGCGGCGCGATGTAAAAAACGGCAAATCGGGTCAAAAACCGTCAGCGCCCGATGTAAGTTCCGGTGAACGGACCGCATAAATCGGTTATTTACGCATCCCCTTTTTTGCATTAAGGTGTTGCTCGAAAGGGGGGACGCCATTCCCGTTCGACTGCCCGTGCGGGCGAGAACGGTCATCCGATGAAGCGGCATCCGGCGGATGAAGCGGTTTCGCGGCAGCCGATCGTTCAACATCCAGCAGTCGGGGAGGATAACGGTTCATGAAAAAAATCGTAGCGGTTGCGGCTCTCGTTTGGCTTGCCGGCTGCAAAGCCGAACCGGGCGCGCATCCGGACGGCGGCGGCAAGGAAGCGGACACGTTCCGCCCGACCGGCCTGCCTGTCGTCGACAAGCCCATTTCGTTGCGGATTCCGATGGTCAAGCAGCCTTACTTCAACGATCTCGATAAAATGGCGACCGTCAGGCAGCTGGAGGAACGTACGAACATCCGCATCGATTGGAATCCGATACCGGTAGAGGGGTTCAAAGACCGAATCAATCTGATGCTGGCCGGCGGCGAGCTGCCCGACGCGTTTTTTGTCGGACTCAGCTCCCAGGACGTCATCAAGTACGGCTCGCAGGGCACGCTCATTCCGCTCGAAGGGCTGATCGAACGTTATGCGCCGAACATCAGCCGCATTCTCGCCGAGCATCCGCAGGTTCGAAGAACGGCTACGGCGCCGGACGGACATATTTATTCGCTGCCGTGGTTCAAGGAACAACAATTTTTCGAATACCGCAACACGTATCTCATTAACCGGACATGGCTCGATGCGCTGCAGCTGAAGATGCCGGAGACGACGGAAGATTTTTACCGGGTATTGAAAGCGTTTAAGGAGAACGATCCGAACGGGAACGGACTGCCGGACGAAATTCCGTCCACGTTCCGCTACAACGCGACGACGAACGGCTACTACGAATTGTTCGGCGCATTCGGCGTCATCGATGCGGTCACCAATTTGTACGTCAAGGACGGCAAGGTGAAATTCGAAGCGACCGAACCGCGGTATAAGGAAGCGATCCGGTATTTGCACCGGTTGTACGGCGAAGGGCTGATCGACCGGGAGACGTTTACGCAGGACACGAAGCAGCTTCTGTCCAAGACGAAAAACGACGTGCCGATCGTCGGCGTGCTGGCTTCGTTTAACGGCACGTTCGAGCTGGATTTGGAAAGGCTGAAGCATTACGAGCCGATGCCGCCGCTCCGGGGGCCGAACGGCGACCGGGTGTGGAGAAGGCAGGACAACCGGATCATCCCGAACTTTTTCTCGATTACTTCCGCGAACAAGCATCCGGAAGCGACGATCCGTCTCGTGGACGAGATGAACGAGCCGAAGTCGGTGCTGCAGTTTCAGCAGGGGCCGTTCGGGACTCATCTGAAGGAGCGGGACGACGGCAAAATCGAAGTGCTGTATCCGCCGCCGGGGACCGATCTCGTCTATTGGATCGGCAGCGTGACGCCGTCGACGGCGCTTCCGCTGATGATTTCCAAGGAATGGATGGACAAGGTGATTCCCCATGAAACCGACCAGTTGCGGGAAAGGTTTTACCAAGTCTACAAGCCGTATATCGCCAAGGAAGAAGAGACGTATCCGAGCTTGTACCTGACTCCCGAGCAGAACAAACGGGTCAGCATCCTCGGTGCGGATATCAACAAGTTCGTCCGGCAGATGGAGGCGAAATGGATCGTCCAAGGCGGAGTCGAGGAAGAATGGGACGATTACGTGGCCGAGTTGAACCGGATGGGGCTTGCGGAGCTGATGAAAATTCGGCAGGAGTCTTACGATCGATTTTACGGAAATTAGGTTGGTTCCGCCAACAATATATCGGTGCAGGTGAGAGCAAATGACGAACACGACGGTGCGAACGGAGAACGGCGGCTCTTTCAAAGTCAAGCCGCTTGCCGATTCGTACGTAACTTTATTCGAATCCCCGAATCCGGACCAAATTTACGGATTCAGCCCGGGCATCGCCGTATTGCCGGGCGGCCGCCTGCTCGCCACGATCGACTTGGGCGGGAAGGGCGTTCCCCAGCTGGACGGGCCGAAAGGCTCGCGTCACGGCTATATCACGCAAGGAAGAGTGTACGTGTCGGACGACGGCGGCAAGACGTGGCGGCACAGCGCAACGTTTCCGTTTATGCACGCGCGTCCGTTTTTGGCCGGCGATTCGGTTTACGTGATCGGCCATTGCGTCGACATCATGATCATGCGTTCCGACGACGGGGGAGAGACGTGGACGGAGCCGGTCAAGCTGACGTCGAGCGGCGATTGGCATCAAGCGCCCTGCAACGTGCATTACGCAAAGGGCAGCATTTATTTGGTGATGGAAAATATCCGGGACGGCGATCAGGCCCATTTCTGGCCGGTCAGCCTGATGGAACCGATCCTGATGCGCGCGCGGGAAGACGCCGATCTGCTGAAGCCGGACAGCTGGGCTTACGCCACGCCGCTGACCGCCCGCGAGGCGATCCCGTCCGCCAACCTCGACTATTTCGGCGTTCCGTTCTTTACGGAGATGCAGGATCACAAGCGCGGCCAGATCAATTGCGCCCCGGTCGGCTGGCTCGAGACGAACGTCGTGCAGTTCGTCGACCCCGACCACGTCTGGTACGATCCGCACGGCCGCACGTTCCATCTGTGGATGAGAGCGCATACGGGAGGAACGGGATTCGCCGCCGTCGCCAAGGTGGTCGAGGATGAAGAAGGCCGCATGACGACGATGCTGGAGACGGTTCCGTCCGGCAAACGGGTTGCGTTCGTGCCGTGTCCCGGCGGGCAGATGAAGTTCCATATCGTGTACGACGACGTAACGAAGCTGTATTGGCTGCTTTCGTCGCAGTCGACGGACAGCATGACGCGGCCGGATCGGCTGCCGAAGGAACGATACGATTTGCCGAACAACGAGCGGCACCGGCTGCAATTGCATTTTTCCAAAAACTGCGTGGATTGGTGCTTCGCCGGCCTTGTCTGCGCGGGAGCGTCGCCCAAGCAGTCGCGGCATTACGCGAGCATGGCGATCGACGGGGACGATTTGCTCGTGCTGAGCCGCTCCGGGGACGAAAGAGCGTCGAGCGCGCACAACGGCAATTTGATAACGTTTCATCGCATTCGCGATTTTCGGGATTTGGCGTATTGAACGGTTTTCTGCGCTTATATACGAGAACAATGTTCCGTATTGTGGAACAAGTGAAACAAAAGGGGGATGCTTGCATGAACGACAAGCTGATCAAAACGACATGTACGGTCGCCGTCATCGCGGCGCTGGCGGCAGGCTGCTCGCAAGGCGGCGGAAGCTCCGCGAACGAAGCGAAGCCGGAGCCGGGAAAGCCCGCCGCCGAGGCGCCTCTCGATATGACGCAGGGCTCCGACGAGAAAGCGGAAATCCGGATCCGCACCGGGATGAGCGAGGAGGCGTTCGAGCAGCGAATCCGCAAAGTGCTGAAGCCTAAATTTCCGAACGTCACGTTCACCCGTGTCGGCTACGACATCAAGCTGCAGGATTTGCTCGCATCGTCGCCGCCGGACATTATCGATCAAGGCATTACGAACCTGGAGGAAATTACCGACGTCGATCTGCCGATGAATCTCGACCCGCTCGTGCAGAAGCACAAAGTCGACCTGAACCGGTTCGACCCGTACGTCATCCAGGATATCCGCTCCTATTCCGTCGGCAAAAACGAGCTTCTTATGCTCCCGTTCGTCGTTCAGCCGTTCGTCCTGCACTACAACAAAGACTTGTTCGACAAGTTCGGGGTGCCTTACCCGAAGGCGAACAGCACGTGGCCGGACTTGATCGAGCTGTCGAAGAAGCTGGCCCGCAGCGAACAGGGCGTCGCTTACCGCGGACTGGACGCCGGGCTGAACGTCAACCGGATGCAAAAGCAGCTGTCGCTGCCGTTCATCGACGCGAAGACGGGCAAATCGCTCGTCGGCTCGACGCCCGGCTGGAAAACGCTTTATCAGACGTACGCCGACATTTACGGCGTGCCCGGCAACTTCCCCGAAGGGGCGAAGCACGGGGACGGACGCAAAGCGTTTCTCGAGAGCAAGACGCTGGCGATGTATCCGCATATCGTCATGCTGACCGATACCGATTTCGTGCAGGCCGCACAAAGCGGGCTGAAGTTCGGAATTACGACGTATCCCGTTTTCCAAGACAAGCCGGGCGTCGGCACGGGATTGTTCGGCGGCGGGATGGCGATCTCGAAGACGACGAAGCATCAGGAGCTGGCTTTCCGCATCATCCTGTACTACACGTCGGACGAAGCGCAGAAGGAGCTCGGCCGCATGGGCTTCGTGACGCCGCTTGTGAGCAAGGAGGTGCGGAACGCGCTGTTCGAAGGCAATCCGCTCGCGAGCGGAATCGATTTGAACGCCATCTACGGGACTCGCGTCGCCGATCCTTACGTCCGTACGAAATACGACCAAAAGGCGTTCAATATCGTCAACGCGGGCATGCAAAGCTTTTTTACGGGCCAGGTCGACATGAATACGGCGCTCCGCGACGCGGACGAAAAGATCGAGAAGATGGTCCGGGAGGAGCAGAACAAGTAAAGGTTTTGTCCGACGGATGAACAATCGCCACGGGAGGGAAACGCGATGAAATCGGAAATGGGGAACGGCAGCGAGCGCGGGGAGCGGGCGGGGCGGGAGGACGGCGCCGGCGGCGCCCGTCCGATCAGCCGGCGCAAGCTGCTCGCCGCGATCGGAGCGGCGGGCGCCGCGCTGGCGGCGGAAGGCGCGCTGACGGGACGAATCGGCGGGGCGGCGAACGGCGGGGAACGGGCCGCAGCCGATTCCGTGCACGGCTCCGTGTACGGCCGCGGCAAGCCTTCGAGCCACCCGCTGCTCGCGGAAGCGGGCGACGTCAAGGCGGTGACGTTCGACGGGCTGCGGGCGGAGCAAAGCCCGAATCCGGACTGTTTGTACTACGTAACCGACCCGGGCCGGGAAGGCCCGTTTCGGTACGATGCCGCGGATACGGCGACGGCGGACAATGACGGCACCGTGCTCGTCTCCGGGACCGGGGCTCGCTTCAAGAGGCTGCATGACGGCAACGTACGCGTCGACTGGTTCGGCGCCAAAGGCGACGGAGCGGCCGACGACACGGCGGCGGTTCGGGCCGCGCTGGCGGCGGCGCGGGGCAAGACGCTGTTTTTTCCGCCGGGCATCTTCAAGCTGACCGATACGATCACCGTTCCCCGCAATACGTTCGTCCGCGGCTCGGGCAATTCGTCGTGGTACGCCTTCGGCCAGCGCCGCAACGAGCTGCCGCACAGCATATTGGACATGGAGAGCGGCACGGTGCTCGCTTTTTACGGCAACGGCTCGCAAACGTTTTCGAGCAATCGCGCCGAATTCGCCGCCTTTACGTGCACGGTCCGGTTGGAGAGCGACGCCGACGGGGCGCAGCTGTCGGACCTTAAATTATTGTCCCACTTCCGGATCCGCGACGACATGGGGAACATTACGACGCAGCTTACGGACGAGCACGCCATGTTCGACGTCGGGCTGTGGATCGACAACGCCGATCACGTGAAGCTGACCCGCGTCTCCGTCGTCGGGTATTGGCGGAAAGCGGGCTTGTTTCTCGACGCATCGGGACGGCTGGCCGCCACGGGCGAATACGGAGCGATCGAATACGCGACGATCGACAGCTGCCTGTTCCAGGGCAAAATCGGCATGGCGGTGCTCGGCGGGGACGAAGGAAACCCGCCGGACGAAACCGGCTTTGCGCCGCCGACGGGGGACGCGCTTACGGAGGGGCAATTCGGCTTGTCCCACCTGTTCGTTACGAATTGCTTCTTCTCCGGCACGGACCATCATTCCAACGGCTTCGTTTCGGGCTGGCAAAGCCGGATCGAGCCGGACAGCACGCCGATCAAGATCGACGGTTTCATCGGCAGCGGGTCGCCGTACCGGATCAACAATCCGCGGTTCGTCAATTGCTCGATCCAGACGCGGGAGAGCGCTTCGATCGTGCTGGACCGGGTCATCCGGCCCACGTTCGTAAACTGCCGGGCCGAGAGCGGTCCGATCCGCGCCACCAAGCATACGGCGCAGCCCCGGCTGATCGCCTGCGAGTTTCCGTACAACCGGACGAATGCAATCTACCACGAAATCGAGCATTGCCAAGGCGCCTATATCGTTCCGCCGTTTCGGAGACTCGGCCATATCCATTTGCTCGACTACGAATTCCGGATCGAGCTGCGCAACAACGGCGGCGTCATCGAGCACCGCATCGCGAATTCGTACGCGATTCAGGCGGGAGCCCGATCGAAAGACGCGGAGGCGCTGTTCCGCTATGCGATTTCGGAAGCGGGCTGGAACTACCGGCAGTGGACGCCGACGCCCGTTCCCGGTCAGTACGACGATTTTTCCCGCGGCCTCTATTTGGGCGAGAAATCGTTCCAGGCGAAGTACAACCTGATTTTGTCCGCGGCGATCGACAATTCGGCGGACTATCAGGAGGTGGAGACGGCGGTCGTCGAATCGCGGGCGTCCGACGCCGCACTATGGGCCAGACCGGCCGTTTATGCGGCGCAGGCGGTTCCGTACCGGCTGTCCAATTATTCGACCGTACTGAAAATCGAGCTGCGCAGCGGCGCGGGACCGGCGACGAGCTTGGCGGCGAATTTGCCGAACGAAAGCAATGGCGCCGCCAGTCTGGTCATCCGGGTGAAAGGGAAATTTTACGAGCAGGCCTATGTCTGAAACGGCGGTCCGCTCCGCGCGCCCCGTCGCTGCGAGCGTCAAAACGGTACATGGTTTCGAAAAAAAGAGCGAGTACGGCGTTCGGATACCGCCGGCACTCGCTCTTTTCGTTCATGACGCACCTTATCGAAAGGCTTCGGTTTTTCTTCATGGGCGCCCCCTGTTTTTTCGCGGGGAAATCCCCTAAACTAGGAAGGGAGACGCATCGTTTCGCAACGCATAGTCGTCTAGTCGCAGAAGAGGGGCAGGTTCGGTTACGGCATGGGGGACGGACAAGGCGCGCTTTCGCCAAAAACCGCCAAACGGAGCGCCGCAATCGGCGGCGAACTGACATTCGATTGGCGGAAGTCCGGCGGCGGTGAGCCATGAACAAACAGCTGGCGGTTTTGATCGGCATGATCGGTTTATTCGCCGTCGTTACGTCCGCATTCATTTACGACTGGCTTCGCCCTTCCGACCGGTACCCGGAGGCGCGCGGAGGGGTGCTTGACGCCCGGAAGTGGAATTTTGCGGAGCAGGGGATAATTCCGCTGCGCGGGGAGTGGGAGTTTTACGAGAATCGGCTGCTGACCCCGGACGATTTTCGCGCAGGCGGGGAGCCGCTGCAGGCCGAACGCAAATTGACGCGGGTTCCGGGCGGCTGGAAAGGCATTTCCCCGTCCGCCAGCGGATACGGGGCGGGCACGTACCGTTTGCGGGTGCAGGTGAGCGAGCCGGCGCTTTACAGCTTCAGGGGAAAAAAGATTCGCATGTCGAGCCGCGTTTATATGGGCGGGCAAGACGTCGGCGGCAACGGAAAACCGGATTTGACGGCGGACCGGTTCGTTCCGAGCAATTTGCCGTTGTTGGGGACGGTCGAAGCGGAAGCGGGAACCGTGGACATCATCGTGCAGACGGCCAGCTTTCGCTACATGGAAGGCGGGCTCGTGCAGGCGCCGGAGTTCGGCTTGACGCCGGACGTGCTGTCCAGACGCGACAACGCCCGTCTGGCGGATACGATCGTTATCACGACGCTGCTCGTCTTCGGCTTTTATTTCGCCGGCATGTTCAAGCAGTGGCGCAAGGAGCCGTATCTGTTATGTTTTTGCTTGTTTTGCCTGGCGACGGGACTGTTTTTCAGCATCGACAACGAAATCGTGATGTCGGCTTTTTTGCCGTCGCTTCCGTTTCCGGTGCTGCAAAAGCTGCTGTTCGTTTTGCCCTATTTCATAATCCTGTTTTTCGTTACATACGTGTATTTGTATTTGGGCGAGCGGAGCAGCCCGTTTTTCAGGCGGCTGCGCCGGATATCCTACGTCTTTTTCGCTTTGCTCGTCGCGGTTCCGAACGAGTATTTGCTCGATCTGTATTGGCCGGGCATTTTTTTGCAAATCGTCGCTTTCGCCTTTATGTTCGCGACCCTTTTCCGCAGCAGGCGCGGCGGGGTGCAGGCGCATTATATTTTGCTCGGCGTGTTTTTCCTGATCGTCAGCTGGGTTTATGCGCAAACGCGGTACCAGATGGCCCTGGACAACCCGTTCTATATGATCGTCACCCCGCTGCTTCTCGTATTCTCGCAGTCGTTTCTCATGTCGGACCGGATGCGAGAGGCGTTCCGGCGAAGCGAGCGGCTTTCCGAGCAGCTGATCGCGTACGACCGCCAGAAGGACGAGTTTTTGGCCAAAACGTCGCACGAGCTCCGCACCCCCTTGCACGGCATCATCAATTTATCGCAGACGGTGCTGGACAACATGGCCGTGCCTTTGCCCGCGGAGCATCGCGAAAATATTCGGCTGCTCCATCTGATCGGACGGAGGCTCGCCGGGCTCGTGCACGACATTCTCGACATGAACCGGATTCGGCACGGGCAGCTTTCGATCGATCCGAAGCCGGTCGATCTGGGCATGTCGGCCCGATTCGTCATCGAGACGCTGTCGATCGCGCCGATCAAACGGGACGTGCGGCTCGTCAACGAGCTGCCCGGCGCCCTTCCGTTCGTCCAAGCCGACGAAAACCGGCTGCGGCAAATTTTGCACAATTTGCTGGAAAACGGGCTGAAATATACGGATAAAGGCACGGTCACCTTATCGGCGTCGCGCCGGGGAGACGAGCTGGCCGTCACCGTCGCGGATACGGGCAAAGGGATACCGCCCGAGGCGATGGACCGCTTGTTCCAGCCTTTCTTTCAATACGACGACGGGGAGAGCGCCGGCTCGCGTGACGGCATCGGGCTCGGTCTCAGCATCTCGAAGCAATTGGTGGAGCTGCACGGCGGGCGCCTGGAGATGGAATCGGAGGTCGGACGAGGGTCCCGCTTTACGTTCACGCTGCCGATCGCCCGAACGTGGGCGGCCGAGACCGCCGCGTCGGCCGAGCGCCGCGACGAACCGGTTTCCCCGGTGTATTCCGGCTTCGCGCCGGACGGGCGGGAGGCGCCGTTCCGCATTTTGATCGTCGACGACGAGCCGTCCAACCTGAAAGTGGCGATGGACGCGATTTCGTCGTTGAACTGCGCCTATACGGCCGTCGGCGGCGGGGAGGAGGCGCTTGCGGCGCTTCGGGGCGCGCCGAAGCCGGATTTGGTTTTGCTCGATCTGATGATGCCGGGGGTATCGGGACTCGATGTGTGCCGGCATATTCGCACGCTGCACGGACTGGCGGAGCTGCCGGTGCTGATGCTGACGGCTTCGGGGCAGACGGGCGACATCGTCGCGGCGTTTGCGGCCGGGGCGAACGACATTTTGCAGAAACCGTTCGAGCTGGCGGAGCTGAAGGCGCGGGTGCAGTCGCTGCTGGCGATGAAAAGCTCGTCCGAGCAAGCCGTTCGCAGGGAATTGGACTTTTTGCAGGCGCAAATTACGCCGCACTTTTTGTACAACACGTTGAACGCTTTGGTCGCCCTCAGCTACAAGGACGTCGGCAAGCTTCGCGAAACGGTCCATCATTTGACCACGTACCTTCGCGCGAAGTTCACGTTCGTCTTCCATGGCGCCGCCGTGCCGCTGGAGCGGGAGCTGGAGCTCGTCCGGGCGTACTTGGCGATCGAGCAGCTTCGTTTCGGCGACCGGCTGCGGGTAAATTACGCGGTCGACGAAGAGGCGCGGTGCATGCTGCCCCCGCTGACGCTGCAGCCGATCGTCGAAAACGCGGTCCGGCACGGAATCGGCCCGAAGCCCGAGGGCGGCACCGTCGACATCGCCGTTCGCCGCGGGGACGGCGGCGTGGTCATCGTCGTGGAAGACGACGGCGTCGGGATGGACGGTCCGAAGCTGCTCGCCCTGGAAAGCGGAGGCTCCTCCGGAATCGGGGTCGACAACGTAAACCGCCGGCTGCAAATGAGCGGCGGGCGCAAGCTGACGATTCGCAGCGAGCCCGGCAAAGGGACGCAAGTTACGCTTCATCTACAGGGGGCCGACATCGATGCTGAAAGCGATTTTGATCGACGATGAAGAAAACGCGCTCGACGTGCTGGACATCCAGCTTCGGGAGGTCGGAGGGGTGACGGTCGTCGGCAAATTCCGTCTCGTCGCCGAGGCGATGGAGCAAGCCGCCGGGCTGCAGCCCGACTTGATTTTTCTCGATATCGAGATGCCCGGAACGAACGGACTGGAGGCCGCCGAAGCGCTGTACGCCCGTTGTCCGGATGCCGAAATCGTTTATGTGACGGCGCATCACCAATATGCCGTGGAGGCGTTCGATACGAATGCGATCGGGTATTTGCTCAAACCGGTCGCGAGCGACCGGCTCGTCAAGACGCTGTCGCGGTATGCCGGCCTGTACGCGAAAGCGGCAAAGCGAAGCGCCGACAGGGAGCGGGGAGGGTCGGGCGGCGGCGGCGGCGGGAACGCGGACGGAAACGGAAACGGGCACGGCAATGGCAATGACAAAGGCAATGACAAAGGCGATGGGGACGGCAACGATGGGAGGCTGTCGCTGTTTGTGCTCGGGAGCATGGAGCTGTACGACGCCGGCGGCCGGTTGATTACTTGGCGGACCAAGAAGGCGAAGGAGCTGTTCGCCTATTTGTGGCACCACGGCGGCTCTCCCGTTTACCGGTACAAGTTTATCGACCAGTTGTGGCCGGATACGCCGCCGGAACGCGCCCAGGCGCTGTTCCATACGACGCTGTACAATTTGCGCAGCGCGCTGAAGGCGGCCGGACACCCGGATATGGTGGCGTTCGGCGACGAACGGTATTGGATGCGGACGACGCACGTCGCGAGCGATTTGGCAAGCCTGGAAGCGGTGATGAAGCGGGAGGGCGGGCCGGGCGACGCCGAGAAGCTGCTCGAGCTGTACCGCGGCGATTATTTGGAGACCGAGCATTACGATTGGGCGGCAAGCCGAAAAGCGGACATCCGGGGCGCGTTTCTGTCGTGTCTGGAGCAATGGGCGGAGCAAGCGTCGGGCTTGGAGAAGGAGCGGCTGCTGCGCAAGCTGATCGAGCTGGACCCGTACCGGGAACATTATTACGACCGTCTGCTGCGGCATTTGATCGATCGGGGCGACTTGGCCGCCGTCGACAAGGTGGAGCGGCTGAAGCAGCTCGCCTTCGGGCAGGACCTCGGCCTGGAGCCGCGTTGACGGAGCGGTCCGCGGACGGCGCGATAACCGCACAGAAGCTCGGGTACGGGATACGAACGGGCGGCGGCAGTTTCGCGGAGCGCCGCCGCATGTTTGGAAAACGTTGAGTGGGTCCGTGGTACGATCATCGGCGAAGCGGTACGTTTGTATCCCGATTGGTGGGGAGGAGCCTGTGCGCAGAGCCATTTTGATCGACGACGAGGCGATGGCCTCGGAAGTCTTGGACATTTTGCTGCGGGAAATCGGAGGCGTGACGATCCTTGGCGCTTTTGCGCAAGTGTCCGCGGCGCTGGAGGCGGTCGACGAGCTGAAGCCGGATCTCATTTTTCTCGATATCGAAATGCCCGGAATCGACGGGGTGAAAGGCGCCGGCCTGCTTCGGGAACGGTGCCCGGAGGCGAGCATCGTTTTCGTAACGGCTTATCAGAAATACGCGCAGGAGGGGGAACGTCCGGACATCGCCGGTTATTTGCTCAAGCCGGTCGCCAAGGAACGGCTGGCGGAGCTGCTGGATCGGCTGGCCCGCTCTTGAAACCAACGTTGAAAACGACCGATTCCGCCAAGGGAACCGGCCGCTTTTTTTTACTTATCCAAGAGTCTGCCTTCTTCCTCGATCGTCGCCGATAGACGGTTGCCGTATACAAGCACGCCCTGATCGCCGTTCGTCGACGTACGGGCACGCTCGCGCTTCGCTCGTCCGATTATTTGCCGTGCAGCCGTCCGAGCCGCTCGCCCATCTTCACCTTGCTGCCGACGGCCAAGTCCGCGCGCGGCTCGAAAATGCCGTTCTCCGTCAGCAGCACGACGGTCGAGCCGAATTCGAAGTAGGCGAGGTCGCCGCCGCGCTCGACCCGGTCCGGCAGCGGCTCGGCGTAGCGGATGCTGCTGACGTTCATCGCGCCGACTTTGACGACGGCGATTTCTCCGCATTCGTGGTCGATATACGTAATAAGCCGTTCGTTTCGGCTGAGCACCCGCTTCATGTGCCGCAGGCCGAAATCGTTGACCGGGTACACCTTGCCTTTGACGCGCTCCTTCTCGACGATCGCGCCGGTCGCCGGCGAATGGATGCGATGGTAGTCCGTCGGGCTTAAATAAAGGACGAAATAAAAGCCGCACCGGTAGTTGACCGTTCGCGGAGAACGATTCAGCAGCTCTTCCACCGTGTAGTCTTGTCCTTTGACGTTCAGCATCGCGCCTGCCTGAATCGGTCCCATTCCGGTAACGAGCGCGTCGACCGGGCTGAGCAGCGCGTCCGGACTTTCGTCGATCGGGCGCAGCCCCGGCTTCAGCCGGCGCGTAAAAAATTCGTTGAGCGTCCGGTATTCCGCGATCGCTTTCTCCGCATCGTCAATGCGAATGCCGTACGATTTGGCGAACCACGGGATGAGCCGGCGGCTAGCCTCCGATTTGGCGAAAGCGCCGGTGAGGCGCGAAATCCATTTCCGCGATGAAAGCTCGGTGAGCAATCGAAATAACGGTTTCATCTTCGTCCTATGCCCCTTGCGATATATATTCTTTATCTTGACATAGAAAAGTCCGCAAAGCAACAAAGATTCCGGCGGCCGAATTCGGCCGGACCGCGCGGGCGCGCGGGCGCCCCGGGAGAAGAATTTCACGAAGGCAATCTCCCGACGGAATCGAATTAGCTTAGTCCGATTTTTTTGTGCGATAGTTAGTGTTCTAACGATATGGCGGAGAACGAACGAAAGTCCGAAATGGCGCATATTTTTGGGGGAATTTCGCAGAAGCCCGGGACGCTGCGCCTGCCGGCCCTCGTTTCCCTGAACCGGGTAACGGCCGTCGGCAACGACGGGCTTGCTCGATTCGATCGATCTGAGACCGCCGAGCGCGGCGGCGCGTAAAGGGATGATGGAGATCGCGCAAGGATGCGCGTCGTGCGGCATGTCCGATATCGGCGAAGCGATTTTGGGCTGCCTGGGGGCGGAAGCGCTGTCCGCGGAGGAAGTCGGGCGATGGAACGGGCGGCTCGACGAGCTGTATGCGCTTGCGTCGGAGCTGCGTCCGGACGCGCAGCCGGTCAAACGCGACTATCCTGTTCAAGGAATCCGTGCAATGATCGCGAAAGGATATCCGCGGGAATGCGCATGGCCGCTGTGGCGCGGTTTCGCCGACTGCAGCCAATTGCCGGGCGGTTTGTCCGCCGAGGCCGAGGAAACGTTCGCCCGGTTCGCGGAACGATTGCAATTGCCGAGTTCGAACAAGCGTCGTCGAAGGGGAGCGGTTTGCAGCCGTCGCGGAAACTTTGTACGATCGGCGAGAACGGCTGACCGGTCATATGCTGTCGGCGATCGCGCGTTGCGGGTAAGCGGGCAGCGCTTTCAAAACGGAATGCGGGGCGTCCCGGCCATGCGGCCGAATCGTCGCTTCCACGCCGAATCGACAAACAGCCTTCTAGCCGCTAGTCGCTACCGTCGCCTTTTCCGCTCGTTTGACGTTCTTCTTGTATTCTTGACAGGAGAGGCATGTCGCGACATTGATCTGCACCGGAATGGCGCAGCCGGAATATTTGACGCAGTGTACAGGTGTTCGGTCGTCGCAGTCGGAAGCGATTTGCACACAGAAGCGGCATCCGGATATCAATTCGTGCGTGGCGTCAAGCAGCGTTTGCTTTAACCGTACGAGTTCATCCATAGGCTCGCGGCTCCTTCGATATTCGATTCCGGGATTGCTTCAAATGGAATTTTACGGAAAAAAGTTTGCACTTATTGTAACATGATCGAAATCGTTTGTCACTAGCGGTCGAATAGCGGCCGAGGCTTTCCGCTCCTTATGAAGCGGCCTCCGATGCCTTCCGCGGACAAATACGGGTACGGATCCGCCAGTCGGTTTCGCAACAACCCGAAGCTGTGGGGATAACCTGCTTTCCGCAAAAGCAGCGATACGGAAACTTGCGCCGTTTTCGGGTGCGAATCTGTAAGTCAGTTTCTCCACAACTTGAAAACCTCCCGCTAATTTTGCCGGGTTGCCTGCATTCGGACACTTTAACGGGAAATCATCCCGATAACTTAGCCCGGACCGCGCTTTTTGCCGATGCTGAGCCGATTTACCGGGAGCTTTTCCCGTTCAATCGAACGTGGGCTCAATTCGGAAACGAAAGAACGGGAGGAAATCCGGTTGTTGCAAAACCGCGGCTTCAGCAATAGGCGGCAACCTTGTATGTGTGCGGATATCCGGGAAGAGGATCTGCCTGAAAAACTCGTTCTCGACAGCCTGAGGTAATCCGGTTTAATTCGAGCCCGCCAGGACAGGGCGGCCGGACGGACGCGGGGAACGATAGGAGCTTGGCCTGGGCCGGTTCTCATGCGATTGTCCTGTTTGGCCGAGTTTAGGCCGTCGCGCCGCAGGTCGGCGAACGCCGCATCGGGCCGCCGCATGAACGGTCGCCGCCGCATGCGCGCCGAAGCGCACCGAATGAGGCGATGTCAAGCGTCTGTGAAAATGTCACCTTAACTGAGCAGTAAAAATGTCACTTTTTGTAGTGTGGAGGCCGCCCGTCACCAGAAGGCCTCATGATAGGTGTTGTGCTGGGAATACAGAGCCTCTTGGAAGGCGCTTGATTTTGTGGTACGCTTGTTTTTGTTGGTGTCCGGGGCTTTCCACGGATGATGGCTGGCGGGTTTGCGTTGGGGCGCAGAACTCGCTTTTTTTGTTGCATCTGTTGCCTGACGATGTGGTTTTTCCGTCTCAGAAAGCGCAACGGACTGGTTCTGATACCAG